>JBEIHE010000012.1:0-36886 GCA_040381515.1 Polaromonas sp.
ATCAACATCGTGGCGCTGCTAATCGTGCCCCTGGTGGTTCAATTCCACGGGGGCGCCAAGGCCGCTCCAAGTGCGGCGCCGGCCGCGGTGGTGGCCCCAGCGGCTGTGCCAGCTGCGGCAGCCGATGCAAGCGCACCGCAGGCACCTGCAGCGCCGGCCGCCGCGCCCTCGACGGCTGCCGGCGGCACGGGCAGCAAATAAAACCTGAACAAAATCGCCTTTCAGTACAAGCCCGCCGATTGGCGGGCTTTTTTTATCGCGTGTGGCTCAGGAAAGCGCTCGACGCATCGCGAAAACCCTTGTGCCAGCTGGACTAGGCCCTGGGTATCATCCTCAATCCTCGGGCAAGAAGGCTCGATGGTCGCCCTTGCATCGTCAAGCTCTATCTCATGCTGCGCTTTGCCGCCAACCTCTCCATGATGTACAGCGAGGTGCCCTTCCTCGATCGTTTCGCAGCTGCCGCGGACGACGGGTTCGAGGCCATCGAGTATTTGTTCCCTTACGCCTATGGCGTGGATGTGGTCGCTCGAAAACTTGATCAAGCCAAGCTGACTCAGGCCCTGTTCAACCTTCCGCCAGGACACTGGGAGGCCGGTGAACGTGGCTTGGCCTGCCTTCCCGAGCGTAAGGCAGCGTTTGCTCAAAGCGTCGATCTGGGTCTGCGCTACGCCCTGGCCACTGGGGCACGACGCATCCATGTAATGGCTGGCATTGAGGCACAGGGGCAAGATCCCGCCATCCTGCGCAAGACTTATGTCGACAACCTGCGACTGCTTTGCGACCGCCTGTCCGAACATGGCATCACGGCTTTGATCGAACCCATCAACCGCCGTGACATGCCCGGCTACTACCTGACTCACCAGCAACAGGCGCACGACATCTGCGCGGAAGTGGATCGACCCAATATCAAAGTGCAGATGGATCTCTATCATTGCCAGATCGTCGAGGGCGATCTGGCCCGCAGGATCGAGCGGCATTTTTCAGGGATAGGCCATATCCAGATGGCCAGCGTTCCCCGGCGACATGAGCCCGACGAGGGCGAGGTCAATTACGCCTTCATTTTTGATTTGCTTGAGCGAATGGGGTACGCTGGCTTTATTGGCTGTGAATACCGCCCTCGCGAGGGCACCTCGGCCGGGCTGGGTTGGATGCGCCAACTGACTCAGAAAACCCCCATCCCCGCATTGTCCGACCGGTGATTTCCCTGCAATTCTGACCCACAATCAAGCCCCTTTTCCAACCACAGGAGACTTCCCATGCAACTGTCCCGACTCGTCCGTTCACTCGGCTTCGCCGGCCTGCTGATTGCTGGTGCGGCCCAGGCTCAAACCGTCTTGAAGATCGGTTACGCCGTCCCCACCAACTCACATTACGGGGTGGGCGCCAACACTTTCTGCGAGGAAATTGAAAGAGGCACGCAAGGTCGCTATAAGTGCCAGCACTTCCCCTCGGGCTCCTTGGGTGGTGAGCGCGAGATGATCGAGGCCGTTCAGCTGGGTACTCTCGACCTGGTCAACACCTCGACCGGTCCGCTGGGCAACTTCGTGCCCGAGGTCAAGATTGTCGACATCCCCTTCCTGTTCCGTGACTATGACCACGCACGCAAGGTAATGGACGGACAGGTAGGCCAGGACCTGCTCAAGGCCATGCAGGCCAAAGGACTCGTGGGCCTGGCCTGGACCGAAAACGGGTTCCGTCACATGACCAATAGCAAGCGGGCGATCCGCTCCGCCGATGATGCACGCGGTCTGAAGATGCGGACCATGGAAAACAAGGTTCACATGGACGGCTACAAGACCTTTGGCATTCTGCCCACGCCCATGCCATTTCCCGAGCTGTTCACCGCTCTGCAGCAGGGCACGGTAGACGGCCAGGAAAATCCGATTCCAGTGATATTGGCAGCCAAGTTTTCCCAGGTCCAGAAACACCTGTCTCTGACTGGCCATGTGTATTCGCCGGCCGTGATCATCCTGTCTCCCAACGTCTGGAACAAGTTGTCGGCAGCCGAAAAGACCGTCTTCCAGGAAGCCGGCAAGAAAGCTGCCGCTGCTCAGCGCAAGCGTGTCAATGACGATGAGAACAACGGTATTGCACAGCTGGAGAAGGACGGCATGCAAGTGGTTCGCCAGGTCAACGGTGAGAGCTTCCGCAAAGCAGTCACCCCTGCGTATCAGGAGTATGCGAAGGAGTTTGGAGCCGCGCGTATTGCGGCCATCCAGGCGGTCAAGTAAAGGCAGCACTGCACCCACGCGGCCGCCCGTCCCCTAGGACTGCGGCGGCCGGTGGGTTGCAAGAGTCCACATTAGGCGCAGTCCATGCCCACCCCTTACCCAACATGAGACAGCTGATTCTGCGGATCGACCGCTACACCACCGGCTTGAGCCTGCACATCGCCTGCCTGATTCTGGCCGTGATCTCCTGCCTCGGTCTCTGGCAGGTCGTCTCACGCTTCGTATTCCAGCAGCCCTCCACATGGACCGAGGAGGCCATGAGAAGGATGCTGATCTGGATGGTCATGCTTGGCGTGGTGGCCGCTTTGCGTCAAGGCTCCATGGTGTCAGTCGATCTGATGCTTCGGCTGTCCCGGGGGCACTGGAGGCGGGCTGTGCGCTGGATCATCACCCTGTTCAACCTGGCCTTCCTCAGCGTGGTGCTGTATTTCGGCCTGCAATTGATCCAGCGTGTTCGCTTTCAGACTTTTGCCAGCATGGACCTGTCGATGTCCTGGGCCTATGGCGCCTTGCCAGCCGGCGCCCTGCTGGGGCTGCTGGCCGTGGTGGCCCAGCATCTCGACCCACGCGCCGAAGAGCTCTCAACCGCTCAATAGTCCTCCGGATCACTCACTTTCCCGACGCCGACCATGTCTCTGACCCTGATGATCACGATGCTGCTGTGCTTTGCCATGAGCATCTCGATTGCCGTGTCCATCGGTGGTTCGGCGGTTCTGGGTCTGGCGCTGTACGACAGCAGCAAACTGATCCTGGTACCCAAGGAAATGTTCTCCGCCATCGACAAGTTTCCCTTGGCGGCGATCCCATTTTTCATTCTGGCCGGCAACCTGATGGAAACCGGCGGCATCTCCAGACGCCTGGTCGAGTTCGCCAAATCTCTAGTCGGCGGGGTGCAGGGTGGCCTGCCCATGACCTGCGTACTGACCTGCATGATTTTTGCGGCCGTTTCCGGATCCTCGGTAGCCACCACTTTTGCGATTGGATCGATCCTGATCCCGGCCCTGATTCGGCACGGCTACCCGACCGGCTATGCGGCCTCCCTCCAAGCCACCTCAGCCGAGCTGGGCGTCATCATTCCGCCTTCGATCCCAATGATCCTCTTCGGGGTAGCCGCCGAGGTCTCGATAGGCGAACTCTTCATTGCCGGCATAGGACCGGGCTTGTTGATTGGCGGCGTCCTCATGCTGTTCGTTCACCTGTACTGCCGATACAAGGGTTGGGGCCAGAACGATGGAGAGGGTCGACTCGGGGTGATGCGTGCGACCTGGAGTGCCGGCTGGGCCCTGTTGATGCCGGTCATCATCCTCGGCGGCATTTACGGAGGCGTCTTCACCCCAACTGAAGCCTCGGTCATCGCAGTGTTCTATGCGCTGATCGTGGGCACACTGATTCATCGGGAGCTCAAATGGTCTGACCTGATGGCCGTGTTGCGCAAGTCGGTGATCTCCAGTGCGGTCATCATGTTCATCATTGCCAATGCGGGGCTTTTTGCGTTTTTGATCACACGCGCCGGCATACCTGACGCGATCGGCCTGTGGCTCAAGGACATCCTGCAATCGCCCGGCTTGTTCCTCCTGGGCGTCAATGCGGCCCTGTTTGTCATCGGCATGTTCATTGAGACATCAGCAGCCATCATCGTGCTGGCTCCGATTCTGGTGCCGGTGGCGGTGCACTTTGGCATTGATCCTGTTCACTTTGGGATCATCATGGTGGTCAACCTCGCGCTGGGCATGATCACGCCGCCCTTCGGAGTCAACCTTTTTGCCGCCTGTACCGTGGCACGCATCTCTCTGGACCGCATCGTCGGGCATCTGCTTCCCTTCGTGCTGGTCATACTCGGTTGTCTGGCTGTCATCACCTATCTGCCGGCTCTCTCGCTGACCTTGCGGGATATGGTGTACGCCAAGCCGCCGGCAATCAGTGTGGAACCATCGGCCGGCCCTTCTGCCACGGCGGAGCCATCCCCCTCGGGCTCAACTGGGACCGCAGAGCCGGGTCCTTCGCCAGCGCCGGTTATCGGTCCTTCACCTGGTCCGGCCATCGGCCCTTCGCCAGCACCGGTCATCGGCCCGAGCCCGGCTCCGGTTCCCGCAAAATAGAGGCTTCGGATTCATGGAGTCCACTGAGCAGTGGGACCGATATGCGACTCAAGAATAAATCCATCATCGTCACTGGCGCCGGTAGCGGCATAGGAGAGGGCATTGCCAAGCGACTGGCCCAAGAGGGCGCTCGGATCATCGTGAACGATCTCCAGGCAGAAGGTGGGCAGCGCGTTGCCGCTGAGATTCAGGCCAGCGGCGGTCAGGCACGATTTGTTCAGGCCGATGTCACCCGCAGCGCCGATATGAAGCGGCTGGTCGACTCCGCCCTGGCCAGCCATGACAGACTCGATGTGCTGGTCAATAACGCCGGTTGGACCCATCGCAACCAAAGTGCACTGACCGTCAGCGAAGACGACTTCGATCGATGCTACGCAGTCAACGTCAAGAGCATCTACCTGAGCACCCTGCACGCGGTGCCGGTCTTCAGGGCCCAGGGTGGCGGTTGTTTTATCAACATCGCCTCCACCGCAGGTGTACGGCCGCGTCCGGGCCTGACCTGGTACAACGGATCCAAAGGGGCGGCCATTGTCACCAGCAAGTCCCTGGCTGCGGAGCTAGGACCCGACAACATCCGGGTCAATTGCATCAACCCAGTCATGAATCCGACCACTGGCATGGGGGAACTCTTTGCCGGTGGTGAGTTGACAGACGAGCGTCTGGCCCGCTTTCGTGCCACGATCCCATTGGGCCGCTTCTCCACGGCGCTTGATGTGGCCCACGCGGTGCTCTACCTGGCCAGTGACGAGGCCGCCTTCATCTCCGGAGTTTGCCTTGAGGTCGACGGCGCGCGTTGCGTCTGAGATCCTGCCGCCATGAGTGAACCCCAGCGCATCATTCCACTGGCCGACCAGCGCTACGTCAGCCGGGTACCGCGCATTCCCGCGCAGCCGATCACTCCCGATGGCCGCTTAACCGATCTCCTGCAGCGACCTCTGCGCGACTTGCGCATCAGCGTGACCGATCGCTGCAATTTTCGATGCAGTTACTGCATGCCCAGCGAGGTTTTCAATAAGGACTACGTCTACCTCCCACAGAGCTCCCTGCTGAGCTTCGAGGAAATCGTCCGGCTGGCACGGCTGTTCATTGAGCACGGGGTCGAAAAAATCAGGCTCACGGGGGGCGAGCCTTTGCTGCGCAAGAACATCGAGGTGCTGATTGGTATGCTGGCCCGACTGAAAACCGCCACCGGCCGCGACCTGGATCTGACCCTGACCACCAACGGCTCGCTGTTAGCGAGCAAAGCCCAAGCGCTGCGGGACGCCGGACTGCAACGAGTCACGGTTAGCCTCGATGGACTGGACGACGTCGTCTTCCGACAGATGAACGACGTAGATTTTCCGGTGGCCGATGTTCTCAAGGGCATCGAGGTGGCTCAAAAGGTGGGACTCTCGCCGCTGAAGATCAATATGGTGGTCAAGAAGGGGACCAACGACCAGGAAATCTTGCCTATGGCCAGGCACTTCCGAGGCAGTTCCGCCGTGCTGCGATTTATCGAGTACATGGATGTGGGACAGACCAACGGCTGGCGTATGGACGAAGTGCTGCCATCGGCACGCGTGATCGAGAGGATCTCTGCCCACCACCGCTTGGAGCCAATGCAGACTCATGCGCCAGGCGAGACTGCACAGCGCTGGCGCTACGCAGACGGGGGCGGCGAGATAGGAGTCATCAGCAGCGTGACGCAGGCTTTCTGCGGCGACTGCAACCGCGCCCGTCTGTCGACAGAGGGCAAACTCTTTCTTTGCCTGTTTGCCACCCAAGGGCATGATCTGCGAGCATTGCTGCGCAACGGGTACACAGACGCACAAATCAGCACGGCTCTTGCACACGTTTGGCAACAGCGCAGCGACCGTTACTCTCAGTTGCGGGCCGCTCAAGAGTCTCCAAGCCCCGCCGCCCCAACTGGCCCACGGGTGGAGATGAGCTACATCGGGGGCTGAGATGCAATGTGAGGACGTCACCGGACTGGTGCTGGCAGGCGGCAGGGGATCGCGCATGGGAGGCCTGGACAAGGGACTGCAGAGCCTGCACGGACAGGCGCTGGCTCTGCACTGCGCGCGGCGACTGGCGCCGCAAGTGGGCGCGCTGGCCATCAATGCCAACCGCCACCACCCACAATACGCGTCCTGGTCGTGGCCGGTGTGGTCCGACGGCCCGGCCAGCGGTTCATTCCCAGGGCCTCTGGCCGGATTCATGGCGGGCCTGACCCACTGCCAGACGCCCCTGCTCTGCACCGTGGCCTGCGACAGCCCCTTTTTCCGCTCGATTTGGTCGAGCGGCTGTACAACTGCCTCCAGGAGGCCGACGCCGACATCGCGATGGCTGCCGCCTTCGAAGGTGGTGAGGACCTGATGCGACCGCAGCCCGTGTTTTGTCTGCTCAAGGTCGAACTGCGCGAGCGGCTGCAGGCCTTTATGCAATCGGGTGGGCGCAAGATCGATGCCTGGACTGCAGGCGAGCGCACTGTATTGGCTCGATTTGACCGGCCAGGAGATGACCGCAGAGCCTTTTTGAACATCAACACCTTGCAGCAGCTCGATCAGTTGGAACAAGAGTCCGCCTCGTGAGAACCCTGCAGCAAATTGCCGATGCGCTGGAAGGCTATGACCCCAGCGCACTTCCCATCAGGCAGGCAAGAACCTTCCTGGAAGCTTTGGTTGCGCCACTGGACCAGATCGATGAAGTGCCACTGATCGAAGCCGGCGATCGTATTCTCGCCCGTGATCTGGTCAGCGGACTCGACGTTCCGCCACACGACAACTCGGCCATGGACGGTTACGCCTTCAGAGGGGTGGACCTGAGCGCAGGGGATCAGACCTTGTCTCTTGAGGTGGTGGGCACGGCTCTTGCCGGTCGGGCGTGGACCGGCAGGATCGAAGCGGGGCAATGTGTGCGCATCATGACAGGCGCCATCATGCCCGCCGGACTCGACACGGTGGTGCCGCAAGAAATGGTTCAGGCCGACGATACCGGTAGGACGATCCGATTTCCGACAACAAGCCTGCGAGCCGGCGACAACCGCCGCTTCAAAGGAGAGGATCTGCGAATCGGGGCGGTCGCCTTGCGCCGAGGGCAGAGAATTGGACCGGCTCGACTCGGCCTGGCTGCCTCCCTAGGGATCGAAAGCTTGCCGGTCTACCGCAGGCCGGTAGTGGCCTGCCTGTCCACCGGAGACGAAATCGCCGCTCTGGGCGAGCCTCTACGCGAAGGCTCTGTGTACGACAGCAATCGCTACAGCCTGATGGGCCTGCTGCGAAGGCTAGGCTGCGAGGTGGTCGATCTGGGACTGATCCCCGACGACCCTGCCCGGCTGCGCACCGCGCTGGAGAGGGCCGCCGATCAGGCCGATGTGGTCATCAGTTCAGGAGGCGTGAGCGTAGGCCAAGCCGATCACACCCGCATCCTTCTTGATGAAGTGGCCGATATGGTGTTCTGGCGGGTGGCCATGCGCCCCGGGCGCCCCCTTGCAGCCGGACGAGTCCAACGACCAGACCGAGCAAGGCCCACTCTGGTATTTGGTTTACCAGGCAACCCGGTGGCCGTAATGGTGACCTTTATGGCCTTGGTACGGCCCACCCTGCTCAAACTGATGGGCTGCGCTGATGAGCCCCCTCCCCTGTTGCAGGCTCGAAGCCTAACGGCCCTTCAAAAAAAACCGGGGCGAACCGAATACCAACGCGGCTGGGTCAGCATCGACCCACAAGGCCAGTTGCAAGTGCAAGTCACAGGCAACCAGGGCTCTGGCGTCTTAAGTTCGATGACCGAGGCCAACGGATTAATCGTTTTGCCCCACGAATCGGGCTCGGTGAAGCCCGGCGATGCGGTCGAAGTGATGATGTTCGAAGGCTATCTTTGAGGCGACACCCGCCTCAAAGACCTTCGATGATGCGAATGTCCCGATGCGCCGCGGCCGGGCCGAGGGCTGCCAGCGCCTCCTGATAGCCGGGACTCTGATAAGCATCCAAAGCCGCTTGCAGGTTGTCGAATTCCACGATGACCGTGCGTTGAGACTTGCCCTGCTCCTTGACTGCTGCAGGCAAGCCCCGCGCCAGAATACGGCCGCCGGCAGCCTGCAGGGCAGGCCCAGCCAGCCGCGCATAGGCCTGCAAAGCCGCCTCGTCATGAATGGCCTGGTAAGCGCTGATCCAATAGGCTTTGGGCATGTTGATCTCCTGTCTGACGGGGGGCTACTTGGCCACGATCTCCTGACCATGAGCCGGATGTTCTGCTTCCTGCACCTCGCGCGTATCGGCCCCGGGGATCGATCGGCGGGCAAAAAGTGAATACATGGTCGGCACCACAAAGATGGTCAGTGCGGTACCCAGGCTCATTCCTCCGACGATCACCCAGCCAATCTGAATCCGGCTTTCAGCCCCCGCGCCGGTGGCCAGAGCCAGCGGAATCGCGCCAAGCACCATGGCTCCGGTGGTCATCAAAATCGGACGCAGGCGCTGGGTAGAGGCACGAATCAGCGCGTCGGTCATCTCCATGCCCTGGACGCGCAACTGATTGGTGAATTCCACAATCAAGATGCCGTGCTTGGTAATCAGTCCCACCAGCGTGATCAATCCAATCTGCGAGTAGACGTTCAGAGAGCCGCCCGACCACTTGAGGGCCAACAAGGCTCCGATCATCGACATCGGCACCGACAGCATGATGACCAGCGGATCAACAAAGCTTTCAAACTGGGCTGCCAGCACCAGAAAGATAAAGATCAGCGCCAGTATAAAAACCACGGCCAGCGCGCCTTGGCTGTTGCGGAACTCACGCGAAGTCCCACTCAAATCGGTACTAAAGCCCGTCTTCAATACCCTGGATGCCGCCTCATCCATGAACTTGAGGGCTTCGCCGAGAGAATAGTCGGGCGACAGATTGGCCGTGATGGTGACCGAACGGCGCTGCCCAAAGTGATTCAACTCTCGCGGCGAAACCGTCTCACGAATCTTGACCAGTGCAGAAAGGGGAATCATCGCGTCATTGCGACCCCGCACATAGATGCGTTCGATGTCGTCCGGCGTGTTGCGGCCAGAGGCCTGCGTCTGCACGATGACATCGTATTGATCCGCATCCCGCTTGTAGCGAGTGACATTTCGGCCGCCCAGCAGGGTTTCGATCGCCCGGGCGACCGCGTCCACGCCCACTCCAAGATCAGAGGCACGGTCACGGTCGACCTCGATGCGCAATTCGGGCTTGTTCAGGCGCAGGTCCACATCCGGCGCGATGATGCCCGGGTTCTTGGCCATCTCGTCGAGCATCTGCCGGGTCACCTGATTGAGCTGCTGGTAGCTGGCCGAGGTCTGAATCACAAAGCTCAAGGGTCGCTCCCGAAAGCCCTGACCCAAAGAAGGTGGCGTGATCGGAAACGCGTTGACGCCCGCCAAAGAGGCAAATCGCGGCTGCAACTCCCGCGCGATCTCCAGCGTGGTGCGATTGCGATCGTCCCAATCCACCGCTCGATAGAACACGGAGCCCTGCGCCACGGTGGGGTTACCTACATTGGCAAAAATTCGGTCAAATTCAGGATAGCGTTGCCCCATGGCCTCGATCATCTGGGCATAGCGATCGGTGTAGGCCAAAGTGGCACCGTCAGGTGCATTGATATTGGCCAAAATCACACCACGATCCTCAAGCGGAGCCAACTCTGACTTCATGCTCGGGAACACCCAGGCGATCCCCGCTGCGCTGAGCGCCATGACCGCCAGCACGATCCAGCGGGCCTGCAGGAACCAGGATCCGGCTTTGCTCATCAAGCCGGCGTCCACTCCCGGTCGAACACGGGCTGTGACCAACCACCTCAACGCCGCTCCGTAGCCCTCGGATATTGAATTGAGCACCCGCTCCATACTGCGGTCGAACCAATTGGGCTTGGGGTTGTGACGCAGCAACTTAGACGACATCATGGGCGTGAGCGTCAGCGCCACAAAACCGGAAACCACCACCGCACCGGCCAACGCCAGCGCAAACTCGATGAACAAGCGACCGGTTCGCCCTGGCGTGAAAGCAAGGGGCGCATAGACCGCCACCAAGGTCGCCGTCATGGTCACAACCGCAAAACCGATCTCCCGCGCCCCCTTGATTCCCGCCGAAAACGGATCCATGCCTTCCTCAATATGCCGGTAGATGTTCTCCAGCATCACGATTGCGTCGTCGACCACCAAGCCTATGGCCAGCACCAGCGCCAGCAACGTCAGGGTGTTGATAGAGAAGCCGGCCAGACTCATCAAGGCGAAGGTTCCGACCAGACTGACCGGAATGGTGATGATCGGGATTAGGGAGGCGCGCAAGGTGCGCAAAAAGACGAAGATGACCAGGGCCACCAAGACGACCGCCTCAGCAATCGTTTTGTAGACGTTTTTGATGGATCTATCGATAAAAACCGAGTTGTCATTGGCCACCGAAATCTGGATGTCGCCCGGCAGGTCCGCTTGCAACTTGGGCATCATCTCGCGCACTCCGCGAGACAGATCCAGGGGATTGGCTGTGGCCTGACGAATCACCCCTACCGACAAAGAAGGCTTGCCGTTGAGTCGGACCGCCGTTCTCTCATCTGCGGGCTCCTCCCGAACCCGGGCCACATCCCTTATCTTGACCGGGAAGCCATTGACCGTGCGGATCACGATATCGCCAAACTGACCCGCCCGAGCCAGATCGGTTTGCGAGGTGACGCTGAACTCGCGCTGCACCGACTCAATCCGGCCGGCCGGCAGCTCAAGATTGCTGCGTCGAATCGCATCCTCGACATCCTGGGTGGTCAAGCGATAAGCGGCCAAGCGATCGGTATCGAGCCAGACCCGCATCGCGTACTTTCGTTCACCGAAAATCCGCACGTCTGCTACCCCGGTAACGGTTTGCAAGCGCGGCTTGACCACCCGATTGATCAAATCATTGATGGCCAACTGTGGCGTGGTTTCGCTCGCAAAAGCCAGCCAAATCACCGGGAAGGCATCAGCCTCAACCTTGGCGATCACCGGCTCCTCAATAGCCTGCGGCAGGCGGTTGCGGACCCTGGCCGTGCGATCCCTGACCTCAGCGGCGGCCGAGTCAGCATCTTTTTCTAAGCGAAATCGCACCGTGATCTGGGCCTGATCGGCCCGACTGATGGAGGTGAGCACATCCACCGCGTCAATGCCGGCAATCGAGTCCTCCAGAGGCTTGGTGACCTGCGACTCGATCACCTCCGCCGATGCACCTGGGTAACGCACGCTTACGGTCACCACCGGCTCATCAATCTTTGGATACTCGCGGACCGTCAATCGGTCGAAGCTGACGGCACCCACCAGCACAATAAGCAAGGAGAGGACCGTAGCGAAGACCGGACGGCGTATCGATATTTCTGCCAGTTGCATGGTCAGCGGCCTCTTGTCGGTGGTTCGTTATCTGCGGACGGTTCAATCAGACCCGGGCTCAACCCGGCTGACGCGCCGCCGCTGGACGATTCGTCGGAGCAGCGTCACGGCTGCCCCCTGCCCCCCCAGTCGGCCCACCGGCCATCAGACAGGGATCAGGCCCCTTCAAAGGCGCCTGCGCAGCGGCACGCCCGCCCTGTCGCCCGCCCGCTGCAGCCGCCGCCCCTCCCGCACCCGGAGGACCACCCGGGGCTGGAGCTGCACCCGGGGGACCACCCGCGCCCGGAGGACCGCCCGCGCCAGGAGGACCGCCCGGACGGCCGCCGCCGGCTTCAATCACACGCACCTCCATGCCGTCGCGCTGCAAGCGCTGCTGTCCCGCCACCACGATGGTGTCACCCGCTTCCAGACCGCCCAGAATTTCGGCGCGGCCCGGCACACGCAAACCGAGGCGGACTTCTACCCGCTGAGTGACCTTGCCGTTGGGCCCATCGACCAGACGGATCACAAACTGCCGACCTCCCTGCGGGACGATGGCCTCCTCGGGGACGGTGAGCGCTTTCTCGCGCTGGGCAAAAACTGTGGAGACCCGGGCGAACATACCGGGCCGCAATTGCATCCGCCGGTTATCAATGCACGCGCGAAGTCCCAGGGAGCGTCCGTTGGCATCGATCAACGGGTCGATCGCTTGCACCACGGCCATGAACTTTCTGCCAGGCAGCGCATCGATCTCGACCTGCGCGCGCTGTCCGGCCCGCACTTTCGTCTGCAAACGCTCGGGCAAGCGGTAGTCCACGTACATCGCGTCCATGTCTTCGAGGTTGACGACATCCGCTCCATCCTTGAGGTAGTCACCGAGATTGACGGACCGGATACCCACGGTGCCATCGAAGGGGGCCAGAATCTTCAACCGGTCAGCAGAGGCCTTGGCCAGCGCCAGTTTGGCTTGTGCCACTTCCAGATTGGCCGCACTTTCATCGAGAGTGCGACGACTGATGAAGTTCTGCTCCACCAGCTCCTTGTTGCGATTGAAGTTCGACCTCATGATCGAGACCTCTGCCTCGGCCTGCTTGACCTGGGCTTGTGCGAGCTGGTCGTCTAGCTGAACCAGCAGCTGTCCCTTGCTCACTCGCTGGCCGTCACGAAAATTGACCTGCGTGATGCGTCCGCTGACCTCAGGCCGAATGATCACGTTTTGCCGCGACCGCAAACTGCCCACCGACTGGGCTTCATCGGTCAGAGGGGTCTGCTGCACCAAGGCCACCTCGACCGCAGGCTTGCCGCCACCCGGCCCCGCGGCGGGACCACCCGGCGCAGCCGGTGATCCACCCGGGCCCGAAGCTCCAGGTGGCCGGGCACCATCGGCAGCGCCCCCCCCCACAGGGGCGGCCGCTTGCGGGCCCGCGCCTTCCGGCTTGGAGAACCGATCGCGGTTCTGATACCACCAACCACCGCCAGCGACCACTGCAAGAAGGGCCACGGCGAGGAGCCGCGTCGCGATTTTGGAAGCCATCAATTCGCCTCTGCACTGAGCCCGCAGCGTCGGTGCCTGCAAAAGGCGCAGCGGGCAATAAATTTAGATCAACTGGCAATGTAACAGGCCACAGCTGAGTCGGCTGCCACTCGGATTCGGGATTACCCGTAGACCTCCCTATGCAAAAACACGCAGACGGGCCGGCCGGACGCCCAAGATGAACCCGTCACGCAGAGAGATCCACCCGCCCGCCTACACTGCCCTCGATGCAATACTTTGACGCGGTAATCGTGGGGGCCGGCGCTGCGGGACTGTTCTGCGCTGGCCAGGCCGCCCGTCGCGGAGTGAAGGTCCTGTTGATTGATCACAGCCCCAAGGTAGCCGAAAAAATTCGCATCTCAGGCGGGGGGCGCTGCAATTTCACCAATACCGATACTGGACCGCAACATTTCCTAAGCGACAACCCCCACTTTTGCCGATCCGCTTTGGCTCGCTTTACCCCCCAGGACTTCATCGCCCTGGTGCGACAGCACGGCATCGCCTTCCATGAGAAGCACAAGGGCCAGCTCTTCTGCGACCGATCCGCCCAGGACATCATCGACCTGCTGCTTGCCAACTGCCAGGCCGGAGGAGTTGAGCGCTGGCAGCCCTGCGAGGTCGGATCAGTTGTGGGCACAGACGGGCAATACCGAATCGACACAAACAAGGGCCAGGTACAGACCCGGCAACTGGTGATCGCCACTGGGGGCCTGTCGATCCCTCAAATTGGGGCCAGCGACTGGGGCTACCGGATCGCTCGCCAATTCGACCTGAGAGTAGTGCCCACGCGACCGGCTCTGGTTCCACTGACCTTCGATCCCGCGCTTTGGACGCGGTACCGAGATCTGGCTGGAGTGTCCCTGCCGGTACGGATGAGCGTGAAAGCACCCGGATCTGGTCGCAAGGGCCAACAAACAAGCTTCGACGAAGACCTGCTCTTTACCCACCGAGGACTCAGTGGCCCGGCTGCCCTGCAAATTTCGAGCTTTTGGCGGGAAGGACAGCCCGTGCAGATCGACCTGCTGCCGACCCCATCGCATGCCAGCAGTCTTCAGGCGCACCTGATCGGTCTGAAGGCCCACTCTCGCAAACAGGTCAGCACGGAGCTGGGCAGCTTGCTGCCGACTCGGCTGGCAGAAGTCTGGACCCAGGCTGAGCCTGGGCTGCAGCGGTCGATTTGCGATGTGGCCGACAAATCGCTCTGCGACCTGGCGCAGCGCCTGGGCCACTGGGAACTGAGACCCGAGGGCACCGAGGGCTACCGCAAGGCCGAGGTGACGGCCGGCGGGGTGGACACCCGGGACCTGTCCTCGCAGACCATGGAATCTAAGCAAGCGGGGCTGTACTTCATCGGAGAAGTGGTCGATGTCACCGGCTGGCTGGGCGGCTACAACTTTCAGTGGGCCTGGGCCAGCGCGCAGGCATGCGCTCAGGCGCTCAAGACCTGACCCGAGCCACGGGTCCGGGTCCCCAGCAGGCCCGGGCATCGCAGCCGCGCCGCGAACAAGGCGCGGGCCTGCTATACTCTCGCGCTTTGCCGGCAACCCCGCGCCGCAAGAGAGGCTGATCCCCTCGGCGCATTTTCTGGACGCATTGATGACCACCATTCGAGTCAAAGACAACGAGCCCTTCGACGTGGCCCTGCGCCGCTTCAAGCGCACCATCGAAAAACTCGGCCTGCTGACCGACCTGCGGGCGCGCGAGTTCTACGAGAAGCCCACTGCAGAGCGCAAGCGCAAGAAGGCGGCAGCGGTCAAGCGCAACTACAAGCGCATCCGCTCGATGCAGTTGCCCAAGAAGCTGTACTGATCGTGCCCACACGATCCGGCCCAACCTTGGCAGCCGGAACCCACAGCCCGCCAGGGAGATCTCGGCGGGCTTTGTCTTTTCCGAAACCAGCCGGAGACCCCTCATGACACTCAGAGACCGCATCCAAGATGACATGAAGACCGCCATGCGCGCTCGAGAATCCGAGCGTCTGGCGACCATTAGGCTGCTGCTGGCGGCGCTCAAGCAAAAGGAAGTTGACGAGCGCATCGTGCTCGACGACGCCGCAGTGATTGGCATCGTGGACAAGCTGATCAAGCAGCGCAAAGACTCCATCGAGGCCTTCCGTAAAGCCGAGCGCTTCGACCTGGCAGACAAGGAAGAAGCAGAGATGAAAGTGCTGCAGGGCTACCTGCCACAGCGCATGAACGCCCAGGAGGTCGAACAGGCCGTGCGCGCCCTTGTCAGCAGCCTCGGAGCCAGCGGCCCAGGCGATATGGGCAAGGTCATGGGTGCAGCCAAGGCACAACTGGCCGGCAAGGCCGATATGGCCCAGGTCTCTGCAGCAGTCAAGGCGGCGCTGGCGGGCCCCTAAGCACCTGCCGAATCAGGCCGCAAGGATCAGCGCCGTCCCCACCACGGCCATCGAGGAGCCCAACCAGGCCCCGAGGGCCGGGCGGCGGCGATAGACCAGCCAAAGCAGCGGCAACAGCAGCACCGGGGAGATGGAGGACAGTATGCCCACCAGATTGGCTTGGCCGGTGCGCAGCGCAGCCAGGATCAGGGTCATGCCCAGCGCCATAGCCACCGCAGCGCTGGCCCAGGTGCTCCACAAAACATGGGCACTCAAGGGCTGCTGTACTCGCGCCAGTCCCAGCCCGGCCCACAGCAACGCCAAATGCACCGCAAAGGCCGCACTCACCCGCACGGCTGAGGCCGTCACCGGGTCAATGCCGGTGCTCATGAGGGGCTTGATCATCAGGGTGGCCACGGCCTGACAAACGGCCGCCAACAGGCCCAGAGCGACGCCGGTGGCCAGTCGTCCACGGGTGTCTTCCCAGCGGTGGGTTTCATCGGCTCGACGACCCCAGGCAATTGCCACCATCACCCCTGATACCAGCAGGGCACTTCCGGCCAGGGTCCAGCCCCAAAGTGTCTCGCCCAGAAAAACCCAGGCCAGCAGCACCGAAAACAGGGCGTGGGTGGCAAACAGCACCCCGCAGCGGCGAGGCCCGAGCCGGTTCATGCAGGAAAAAAGAGCGGTGTCACCGATGAAGATGCCGACGAAACCAGACAGGGCCAAGAGTGCCATCGCCGGCGCAGACAGACTGTTCCACTGCCCGGTCCAAACGGCCAAGGCCCAAAGCAGGGTCAGGGCAAAGAACAAACGCCATCGGGTAAAGGCAAAAGCCCCCATGCGGCTTGAGGCGTGAGCCGAGAGCAAGCTGCCCATCGCCCAGCACAAAGCCGCCAACGCGGCCAGGAACTCGGCACGCATGAGCCTCAGCTGCCCGCGATCTTCATTCGCTTGATCAGGATAGAGCCGACCGTCTTGGCCCCGTAGTTGTAGGCATCAGACCCGATGGCCTCAATGTCCATGAGCATATCCCTCAGATTGCCGGCGATGGTGATTTCCTCAACCGGATGCACGATCCGACCGTTTTTCACCCAGTAGCCGCTCGCCCCGCGGGAATAGTCGCCAGTGACCGGATTGACCCCCTGACCCATCAGCTCGGTGACAAAGAGGCCGGTCCCCAGCTTGCGCAGCATCTCATCGAGGTTGTCACCCGGCCGGGTATGGCGGCTGCTCATGATCAAGTTGTGCGAGCCGCCGGCATGGCCAGTGGTGCGCAGACCCAGCTTACGGGCCGAATAGGTGCTGAGGAAATAGCCCTGTACTACGCCCGCGTCCACCACCGAGCGCGCTCGGGTGCTCACGCCTTCATCGTCAAAGGGCGCGCTGCCCTTGCCCTTGAGAACATGAGGATCCTCGGTGATGTCGATATGCGGCGCAAAAACCGTCCGCCCAAGGCTGTCGAGCAAAAAGCTGCTTTTTCGGTACAAGGCCCCTCCACTGACAGCCTGCACAAAACTACCCAACAGCCCTGCCGCCACGGGCGACTCGAACAAGACCGGACATTCGGTCGTAGCGATTTTTCGACTGTTGAGGCGAGACAGCGCCCGCTCGGCGGCGTAGCGCCCCACCGCCGCTGCGCTGGCCAGCTCGCTCGGATCGCGCATTGAGCTGTACCAGGCATCGCGCTGCATTTGATCGCCGGTGCCAGCAATCGGGGCGGCCGACAAGCTGTGCCGCGAAGAGGCATAGCCACCCCGAAAGCCTCGGCTGTGGGCACTGAAAAAATGGCTCTGCTGGGCCGACACACCCGCTCCTTCGCTGTTGGTGATCAGCGAACTGGTCTGCAGCGCCGCTGCCTCGCACTCAAGCGCCAGCTCGGTGGCCTTCTCCGCGCTGAGGGCCCAGGGGTGGAACAAGTCCAGTGCGGGCTGCACCCGCGCAATGTCCTCTTCATTGGGCAGGCCGGCGGCGGGATCACTGGCGGTAAAGCGAGCGATGTCGTAGGCCGCTTGCACCGTGCGTTCGAGAGCCGCGCGCGAGAAATCGCTGGTGGAGGCATTGCCGCGCCGCTGCCCCAGATAGACCGTAATGCCCAAGGACTTGTCGCGGTTTCGCTCGACGTTTTCCAGTTCGCCTTTGCGCACGCTGACGGAAAGACCGCAGCCCTCGGAGGCCTCTGCAGCCGCATCGGTAGCCCCGAGCTTGCGAGCATGCGCCAGGGCATGATCGACCAGCTCTTCAAAATCGGTGCGGCTATAAGCAAAGCCGGAATCAGCGCGGGATGGTTTTTTTTTCACGGAAAGGGTTCCTCAGGAGGGCCACTATGATATCGGTCCGCCTCCCAGCCGTGCCCCGGCAAACCCCCCAATCGAGCTTGCATGTCCCGAAAACCGCGTAAAGGCTACTTTGTCCGAGGACAGTTTGTGCCCGAAGGCAGCGAACTCGACCTGGAGTACAAACGCGCGCTCAAGGGAGGTTTGGAGGTCAGCAAAACCGATCTCAAGCGCGAAAGCGCGCAACTGCAGGACCTTGGCGAGGAGTTGATGAGCGTCAGCCAAGATCTGCGCGAGAAGTTGCAATTGCCCGAAAAACTCGGACAAGCCCTGGACGAAGCGGCCCGCATCCGCGACTTTGAAGGCCGGAGGCGACAGCTGCAGTACGTGGGAAAGCTCATGCGCAGCCTGGAGCCAGAAGAGCTTGAAACCATCCGGCAGACGCTGGCCACTCGCAACCAGGGCAGCGCGCAAGAAATTGCGCTGCTGCACCAGGCAGAGCAATGGCGATTGCAGCTATTGGCCGATGACCAGGCCCTTGCCCAGTGGGTGGAACACCACCCCAGCACCGATGTGCAGCAATTGCGCGCCCTGGTGCGGCAGGCCCGAAAGGACGCCAAGGATCAGCTCTCCCAGGCGGGCCAAGCGCCGCGCCAGGGGCGCGCCTATCGCGACATCTTTCAGATGCTCAAGGAGCAACTGCATGACTAACTACGATCCGGTTCGCATCGGCCTGGTGTCCATCAGCGACCGGGCCTCCAGCGGTGTCTATGAAGACAAGGGATTGCCCGCCCTCAGAGACTGGCTAAGCCGCGCCCTCTACAACCCGATTGAATTCATCGAACGCCTGATTCCTGATGAGCAGGTCCAGATCAGCCAGCAGTTGATCGAGCTGACCGATGCCGGATGCGCGCTCATCCTGACCACTGGCGGCACCGGCCCAGCGGCTCGCGACCTGACTCCGGAAGCCACGCTGGCAGTGGCGCACAAGACCTTGCCAGGTTTTGGAGAACAGATGCGACGCGTGAGTCTGCACTTTGTACCCACCGCCATCTTGTCGCGGCAGGAAGCCGTCATCCGCGACCGCACCTTGATCATCAACCTGCCGGGCCAGCCCAAATCGATTGCCGAAACCCTGGAAGGCCTGCGTGACGAGGCTGGAGGGCACCGGGTGCCTGGTATTTTCGCGGCCGTACCCTACTGCATCGATCTGATCGGTGGCCCCTACCTGGAAACCCGCGACGACGTGTGCAAGGCCTTTCGACCCAAGAGCGCGCAGCGGCCCGAGCGCAGCTGAAGCCGCGAAAGCTTACTTGCCGACCATCTGGTTGAATTTCTCAGCCTCAAAACTCTCGGCTCGAGCGGCGTCGACAGGTACGCAATCGCGCTGCTGCTGCGCCAGTTTTTCGATGGCCTGCCACAACAGCGCAATCTGATGGTCCTGTAAGGCGGCGTTATCAATCAGGCCGCGCATGGCCTGCGACAGAGGGTCGTCATTTTGCGTCACGCCGTAGGCTGAAAAACCCATCTGACTGGCAGCCTGCTCGCGCCGCAGATCAGTATCGGCCTGAATAATGCGCGCGGGGTTGCCCACCGCTGTGGCACCTGCGGGAACGGGCTTGACCACCACCGCGTTCGATCCAATGCGAGCACCGTCACCCACCGCAAAACCACCCAATATCTGCGCGCCGGCACCCACCACCACATCGCGGCCGAGCGTCGGATGTCGCTTGGTTCCCTTGTAAAGCGACGTCCCCCCGAGGGTCACACCTTGATAGATGGTGCAACCGTCGCCTATCTCGGCCGTCTCACCCACCACCACCCCCATGGCATGGTCAAAGAAGACGCGCTCTCCGATTCGGGCGCCAGGATGAATTTCAATACCCGTCAGAAACCGTGCAAGGTGCGAAATGAAGCGGCCCAACCATTTGAGACTGTGGTTCCAGCACCAGTGGGCCCACCGGTGTAACACCAAGGCGTGCAATCCGGGGTAACAAGTGAGCACCTCCCATTTGGACCGGGCAGCCGGATCTCGCTCCAGAATGCACTGAATATCGGTACGCAATCGAGACAACATAGGCCGAAGTCTAACGATGGCTCCGACCCTGTGCAGCGGCCGAATCGATGGCCCTGCCCGGCTCAGGGTGCGCGGGGCGCAGACGCGCCGCCTCGCTCATCGCCCGCGCAATGCCTCGAAGGATATGAATTTCCTCTTGCGTGGGTCGGGCACGATTGAACAGTTGCTGCAAGCGAGGCATCAGTTTCCGAGGGGTCTTGGGATCGAGAAAACCCACATCCACCAAAGCCTGCTCCCAGTGGTCGAGCATGTCCGAAACCTGTACCGCATCGGCCACCGGCGCCTGCAAAGCACTGGTCGGGGGTGCCAACCCAGCCAGATGCTGGCGCCAGTCGTAGGCGATCAATTGCAGCGCCGCGGCGAGATTGAGTGACCCATAGTCGGACGCCGTAGGAATCTGCAGACAGACATGGCAGCGATAGACATCTTCGTTGCGCATACCGTGCCGCTCCGCACCGAAAAGAAAAGCCACAGCGCCCGGTCTCTGGTCGGGATCGGCCGCTAGAGCCCTGAAATGGGCCTGCGGACTGCGGGTCGGCGGGCCAAAATCGCGAGGCGTCATGGCCGTCGCGCACACATGATCGATGCCCTCGAGCGCCGCCGCAAGATGATCTACCACCCGTGCCCGGGCCAGCACATCAGCCGCCCCGCTGGCCCGTTCGATCGCCTCGGGACGGGTCAGCACATCTGCCCAGCGTGGAGCCACCAATACAAGGTCATCGAAGCCCATGACCTTCATGGCACGCGCCACCGCGCCCACGTTACCTGCGTGACTGGGGTTGATGAGAACGAATCGGGTCTTCATGGCGGGGGGCTTAAGAACCAATTGTCGCCGTGCGGGCGAGCGGACCGAAGCCGACCGGTAGAATTTGCGCTTTCGCTCCGTCAGCCGGTTTCCGGCGCGGCAGTCCGCTTGCTCCTTGGTCCTCGCTATGCCCAGTTCTCTGCACCCCATGCTCAACGTGGCCATCAAGGCTGCGCGCGCCGCTGGCGCCCTTATCAACCGAGCCGCGCTTGATGTCGAGTCGGTCAGAGTCTCAGCTAAGCAGACCAATGATTTCGTGACCGAAGTCGACCACGCGGCCGAAACCGCAATCATCGAAACGCTGCTGCAAGCCTACCCAGGGCATGGCATCCTGGCGGAAGAGTCGGGCAGCGATCATGGCGCCAAGGATTCCGAATACCAATGGATTATTGATCCACTGGATGGCACCACCAATTTCATCCACGGGTTTCCGGTCTACTGCGTCAGCATCGCACTTTCGGTCAAGGGGCGCATTGAGCAGGCGGTGGTGTACGACCCCACCCGCAACGATTTGTTTTGCGCCACCCGAGGCCGTGGCGCCTTCCTCAACGACCGCCGCATTCGGGTAGCCAAACGAACCCGGCTCTCAGAATGTCTGATCTCCACCGGTTTTCCCTACCGACCTGGCGACTCCTTGCCGATCTACGTCCGCATGCTCACCGATGTGATGAGCCAATGCGCCGGTGTGCGGCGGCCAGGAGCAGCCGCTTTGGATCTTGCCTACGTGGCCGCCGGTTACAGCGACGGCTTTTTTGAGACCGGACTCAAGCCCTGGGATGTGGCGGCCGGTTCGCTCTTGATCACCGAGGCCGGTGGACTGGTCGGGAACTTGACCGGCGATGCCGACTTCCTGGACCAGGGCGAATGCCTGGCCGGCAATCCGCGGATCTATGCCCAGTTGGTCACTGTTTTAGGTCGTTACAGCAAATTTGCCGGCGCCGAGGACAAACGCTCGGTGGAACTGAAAGAACCGGCCAGCGGCAACAAGACGCTACTGAAAGTGCGCAAGCCCAGCCCGCCCCAGGACACGCCGGGCGGCTCGGGCTGAGCCAGTGGTGGCCAGGACTCAGAGTCCGCAGCTCTAATCGGCCGACGACTCAAGCCACTTCGGGATCAACCCCGGAGGCGCGACCGCGCCGGCCGCGCGGCGCGCGGGCCTGAGACTCGGATTCGACAGCCGACGACTGTTCTACTGGACTGGGCGCCGGACCTGCGGCCCGGCGGTCTTTGAGCGCCACCAGGCGCTCGGTCTGGGACAGTGAAATCAGGTGTGCGTAGAGCGCTGGCAGATAACCCTTCTGCCGAATCTCAAGAAAACGCGCATCGCTCAGATTGTTCAGACGCTCCTCATTGATCACGTAGCAACCGGAGATGGTACGCGCCTGACCGCTGGCGCTGACCCTCATGTTCAGCGGCGTCAGAAGGTTGTGCTGCACAATGAACTGTACAAATTCATTGGTGAGTTGTTCCATCTGCTGCAGCTCGCCCAGGTAGCGCTTGACGTTCTCAATCACATCGGTAGGCTGTCCCTGCTCGTCGAACAGGGGCAAGCCTTCGGTGTCGCTCAAAAGCTCACTGCCTTCGTCTACGCACACCACGTAGCGGTCGGCCTCTTCTGCCCTCGACAAACCGAAGGGGTAGCGCCGGATGATGGCGGGGATGTAGGCGGCCTCCCATCGGCCTTGCGCATCGACAAAAAGGTTCTCGCCTGCCTCAAGCCCGAGCAGCGCCAGAGGTCGAAACTGATCTGAGGCCTTGTCTTCGAGAAAAACGATCGGATAAGTGCCGGCTGCACGAGCAAATTCGTGGACAGTCAGATAGGCTAGGTGAAGGTTCGCCGCAAAACGCAAGTCATTGACAGGCCGAACTCTCTTGCTCCGATGACGCTCCAGACTCACCGGAACCACTTTCTCGAACATGTTCCCAACTCCTTTGTTGACCTAATGTGCAAGCGTCACAACCCCCGGCGAGGAGGGCTTTCGCAATGCGCCGAGTCTAACGCCGATGGGCTTGCGCCGACCTGCGCAAGGATGAATCGAAGGTGAGGTCAATCTGTCTGGCAAGATCTACCGCACAAGGGGATGCGCCGGCAGCCGAGTCTTCCGAGCGGCCCGCGAGCACGGGTGGGGACAAGCCCGGATAATGCAGGATTGACCCTTTTCTGAAGATCGGGATTGCCAGAAGCCGACTCCGCCCACCGGACGCCCCCTGAAACCCGATTCAACCCTCCCTTGAGCCTCTTGAGTTCTACCGCATCGCAGGACGTCTCCACGCCGGCATCCGCTTCAGGCATGGTCACCCACACGCCCATGATGGCCCAATACCTGGCCATCAAGAAAGACTACCCTCAGACCTTGGTGTTCTACCGCATGGGCGACTTCTACGAGTTGTTCCATGAGGATGCGATCAAGGCCGCACGTCTGCTGGACATCACACTGACCACGCGAGGGCAGTCGGCCGGTGAGCCCATTCGTATGGCCGGCGTACCCTTTCATTCTGTCGACGGCTACCTGGCCCGGCTGATTCGGCTGGGGCAATCGGTGGCGATTTGCGAGCAGATCGGCGAGGTCGGCAATACCAAGGGCCCGGTTGAGCGCAAGGTGGTGCGGGTCATCACGCCTGGCACACTGACCGAGTCCGAATTGATGGGCGACAAAAGCGAATCGCTTTTGCTCTCTGTTCACCAAGGTCCACGCAACCGCTGCGGACTGGCCTGGTTGAGTGTGACACAGGGTCAGATTCAATTGGCCCAATGCGAGGGGCAGGACATCGGAACATGGATCAGCCGGATCAGTCCGAGCGAAATCGTTCACAGCGTAGACGTCACCGCGGCCTTCCAGACGCAATTGCGGGCCGCAGCCTCGCAGTTGACATCTGGAGCCTGTCCTCTGACGGCCCGAGCTCACTGGCCGTTCGACTCGGAGATGGGAGAGCGGCGCCTGCGCGAGCATCTGGGGGCGGCCTCGCTGCAAGCGTGGAGCGCTCAGGACCTGCCCGAAGCGCATGCGGCGGCCGGCGCCCTCCTGAACTACGCCGAGCACACGCAAGGCCGGCCGCTTTCACATCTGAACCGACTGCAAGTGATCCGATCGGATGAGTTCATTGAGCTCCCGCCGACCACTCGGCGCAATCTCGAGCTGACACAAACCCTGCGCGGCGAAAGTTCGCCGACTCTCTTCTCCCTGATTGACAGCTGCGTCACCAGCATGGGCAGTCGCTTGCTGCGAAGCTGGCTTTTATCCCCACGCAGACGACGCGATGAGGCCCAATTGCGCCATGGGGCCATAGACTGGCTGCGCGCCGGAGCTCTGGCCGATTTACGCGAGCAGCTCAAAGGCAGCTCCGATGTAGAGCGCATCAGTGCACGTGTAGCCCTCAGGCAAGTCAGGCCGCGTGAGCTGGTGGCATTGCGCCTAGGTCTAGAGAAATCAGTGATTCTGCGCACACAGTTGGCTGCAAATGAACTGCCGCCTCTCATTGATGGTCTGCTCGAGAGGCTGCAAGTGCCGCCTGACTGCCTGCAACTGCTCCAACGCACGCTGCTTGATGACCCCTCGGCCCAGGTGCGCGACGGCGGGGTGATCCGCCCGGGGCATGACCTTGAACTCGATGAACTGAGGGCCATCGAAAGCAACTGCGACGCCTTCCTGATCGATCTTGAAACCCGCGAGCGAACGCGCACCGGCATTTCCAACCTTCGGGTTCAATTCAACCGAGTGCATGGTTTCTATATCGAGGTCACCCAGGGGCAACTCGAGAAAGTGCCGCCGGATTACCGCCGTCGCCAAACTCTGAAGAACGCCGAGCGATTCATCACGCCTGAACTCAAAAGTTTTGAGGACAAAGCCCTGTCTGCCCAGGAACGCGCCCTGGCCAAAGAAAAGCAGCTCTACGAGGAGTTGCTCGATCGGCTTCAGCCCTTCGTTCCCACCCTCTCCGCCTTGGCCCAGGCGCTGGCCACACTCGATGCGCTATCGGCTTTGGCAGAGCGATCGCTGACTCTGAGCTGGTGTAAACCTCAGTTCACTCGCGAGCCTTGCCTGTCAATCACCGGGGGCCGACATCCCGTGGTGGAGGCACGACTGGCCGAGACGGACAGCGGACCCTTCATTGCCAATGACTGCCGCCTGGACGCCAAAACGCGGATGCAAATCATCACCGGCCCGAATATGGGAGGAAAGTCCACCTACATGCGTCAGGTGGCCTTGATCGTACTTTTAGCCAGCATGGGGTCTTATGTGCCTGCAGCCGAGTGCAGGATCGGCCCGATAGATGCCATCCACACCCGCATCGGCTCGGCCGACGACCTGGCCAATGCGCAATCGACCTTCATGCTGGAGATGACCGAAGCGGCCCAGATCCTCAACACCGCCAGCGAGCAGTCGTTGATCCTAATGGACGAAATTGGTCGTGGGACTTCCACCTTTGACGGACTGGCCCTGGCCAGTGGCATCGCAACACACCTGCACGACCGAACGCGCGCTTTCACTCTGTTTGCCACCCACTATTTCGAGCTGACCGAACTGCCCGCCCGCCACACCGGTGCGGTCAACGTGCACGTCAGCGCCGTCGAGTCGGGTCGTGACATCGTCTTCATGCACCAAATCGAGCCGGGCCCGGCCAGCCGGAGCTACGGTATTGCAGTGGCTCGGCGGGCCGGCATACCAAGCCCTGTGGTGCAGCAGGCGCGTCAAACCTTGTCAGCCTTGGAGGCCGAGCAGCGGCAAACCCAGGTCGATTTGTTCACGCCACCCCCTGCGGTTGAAACCCCGCTCTCCAGCGCCCTCGACCGTGCTTTGCAAGCCATAGACCCCGACGCACTGAGCCCCAGGGAAGCACTGGACCTGATTTACCAACTCAAAAAACTCTCTGGCCCCACCGGAGGCACCCAGCCATGACCTATTGCGTCGCTATCAAGCTCAATGCCGGATTGGTTTTCCTCTCCGATTCGCGTACCAACGCCGGCCTCGACCATATTTCCACCTTCCGCAAGATGATCGTCTATGAGCGACCTGGAGATCGGTTCATGGTCCTGCTCTCGGCAGGAAACCTGTCCATCACGCAGTCCGTGCGGGAACTGTTGCAGGTGGAAAAACTCAAGGAGCCTGGCAACGAGGAGCCGCTGACGATATGGAATGCGCGCAGTATGTTCGATGCGGCCCGCGTACTGGGATCGGCGGTCCGCCGTGTGTACGAGCGTGACGGTGCTGCCCTTCGTGGAGCCGATGTCGACTTCAATATCTCCTTGTTGTTTGGCGGGCAAATCAGCGGCGAGGGCATGCGGCTGTTCCAGATGTACTCAGCCGGCAACTTCATCGAAGCCACTCGGGAAACGCCCTACTTTCAAATCGGAGAGGCCAAATACGGCAAGCCGGTCCTCGACCGCGTGATCACGCCAGAGACCCCCTTGCAGGAGGCGGCCAAGTGCGCATTGGTGTCCATGGATTCGACCATGAAGTCCAATCTGTCAGTGGGCTTTCCGCTCGATCTGGCAGTCTATGAGAACAATCAATTTCGCAGCGACAAACTGGTCTGCATCGATCAGCACAACCCCTACTACCGCATGATGCACAACAACTGGGGCCACAAGCTTCGCCAGGTCTTTGACAGCATCGAAGACCCGGTCTGGGATGGTGCCGATACCGCCAACCCCCTGAAGATGCCCGACGAGCGCCACAACACGCTCAGGAAGATCACCACCCCGGAAGAAAAGCTGATCTGAAAGCACTCATGCCCCTTCCGCTGCTGATCTTCTCCCATGGCAACAGTTTTCCTGCGAGTACTTATGGGGTCATGCTCCGCGCCCTGCAGCGCAGGGGGTTTGCGCTGGACGCCATCGAGAAATTCGGCCATGACCCGCGTTATCCGGTCAGCAGTAACTGGCCCCATCTGGTTCGGGAGCTGCGAGATTTCGGCAGTGCCCTGTGCCAGGAGCATCAACAAGGTGCCTTCCTGGTCGGACACTCCCTGGGCGGCTTCCTCAGCCTGATGTGCGCCGCCCAGTATTCACAGCTGGGCAGCTACCCGATCCGAGGCGTGGTCATGCTTGACTCGCCTTTGCTAGGCGGCTGGAAGGCCGCCGCTCTTTCAGTGGCCAAGCGGGCGCGTCTGGTGGGTTCAGTCTCGCCAGGTGCAATCAGTCGCAAACGCAAACAGTCTTGGGCCAGCCTGCATGAGGCGCGGGCACATTTCCAAAGCAAAAAGCTGTTTGCCTCCTGGGATCCCGAGGTTCTCAATGACTATGTCGAGCAAGGCACGCAGCCCCTCGGCGATGACCCCGAGGGCCCGCGCACACTGAGCTTTGATCGCGACACCGAAACGGCCATCTACAACACCCTTCCCGACAATCTAGAAGCGCTGCTGCGCAAGCACCCCCTGCATTGCCCGGCAGCCTTCATCGGGGGCCGCTCCTCCCTGGAATTGCGACAAGTGGGATTGAGCCTGACGCAAATAGTCACTCGCGGTCGCATCATGATGCTCGATGGCAGCCACCTGTTTCCCATGGAGAGGCCGCAAGCCAGTGCGGCAGCAATTGAGGCGGCAGTATTGAATCTGATGAGCCTGGAAAGCCCGGCCCAGGCATCAGCACTTAGGCCGACCAGTTGATCCAACCGAGATGGGCAGTCAATAGAACGACCAGTCCAAAGACAATTCGGTACCAGGCAAAGGGCACAAAGCTGTGCGTAGCCACGTAGCGCAACAGCCAGCGTATGCAAAGCCACGCACTGAGAAAGGCAAACACCAGCCCTACGGCGAACATGGGGAGATCAGCCACAGACAGCAGCGCGCGATCCTTGTACAGGCTGTAGGCGCCAGCTCCGATCAAGGTGGGAATGGCCAGATAAAAGGAAAAGTCGGTCGCAGCGCGCCTTGACAAGCCGAGAAACATTCCGCCGATGATGGTGGCGCCACTGCGGCTGGTTCCGGGCACCAGCGCCAGGCACTGTACGAGCCCCACCTTCAGCGCGTCACCCGGCGTCATTTCATCGACCGATGCAATCCGCACAGCCTGTGGCGTGCGAGCATGCCAACGCTCAGCCCACAGGATCAGCAAGCCGCCCAATATGAAGGTAAAGGCGACCACCTGAGCCGTAAACAGATGCGCTTTGATCGACTTGCCCAGCAACAGTCCAAGGATCACGGCCGGCACGAATGCAATCAACACATTAAGGGCAAAACGGCGAGAGGCCTGCTGCGTGGGCAGGGTCAGAAGGGTTTGCGACAGGCGCTGCCAATAGACCAAGATGACCGCCACGATGGCGCCCGTCTGTATCGCAATATCGAAAACCTTGGCCTTATCATCGTCAAACCCGAGCAGGGCTCCGACCAAAATCAGGTGGCCGGTCGACGAGATCGGAAGAAATTCGGTCAGGCCTTCGACCACCCCCATAAGGGCGGCCTTGATAAGCAAAGAAAGATCCACTGGGCGGTCCTAGAACTGTCCTGGAATTATCCGGCAGGTGCCCGCAAACAGCCAGGCGCGCACGCCCGGGCCACTAAAATCAAGGCATGAAACCCGAAAATCCTGCCCGCAGCAGCGACGTGCACGGAGAAGAGACCGGCAAGCCCAGCCATTTTCTGCGTCAAATCATCGAGAAAGACCTCGAGCAAGGCACCTATCGCAGCCGGCGTTGGGCCGGCAGCCCCGGCGATGCGGCACACCACGCGCACGCGGCCCCGGATCCGGCGCGGATACGCACTCGGTTCCCGCCGGAGCCGAACGGCTATCTGCATGTGGGCCACGCCAAGAGCATCTGTATCAACTTTGGATTGGCCAAGGAATACGGCGGCGTCTGCCACCTGCGCTTTGATGACACCAATCCGGAAAAGGAAGATCAGGAGTACGTCGACAGCATCATCGATGCCGTGCGATGGCTGGGTTTCGACTGGGCCCAGATCGGGCAGGTGAACGGCAGCGCTGCGCCCTACCAAGCCAGCGACTACTTCGAATTCATGTACCGTGCGGCCGAGGCGCTGATTCAAGCCGGTCATGCCTATGTGGACGAACAAAGCGCTGAGGACATGCGCCTGAGCCGTGGCGATTTCGGCAAGCCAGGCATCAACAGCCCCTTTCGAGACCGAAGCCCGGCCGAGAACCTTCAGCGTTTTCGGGAAATGCGCGATGGCAGGCACCCAGACGGCGCCATGGTGCTGCGCGCCAAGATCGACATGGCCTCGCCCAACATCAATCTGCGCGATCCTGCCATCTATCGCATCCGCCACGCTGAGCACCACCGCACGGGCAAGACCTGGTGTGTCTATCCCATGTACACCTACGCGCATCCGATCGAAGATGCGCTCGAGCAAATCACTCACAGCATCTGCACGCTCGAGTTTGAGGACCAAAGGCCGTTTTACGACTGGCTGCTCCAGCGGCTGATCGAACTCGGCCTGCTGGCCAGCCCTGCACCGCGCCAATACGAATTTGCGCGCCTTAACCTGAGCTACGTGGTCACCTCCAAGCGCAAGCTGGCTCAGTTGGTTCAGGAAGGCCGAGTCCAGGGCTGGGATGATCCGCGCATGCCCACCCTCGTCGGCCTGCGCAGGCGCGGCTATACCCCCGAGAGCTTGCACCTGTTCGCCGAGCGCATAGGCGTCTCCAAGAGCGAGAGCTGGATCGACTACAGCACCCTGGAGGGCTGCCTGCGCGAAGATCTCGAGCACAAGGCTCACCGGGGCATGGCTGTGCTCGACCCACTCAAGCTGGTACTGACCAATTGGGCTGAGGTCTTTGGATCGGATGACTATCTTGAAGAATGCACTCAACCAGCGCTGCCTCAGACCAATCTGAGCGCAGAAACAAACCACCTCCCCGATCGAGTCTTCAAAATCGGACGTGAGGTCTGGATCGAGCGGGAAGATTTCGAAGAAGTCCCTCCAAAGGGCTACAAGCGACTGTTTCCCGGCAATGTGGTGCGACTCAAGGGCGGCTATGTGATCGAGTGCATCTCTTGCCTGCGAGACTCCGACGGACGCGTCAGCCAGGTGCTGGCCAAGGTGATCCCTGGCACCAAGAGTGGCACCCCAGGAGCAGACAGTGTGAAGGCCAAGGCCGCAATCACCTGGGTGGGGGTCAAGGACGGGGTGATGGCACAAGTGCGCTTGTATGACCGTCTGTTCCTGGATGCGCACCCCGATGCGGGTGGCAAGGACTTTCTGCAGGCCCTCAATCCCCACAGCCTGAAGGTGGTGAACGCCTTCGTCGAACCCTCCCTCGCGCAGGCGCAAGCCGATCAGAAAGTTCAGTTTGAGCGCCATGGCTATTTCGTGGCCGACCGTCTGGACCACAAGCCGGGACTGCCCGTTTTCAACCGGTCAGTCAGCCTGAAGGACAGCTGGGCTGGCGCGGCAGCGCCTGTGCGCTAGGCCGAAGCTGCCTCATCGGCCTATGGGGCCCATCGACCCTGGGCTTCCCGGGCTTAAGATGCACGGGCAATGATCCGCTTGCTTCGTTTTTTGCTGCTGGCCTTGCTCGCCCTCGTCCTGGGGCTTGGCGCCCTGGTCGGATGGCGAGTCTGGATCAGCCTGCCTGTTCGCGATGGCAGCGTGCCCCTTAGCGGCCTGAGCGCCCCGGTGACCGTGCGCTACGACGAGCGCGGTGTGCCCCATATCAGCGCCTCCAACGAAATCGACCTGTACCGGGCGCTGGGCTATGTCCACGCCCAGGATCGTCTGTTCCAGATGGAGATGACACGGCGCTTGGCACGCGGCGAATTGTCAGAGCTGCTGGGTCCCTCATTGCTGGAGACGGATCGCCTTTTTCGTACCCTGGGTCTGCGTCATCGCGGGCAAGAGCTGGCCGCCCAGATGGATCGATCGCACCCCGTCACCTTGAGCCTGATGGCCTACCTGGACGGCATCAATCAATTTCAGGAGCGAGGTCGACTACCGATCGAATTTGAGCTGCTTGGCATCGAACCGCGCGACTTCCAAGCCGAAGACACGATGGCCGTTGTGGGCTACCTGGCCTTCAGTTTCGCAGCAGCCTTCCGCACCGAGCCGGTGCTGACCCATATCCGTGACCAACTAGGGACGGACCACCTCCAAATCTTCAAGACCGAAGCGATACGACCCAAGGAGCCCAAGGGGCCGACGGCGCTCGCTCCCGAGATCACCCGACAGCTCAGTCTGCTGGCCGCCCGGAGCACCGATACGATCGAATCCTTGGGCTTGCCGCTGATGCACGGCAGCAATGCCTGGGTCATCAGCGGCGCTCGAACCGCCAGCGGCAAGCCATTGCTGGCCGGAGATCCGCACATCAGCTACGCGCTGCCCAGCGTCTGGTACGAGGCGCACCTGCGGGCCCCCGGCTTCGAACTCTACGGACACCATCATGCACTGGGTCCCTTCGCACTGCTGGGCCACAACCGGAACTTCGGCTGGAGCCTGACCATGCTTCAAAACGACGATATGGATTTCGTCGCTGAAAAGCTTGATTCGAAACAACCGGGCCGCGTTTGGCACCGAGGAGAGTGGGTCGCTGTGCAGGAGCGTCTTGAGCTCATCGAGGTCAAGGGCCAAAGTCCGGTTGAACTGAGCGTTCGCACCTCCCCCCATGGCCCCCTCGTCACCGACCTGTTCAAGCCCGCACTGCCACAGCAGGCCGTTTCCCTCTGGTGGACTTTTCTGGACTCGGACAATCCAATACTTGGTGCTTTCTACCAGCTCAACCGCGCCGACAACCTGGCTCTGGCACGCGAGGCCGTCAAGGGCATCCATGCACCAGGCCTCAATGTGCTTTGGGCCCACGCCCGTGGGGATATCGCATGGTGGGCCGCCGCGCGGCTTGCGCAAAGGCCGGCAGGCGTCGACCCGAGCCTTGTCCTCGACGCGGCGCGCGGCCAAGCGATCAAGGGACCCTACTTACCCTTCGAGCTCAATCCGCAGGAGGAAAATCCGGCCCGCGGGTATATCGTTTCAGCCAATCAGCAACCGGCGGCGGACAGGCCGCCATCAGGTTATTACAACTTGCCGGACAGAGCGCGCCGCATAGACGCCGCACTGAAAAATCCCGAGCGACGATGGACCCCCGAAGACGCTCAAGCGTTACAGCAGGACGTGACCAGCCTCTACGGCCCCGAACTGCTGCGTCACATGCTGCCGGCGGTGCAAGCGCAGACCCCGCTTGAGGCACAGCTGCTGCAGCAACTGTCCCAGTGGGACGGCTCGCACTCGATCGACAGCATCAACGCGACCGTCTTTACCCAGTGGCTCTACGAAATCAGCCGCGAGGCTCTATTGGACGAACTGGGTCCATCCTTCTACGCGCAATTGCTCAAGACGCGTGCAATCGATCACGCACTGCCGCGGCTATTGGCCGATGCGCGATCTCCCTGGTGGGACAAGAGAGACACTGCAGAGGTTGAAACGCGTGAGCAGATCCTGCGGGCGGCCTGGCAAGCCGCGCTCAGTCATCTGCGCGCACTCTACGGCGAGTCATCTTCTCAATGGACCTGGGGTCGCGCGCATACGCTCACGCACAGCCATCCACTGGGGCGAATAAGGCCACTGCACCTGCTGTTCAATCAAGGCCCCTACCCCATGCCCGGCGGCCGCGAAATCATCCACAACCAGTCCCATCCGATTGGACCGGCACCCTGGCCTGTCAGCTACGGCCCCTCCACCCGACGGGTGATCGATTGGGCCCGGCCGGGCCAAAGCTCAGGCATTAATCCGGTGGGGCAAAGCGGCGTGCTTTTCGATCCACACTACAAGGACCAGGCCGAAGCGTTTCACCAGGGGCACTACAGGGCTCAACATCTGCTGGAGGCCGACATTCTGGCCCACACCCGCAGCACCCTCACACTTACGCCTGATCGTTGACCGAAGTTGACCGAACGAAGCTCGAGCGCACCTACTTCGAATCGAGCCGCCAGGCCGCCCAGGCAGCCACCATACTCAAGGCCGCCATGGGAACCGATAACCAGAACACACTGACCAGTCCCCAGTGACTGCTGATCAAGCCGCCCAAGACGCCTCCCAGAACACCGGGCAACCCGTAAGCGATCACGGTGTAGAGCGCCTGTCCACGCCCCCGCAGCGATCCGGGAAAGTGCTGCGAAAGCCAGGCAATGCAAACCGTGTGGTGAGTGGCGAACGTAATCGCATGAAGGCATTGGGCCAGCACCAGCACCCACAGCAGCTCAGCGGCGCCAGCGGTTAAGCCCATTCGGATCGCCATGACCGCAGCGCAAACCACCAGCCATGCGCCTAAAGTCAAGGCCGGCAGCCAGCGCGACTGAGTAAAAAACCACGCAATCTCAACGAGCACCGACAAGGCCCACATCAGGCCAATAGTGGTCTTGCTGTAACCCAATTCATCGAGATACAGGGAAAAGAAGACATAGATGCTGATATGGGCCAGCACATGAAAGAAGGCTGCCACGAAAAACCACTGGACGGAGCGACGGCGCAACAAGGGCCGCACGCTCACTTGCTCTTGCGGGTCAGGGGCCGGGTCCCTGACACTGGGCAGACGCCAGGCGCTCCAGGCCACGGCCCCGATGGTCAGCAGCGTGATCAGTGGAAACTGGTCCATCCCAAATCGCTCGAACCACCACCCCGCAGCGATGACCGTCACCAAAAATCCAATCGAGCCGAAGACCCTCACACGCCCATAGCGGCGTGAGTCAAAGCGCCCCTCTCGGCTGACCCACTGCGTCAGCAAGGCCTCGCTCATCGGCATCATGCCGCTGGTATGGCAGAAAAGTAGAAACAGCACCAGAAACAGCCAGGCAAAACCGCCGTCTATCCAGAGACCCAAGGCCAGCACGGCTGACGCGGTGGCGCCGTACCGCAACAAGCCACTGCGCCGGCCAGTCCTGTCGCTAAGCCAACCCCACACGTAAGGGGCCACGAGGCGGCTGGCCGACTGCAGCGACACCAGCACGCTGATGGCCACCAAGCTCAAGCCCATGTCCTTGAGCCAAAGGGGCAGGTAGGGATTGAAGAACCCAATATGGGCGAAATACGTCGCCACCAGGGCGGAAAGGGCCGCCAACTGCGAGGATGCTGGCATCCAGATCGACGCCTCAGCGGGCGGTTCGTCCCGCGATGCGTGGTGCCTGGGCCTGTACGTCGCCGCACTGGGCCCTGTGCCGCAGCGCATGCTCCATCAAGACCAGCGCGAGCATGGCCTCCAGAATGGGCGTGGCTCGGATTCCGACGCATGGGTCATGTCGGCCCTTGGTCACCACCTGCGTGGCCTGGCCCTCTCGGTCTACCGAGGGCCGGGGCGTGAGAATCGAGGAGGTCGGCTTGATGGCTACCGAGACCTCTAAGTCCTGACCAGTCGAGATACCTCCAAGCACTCCACCGGCATTGTTCGAGTCGAATCCGGAGGGCGTCAGCGCATCGCCATGCGCGCTGCCGCGCTGGCTCACGCTGGCAAAACCCGCTCCGATCTCCACGCCCTTGACCGCATTGACGCCCATCATCGCGTATGCAATATCCGCATCAAGCTTGTCATAAAGAGGCTCACCCCAACCCACTGGCATGCCCGTGGCCACCACCCGCAATCGCGCGCCACACGAATCGCCGGCCTTGCGCAGCGCATCCATGTAAGCCTCCAGGGCCGACACATCGGAGATGGGGGCGAAAAAAGGATTGGCCGCTACATGGTCCCAGGATTCAAAAGCAAGAGACAGCTCACCGAGCTGACTCATGCAACCACGGATACGGACGCCGTGATGCAGCTCGAGCCATTTTCGCGCCACCGCACCAGCGGCGACCATAGGAGCGGTCAGGCGGGCCGACGAACGACCCCCTCCCCGAGGATCGCGCACGCCATACTTGTGCGCGTAGGTGTAATCGGCATGACCCGGACGAAAGGTCTCGAGCAGGTTGCTGTAGTCCTTGCTGCGCTGATCCGTGTTGCGAATGAGCAGGGCAATCGGGGTGCCCGTCGTGCGCCCCTCGTACACACCCGAAAGAATCTCGACTCGATCCGCCTCACTGCGTTGGGTGACATGCCGACTGGTCCCGGGCCGACGCCGATCCAGATCGGGCTGTATGTCAGCCTCGCTCAATTCCATGCCGGGAGGACAGCCGTCAATCACGCAGCCTATGGCCGGTCCGTGCGATTCGCCAAAATTGGTGACTGCAAAAAGATGCCCGAAGGTATTGCCGCTCATGCCTGGATTATCCCCGAGCAGCGCGAGGTCTAAGAGGCGCTACCGGGAACCGTCGCCGCACCCGGGTCCTTATCGGCCGGCCAATCCCTTATGTAGGCCTTGAGCAACTGGTTCTCAAAATTTTGGCTGTCCACCACCGCCTTGGCCACGTCATAGAAGCTGATCACACCCATGAGCCTGCGTTCGTCCATGACGGGCATGTAGCGGGCATGGCGAGCGAGCATCATGCGGCGCACCTCATCGAGCTCAGTGGCCAGTGTGCAAGTCATGGGGGCATCGTCCATCGCCGTTCGCACCAGGGTCTGCCCAAAGCCGCCGCCATTGCGCACCGCATGAAAGATCACCTCGCGAAAAGTGAGCATGCCCACCAAATCGCCATGCGCCATGACCACCAAGGAACCAATGTCCTCCTCGGCCATGAGTTGCGCCGCGCGAGCCAGCGGCTCATCGGGTGAGACGGTAAACAGGGTGTTGCCCTTGACCCTGAGTATGTCAGCGACCTTCATGACTGCTCCTGGAAACCTGCCGAAGACGCTTTCGGCACGGTGCCAATATAGCCCACAATCTCGGATTTAAGAGCCGCCACCCTAGGAGACGTTTGCCATGCCCGGCCCTCTCGACCCTGGATTCGACACCCTCGCCCTGCACGCCGGAGCCGCGCCAGACCCGGCTACGGGCGCAAGGGCCGTCCCGATACACCTGAGCACCTCGTTTGTATTTGAGTCCAGCGATCAGGCGGCCAGTCTGTTCAACCTGGAGCGGGCCGGCCATGTGTACTCGCGCATCAGCAACCCGACCAATGCGGTACTCGAGCAGCGCATTTCAGCCCTGGAGGGGGGCATAGGCGCGATCAGTACAGCCAGCGGTCAGGCCGCCCTGCATCTGGCCATTGCCACCGTGCTCGATGCCGGCTCGCACATCGTCGCCTCCTCGGCGCTTTACGGCGGCTCGCACAATCTGCTGCACTACACCCTGCGCCGCTTTGGGATCGAGACCACCTTCGTCAAGCCGGGTGATCTGGATGCTTGGAAGGCCGCCGTTCGGCCTCAAACGCGGCTGTTCTTTGGTGAGACGGTGGGCAATCCGGGGCTCGATGTGCTGGACATCGCAGCAGTGGCGGACATCGCGCACAGCGCAGGCGTGCCCCTGCTGGTCGATTCCACCCTCACCTCGCCCTGGCTCATCAAGCCCTTCGAGCATGGCGCCGACCTGATCTACCACTCGGCCACCAAGTTCCTCTCGGGCCACGGCACGGTGATCGGCGGTTTGGTGGTCGACAGCGGCAGCTTTGACTGGGAAGCCAGCGGCCGCTTCCCGCAACTGAGCCAGCCCTACGCCGGCTTTCACAACATGGTCTTCACCGAGGAGAGCACGGTAGGCGCTTTTCTGCTGCGCGCGCGGCGAGAAGGCCTGCGTGACTTCGGGGCCTGCATGAGTCCACACACCGCCTGGCTGATTCTTCAAGGCATGGAAACCTTGCCCCTGCGTATGGCCCGGCACATGAGTAACACCGAGCGCGTGATTGAATTTCTGGTAGCACATCCCATGGTCAGCCGGGTGGGCCACCCCATACTGCCCGAACACCCCAGCCATGCGCTGGCCCAGCGCCTGCTGCCGCGCGGGGCGGGCTCGGTCTTCAGCTTCGACCTCATGGGCAGCCGCAAGCAGGGTGCCGCCTTCGTCGATGCGCTCAAGGTGTTTAGCCACCTGGCCAATGTCGGCGACTGCCGCAGCCTGGTCATTCACCCGGCCAGCACCACCCACTTTCGCATGGACGATGCCGCCCTGGCTGGGGCGGGCATCAGCCAAGGCACGATACGCCTGTCGATTGGCCTGGAAGACCCGGCCGATTTGGTCGAAGATCTCAAACGGGCCCTGAAGGCGGCCGAAAAAGCGGGGGGCTGATCGCTATGCACATCCGCGCCTTCCAGGCCAATGATGAAGCCGCTGTGGTGCATCTGTGGCGGGCCTGCGAACTGACTCGCCCCTGGAACGATCCACACAAAGACATTGCCCGCAAGCTAGAGGCGCAGCCCGAGCTTTTTCTGGTTGGACAATGGCAG
>JBEIHE010000013.1:0-34623 GCA_040381515.1 Polaromonas sp.
GAATACCTGGAGAGCAAGGCCTACAAGATGCACATCCGGGTGCTGCTGTCCAAGTACCGCAGCTACACCCCGTGCACCACCTGTGGGGGCGCCCGGCTCAAGACCGAAGCCTTGCTTTGGCGCCTGGGTTCCAAGCAGACGGCCGACGCGGTGCTGGCGCCGGCGCAGCGCTTCATGCCCGTGGGCGTGGCCTGGAGCCGCGAGCAATTGGAAGCGCTGCCGGGTTTGTGTCTGCACGATCTGATGCAGCTGCCGATCGACAAGCTGCGCCAGTTCTTCGATGAGTTGGCGCGCCAGAGCCTGACCGAGTCTGCCTTGCAGACGGGCGGTGCCGATCGGCAGGCGCTCAAGCTCCTGCTCGAAGAAATCCGCACCCGGCTTAAATACCTCTGCGATGTGGGCATTGGCTATCTCACGCTCGACCGGCAAAGCCGCACGCTTTCGGGCGGCGAGGTGCAGCGCATCAACCTGACCACCGCGCTGGGTACCTCCTTGGTCAACACGCTGTTCGTGCTCGACGAGCCCAGCATCGGCCTGCATCCGCGCGACATGAATCGCATCACCGAGGCCATGAGGCGCTTGCGCGATGCCGGCAACACCCTGGTGGTGGTCGAGCATGACCCGGCGGTGATGCTCGCTGCCGACCGTCTGATCGACATGGGGCCGGGGCCGGGCGAGAAAGGCGGCACCATCGTCTTTGACGGCACGCCTTCGCAAATGCGGCAGGCCGATACCCTTACCGGCTCCTATCTGGGTGGACGCCGGCAGGTGGGCATGGGCCTCAAGCGCGCTGTCTCCGACCATACGCCGCGCCTCATTCTTGAGGGCGCGCGCGAGCACAACCTCAAGAACGTCAGCGTGGAATTTCCGTTGCAGCGCCTGGTGTGCGTGACCGGCGTGAGCGGCTCGGGCAAATCCACCCTGATGCAGGACATTCTGGCGCCGGCCCTGCTGCGCCAGATGGGCAAGGCCACCGAGACGCCGGGTGCGCACGACCGCGTGCTGGGCGTCGATCATCTGCAGGATGTGGTCTTCGTTGACCAGTCCCCCATAGGCAAGACCGCGCGCTCCAACCCGGCCAGCTATGTGGGTGCCTGGGATGCCATTCGTGAGCTCTTTGCCGATGCGCCGCTGGCCCGCGAGCGCAGCTACACCGCCAGCAAGTTCAGCTTTAACAGCGGCGATGGCCGCTGCCCCACCTGCGGCGGCTCGGGCTTTGAGCATGTGGAAATGCAGTTTCTCTCCGACGTATACCTGCGCTGCCCCGATTGCGATGGCAAGCGCTACCGGCCGGAAATTCTGGAGGTGCAGATCGAACGACGGGCCCTTGACGGCACGGCGCAGCGTCTGAGCGTGGCCGATGTGCTTGAACTCACGGTCAGTCAGGCCTGCGAATGGTTCCGGGGCGATCGCGATGTGCTGCGTGCGCTCCAGCCCATCGTGGATGTGGGGCTGGAGTACATCAAGCTCGGGCAGCCGGTCCCCACGCTCTCGGGCGGCGAAGCGCAGCGCCTCAAGCTTGCGGGTTTTCTGGCCGGCAAGGGCGAAGGCCAGAAATCGAAGACGCCAGCCAGCGCCAGCCGTCAGCCCCTGGCTCTGCGCCCGCATCGCGGCACGCTCTTTTTGTTGGACGAGCCCACCACCGGCTTGCACTTTGACGACATCGCCAAGCTGATGCGCGCGCTGCGCAAGCTGCTCGAAGCGGGACATTCGCTGATCGTGATTGATCACAACCTGGACGTGATTCGCGCAGCCGACTGGGTGATCGATCTCGGCCCCGAGGGGGGCGAAGCCGGCGGCTTGCTGGTGGCCGAAGGCACACCTGAAGATTTGCGCCAGCATCCCTCCTCGCACACCGCGCAGGCCTTGCGCGAATACGCCCAGGCCATGGGGGAGACACACGGCGTGGAGGAGAAGGCCGCCTCGCCTGAGCACTTGCCCCATGCGGCGGGCAAGGTCACTCCTGCTGTGCGGCCAGAGGCGATACAGATCGTCAATGCCCGAGAGAACAACCTCAAGAGCCTGTCGGTCGACATTCCGCGGGGCAAGTTCAATGTGGTCACCGGCGTGTCGGGCTCGGGCAAGTCCACTCTGGCTTTTGACATCCTGTTCAACGAAGGACAGCGGCGCTATCTGGAAAGCCTCAACGCCTATGCCCGCAGCATCGTGCAGCCGGCCGGCCGGCCCGAGGTGGACGCGGTCTATGGCATTCCCCCTACGGTGGCTATCGAACAGCGCCTGTCCCGGGGTGGGCGCAAGTCCACTGTAGGCACCACCACCGAGGTCTGGCATTTTCTGCGCCTGCTCTATGTCAAGCTCGGCGTGCAGCATTGCGTGCACGACGATGCCGCCGTCATGCCGCAAAGCAGCGACAGCATTGCCGCGCAGCTGCTCAAGCACTATCGCGGCCAGCACATTGGACTGCTGGCGCCCTTGGTGATCAACCGCAAGGGCGTCTACACCGAACTGGCCGATTGGGCACGGCCGCGGGGCTATACCCACCTGCGGGTCGATGGCGAGTTTTTACCCACCACCGGCTTTCCGCGCATCGACCGCTTCAAGGAACACACCCTCGAACTGCCGGTGGCGGATCTGCAGGCGCTACCCGTTAACGAGGCGGCCTTGCGTCAGGCGCTCAAGTCCGCCCTTGAGCACGGCAAGGGTGTGGTGCATGTGTTGGCTCCGCTCGACGGCTTGAAGACCGCGATGGAACTGGGTGGTCCAACCCGTGGCATTGGCCAGATCCAGGCGTTTTCCACCAAGCGTGCGTGTCCGGTGTGTGCCACCTCCTACCCCGAGCTCGATCCGCGTCTGTTCTCCTACAACAGCAAGCACGGCTGGTGCCCGGATTGCGTGGGTACCGGTGTGGCCCTGAGCAAGGAACAGCGGCGAGCGCTCGATGACTCCATGCCGGCAGAGGACTCCAAAGGCCGCGAGCAAAGTTTTGCCGAGCCCGAACTTGAAGACATTGGCGATACCGCCTGCCCCAAGTGCCAGGGCACCCGACTCAATGCCCAGGCGCGAGCGGTGCGCTTGCGTGGCGCCGATGGACAAGCCTGGTCCATCACCGATGTGGCGCGGCTGTCGGTGAGCCATGTGCGGGCCTGGGTCGACCGCCTGCAGCTCAGTGGACGCGAGGCCGAAATTGCGCGCGACCTCATCCCCGAAATCAGCAGCCGGCTCGAGTTTCTCGAAGAAGTGGGCCTGGGTTATCTCACCCTGGACCGCGGCGCGCCTACGCTCTCGGGCGGCGAGGCGCAGCGCATACGCCTGGCTGCGCAGTTGGGCTCTAATTTGCAAGGCGTGTGTTACGTGCTCGATGAGCCGACCATTGGCCTGCACCCGCGCGACAACCAGATTTTGCTGGGCGCTTTGGGCAAACTCAGTGAGCGGGGCAACACCCTGGTGGTGGTCGAGCACGACGAGGACACCATACGCCGCGCCGACCACATCATCGACATCGGTCCCGGGGCGGGCAAGCGCGGTGGTCGGGTGGTGGCCCAGGGCAGCGCGAAGGACCTTTCGGCCAACGCCGAATCGCTCACCGGCCGTTATTTGCTGCAGGCCATACGCCATCCGCTGCGACCCCGGCGCGCTGCGCGTGCCGAGCTCAGCTTGCACATCCAGGGCGCCAACCTTCACAACCTCAGGCAGGTGGAGGTGCAGATCCCGCTGCAGCGCCTGGTGGCGGTCACTGGCGTCAGCGGCTCGGGCAAATCCACACTGGCACGCGAGGTGCTGTTGGCCAATGTGCAGGCTGCGGTCAGCCAGCGCTCCACCGCGGCTGGCCGTAAGAAGGACGAAGCCGGCCAGCACCCTGCCTGGGTGGGCTGTTCAGGGCTCAGTGGCTATCAGAGCGTTGATCGAGTGCTGGAAGTCGATCAAACGCCCATCGGCAAGACGCCACGCTCCTGCCCCGCCACCTACATCGGTTTTTGGGACACCATCCGCAAGCTGTTTGCCGACACGCTCGAAGCCAAGGCGCGTGGCTATGGGCCAGGGCGCTTTTCGTTCAACACCGGCGAAGGGCGCTGCCCCACCTGCGAAGGGGCCGGCGTGCGCACCATCGCCATGAGCTTTTTGCCCGATGTGAAGGTGCTGTGCGAAACCTGCCACGGCGCGCGCTTCAATCCCGAGACCCTGGCGGTGACCTGGCGCGGCAAGAGCATCGGCGAGGTCTTGCGTATGGAGGTTGATGAGGCGGTGGAGTTTTTTGCCTCCATGCCCCACATCAGCCATCCGCTTCAGTTGCTCAAGGATGTGGGCCTGGGTTACCTCACCCTCGGCCAGCCCTCGCCCACCCTCAGCGGTGGTGAGGCCCAGCGCATCAAGTTGGTGACCGAACTGAGCAAAGTGCGCGACGACATCACCCGGCGAGGGCAAAAAGCCCCGCACACCCTTTACGTGTTGGATGAGCCCACTGTGGGCCTGCATATGGCCGATGTCGAAAAACTCATCCACGTCTTGCATCGTCTGGTGGACGCTGGCCACAGCGTGGTCGTCATCGAACACGACCTCGACCTGATCGCTGAAGCAGACTGGGTGGTGGACCTGGGCCCCGGCGGCGGCGATGCCGGTGGCCTGGTCGTGGCCTCGGCTCCGCCGGAAGATTTGGTGCGCTTGAAGACGGCGACGGGGGTGGCCTTGGGACCGGTGTTGGGACGGGTATGAAAGATGTCAACTAACGCAGAGCTTCGAGTGTCCTTGCCGTATTGATGTGCTGTAAGCTCAGCCGCCACTTTCTTGACACAAGCCTCCGGTAGCTCGTTGTTGCGGCGGCCGGCGCCTGGGCCAGCCATCACGCCCGCTGCTTCATGAGCGGCCACAAAGCCCACAAGCCCAACGCCGGCCCTGGCGCCAGGCCCACCAGCAGCCAGCCCAGCGGCACATAGGGCGTGAGCGCCACAAACAGCAGGATGCTGGCAATGCTGATAGCAAAGCCAATGCTGTTGGTGAGCGTGAGCACGCTACCCACGGCTTGGGGCGGGGCGTTGCGAGCAGTCAGGGCCGAAAACTGGGGCGAGTCGCCAGCCACGGTGACGCCCCACAGCAGCAGCCAGGCATAGAACACCGCGTCGGCAGCGTGCATCAGCCACGGTGCCGCGAGGCAGCACAGACCGCTGGTGCCCAGTTGCAAGCCGGCCACGCGGGCGCTGCCCCAGTGGCGTGCGACATGCCCGCCGGCTACGCAGCCAAGGGCGCCGCTGCCCAGAATGACGAATGCCGCCCACGACAGTTGTACGCCGTCCAGCCGCGTGGCCAGGATCATGGGCATGAGCACCCACAGCGTGTAGAGCTCCCACATGTGGCCGAAGTAGCCGCCTACCGAGCTGCGCACCTTGGCGTCGCGCCACAGCGTGCTCAGAGCCTGCCATTGCAAGGTGCTCACGCGCGTGGGTGCCTGCGGCGCTTCGCCCAGCGCCAGGATCAGTAAGCCGCTGGCTGCTGCCAGGGCTGCCACGCCCAGCATGATGCTGGGCCAGGGCAGGGCGTCGGCCAGTGCCCGCAGGCCGTGCGCGCTGGCCGAGCCCAGGACGAGCGCGCCAATCAGGTAACCCAGCGCCGCACCCAGCCCGTCGCGGTACCACTGCGCAGCGATCTTCATGCCCACGGGGTAGATGCCTGCGAGAAAAAAGCCCGTGGCAAAGCGCCAAGCCAGCAGCGCCTCAAAGTCGCTCACCATCGCCCAGGCGCCCACAGTGCTCAGTGCCCCGGCCAGCGCACACACCAGGAACACGCGTGGCGCGCTGAAGCGGTCGGCAATGGCCAGCAGCGCAAACACCAGCGTGCCCAGGATAAAACCGAACTGCAGCGCCGAGGTGAGGGTGCCCACGGCCGTGGCCGGCCAGCCGTAGCTGTGCTGCAAGTCAGGCATGACCGCATTGACCGCAAACCATAGCGAGGTGCCACCCAGCTGGGCCAGCACCAGCACGGGCAGGACGCGATGAGGCACGAGGTTCATGACCGGGGCCAGCGCTTCAGGTTGGGCCTTGTGCACGCTTGATCTCGCGCCCCATGAACAGGTAGAGCCCCTCCACCTTTTCGCGCGCCCAGGGCGTCTTGCGCAGGAACTTCAGGCTGGAGTTGACACTGGGATCGTGCGTGAAGCAGCGAATCGGGATGCGCCGGCCCAGGTCTTCCCAGCCGTAGTGCGCCTGCAGCGCGCGCACCATGGCTTCGAGGGTGATGCCGTGCAGCCGGTTGTGTGGCTGTTCGGGACGTGGGAGCGAGTCTGGCATGGGGCGATTGTGCCTAGGCCCCTGCGCCATAGCGGTGAAGATGCGGATCGAATCGGGGGTCTGACCCCTTGAGTATGGCCCCGTTGAATGGAGCGCTCAGAGCCGGCGTGCAATGACAACGGCCGCACTGGAGCCGGTCCCGACCACCGCGCACCACAGCCGAAGCAGCCAGGGCCTGCTTTCGCCCGCGAGCGCAGCGGCTTCGTCGCGGTGGTGGCATTCGTCGGCCTGGCATCGCTCTAGCAGAGGCAGCAGGCCTTCGGGGCCGCCTTGGGCGCGCAGGTGGTCGATTTGCTGCTGGTAGTGGCGGTCCACAAAGGTCTCAACCGCGGCGATGGTGCCGTACACCGCGCGGCGGCCCGCCAGGGCGGGCAGGGCGCCGGTGAGCCAGCCGGCCAGGCGCCAGGACCCGAGGAGGCGACTGCGGCGCTCTGGTGCCAGCCACTCTTCAAGGAGTTTCAGATGTTCGCCTTCGGTGTCGCCGTGCTGCTGCGCAAAAGCCAGCAGTTGCGCGTCGCCGCGCCAGCGCGCCACGGCGGTGATGCCGCGGTAGATGAACACCGCGCCGGTTTCGCCCGCATGGTCGGAGCGCAGCTCGCGTTCCATGTGCAGGCTCATGGGTGCGGCGGTGGCCAGGGCCGCCTCGGGTGCGCCTTCAACGCGCCGGGCCAGCCACTGCAGCCCGGGCCGCAGTTTCAGGAACAGGCAGTAGGTCCACTCCAGCACCGGGAGCATGCCCGGAAGGCTTGCCAGCCGGGCCAGCCAGCGCCAGCCGGGCAGACGGCTCCACATGGCGGTGAAGGCGGCTGCGCCCGACAGGCGCGAGCCATCGCTGCGCTGCACATGAAAGCGCGCCAGCAGCGCTTGACGCTCGGCCCCATGAGGCGTTTGACCCTCAGCCTGGCTGATGTCAACGAAGCACAGCGCACTGTCCGGGCGCTGTGTGGCCAGGCCCTGCAGGTGCGCAATCTCCCGTCGGCACAGCGGGCAAGCGCCGTCGTAAAGCACAGTCAGCGTTTCTTTCGGAGCAGTCACAACAATTCCTTTGCGTGTGTCAGGCCGCGTATGGCACGTGTCCACCACTGCGAAAAGCTGGTGCAGTGGCGCTCCACGGTGGGAAAGAGCATGGGCGCGGCGTCCAGCTGAGCGATGGGCTTCAACCAGCGAGAAATGTGCGGGTCACCCACACTGCGCACGCGTGTTGCACCCTGCAAGGCCGAGGCGAGGCTCGTGGCATCGGTGTGCCAGCGCAGGGGCGCGACTGCGGCCATCGAGCGGTCCACCCAACGCCAGCGCGCCTCGGGCCAGGGCCATTGGGCGTGGTGTTCCTTCAGGTACACGCCGATGCGCAGTGCATCGGCGGGCACGTCGGCCGGTGGGGCGCGCAGGGCCCAGGGGTGTACCAGCCAGACCTCGCGGCCTTGCACAGCCGCCGCCTCGGGCGCACCCGCACCGAGTTCTGCTGGCGGTGCTGTATGGAGGACGGGCTCCGGCGTGGGCTCGGCATCCGTCGCGCGGGGCTGGAGGGGCGTTTTCGGTGAGCGCGCCATGCGGTCCATGTCTTCATACGTGCAGTCCAACACGCTGCCGGGGCTGTGCCAGGCCTCGGGCGCATAGCGCGCCACGTTCTCTGCGTTGAACAGGTAGGGCTTGTGGCTTCCGGTGCCCGCCACCCACTGCCAGCTCAGGTGATTGCTGGCCAGGTCGCCGTCGAGCAGGTGCGCCACCAGCCAGTCGGCGCCGGCGCGCCAGTGAATCTTGCGGACATGCACCACGTAGCTGGCCAGCCACATACGCGCATGGTTGTGCAGCGTGCCGGTGGCATAGAGCGTACGCACGGCTTGGTCGATGACCGGCACCCCGGTGCAGGCCTGTCTGATGTCGGGGGGCAGAACGGGTGCATACGCGTCCTCAGGCAAGGGCCCTGGGTGTATCGACTGCAAGATGCCCTCGCCCGATCGGGTCCACGCATGCCGGAAGAATTCACGCCAGCCGAATTCAAAGATCAGCTTGTGTTCCACCGGCAAGCTCTCGCGCTTGAGCAGCTCGACCAGCACCTCGGGCAGGGTCAGCAGGCCATGCGTGAGGTAGGGCGACAGGCCCGTCACTGCACCGTCTAGATGGTTGCGCGTGCGCGCGTAGGCCGCAGGCCGCACCCGCTCCACGCGGGCTAGAGCGGCGCTGCGCGTGGGCGGCAGCTCATCGGCCCAGGTGGTGGGCCATTGGGGCAGCAAGGGGGTGAACATGGCGGGCCTGGGTGTACCCGGTGGGCGCAGCGCGCGCCACCTTTCGGCCGCCCTGATGCTACTGGAATGCGCGTGGCGTTGTGCGTCTGGGGAATAGGCGCCACACAGCCCTTCAATCAAGCCGAGCGCCCGATTTGGCCACCGCAGCGGCCCACTTCGGCATTTCAGCAGCCAGGAATTTCCTGAAGTCCTCGCTGCCTAGAAAGGCCAGATCTGCGCCTTGCTTGATGATCTTCTTCATGCGGTGTCTCCTTGCAGTTCTTTGGCTCGCTGCTTGGGTGAGTCAAGACGGTCGCGCGAAGCTTCAGGACGATCTATCTTGCTCGCGATGAACCTGATGATAGCGGCCGTACACTGCGCAAGTTATGAGCAGGCCAGTTGTACCGTCTCCAGCGCGATCCAGTCGGCGTGTATTCCCCTCGTCGCTGATCGAGGAGCTGCGACCGGGGCAGTCCGTCGAGCTGCTCAAAGAGTTGCACATTCTCACCCGCGAGGGCAAGCTCAATCAGGACACGCGGCGAAAGCTCAAGCAGGTTTACCACCTGTACCAGTTCATTGAGCCTTTGCTCGATGAGGTGCACAGACACCGGCCCGATCCGGTGCTGGTGGATCATGGAGCGGGTAAGTCGTATTTGGGCTTCATCTTGTATGACCTGTACTACCAGGTGGCGCGGGCGGCGCAGGGTTTGCAGGGGCGCATCATCGGCGTGGAGACGCGCGCGGAACTGGTGGCCAAGTCACGCGAGCTGGCGCAGCGTTTGGGTTTTGAGCGCATGGACTTTCTGAACCTGTCGGTGGCGCAGTCGCAGGGCGCGGCGCAGATGCCGGTTCAGGTCGATATCGTCACCGCGCTGCATGCTTGTGATACCGCTACCGACGATGCGCTGGCCTTTGGCCTGAAACATCAGGCGCGGCATATGGTGCTGGTGCCTTGTTGTCAGGCCGAGGTGGCTGGGGTGCTGCGCCAATCGAAGGCGCTGTCGATCAAGCGCACGCCGCTGGCCGAGTTGTGGCGCCACCCGCTGCATACCCGCGAGTTCGGCAGCCAGATCACCAATGTGCTGCGTTGTCTTCAGCTACAGGCGCATGGCTATTCAGTCACGGTCACTGAGTTGGTGGGCTGGGAGCACTCTCTCAAGAACGAGCTGATCCTGGCCAGCCGCCACCAACCGGTTCGACCTTCGCAGGCGCGCGAGGCGGCGCAGCGTTTGCGCGACTTGCTGCAGGAACTGGGTCTGAGCGATTTGGGTGGGCGTTTTTCAGTGCCGGTGGATAGAGAAGAACCGATCGCGCCGAGGCTGTAGCTCAGGCGCGTGGCCGGCGTTGGCCCAGGCTGCGGATGGCCTTGGCGACTTCGAGAGGGGCCGACGACAGGCGGCTGTCAGCGCGTTGGATCAGGCCGATCATCTCCTCGGTGCGGCCGGTCTGCACTGGCAGGCGGGACAGCCGCTGCTGTTCGAGATCTGGAGTGATCGCTCCTTCTCGTGTGAACCAGATGGCGTTGCTGTTCAAGCACTGCTGCCGCGCCAGCGAAATCGACAGGGTCTCAACGGTAGAGGGCGGTTCTTCGGCTCCTTGCTGGGCCAGCAGTGCGTCGGTCGCATGACGAATGGCTGTGCCGGGCAGTGGCAGTATGAGCCTGTACGCCTTCAGGCGGGTCAGGATGTCGGCCTGGCGTTTCCTCAGCAGTGGATGGCCCCGCCGAACCACCAAAACCAATGGGTCGGTGTAGAGGTGCTCAAAGCTCAGGCCCCGCATGACCTGCGGCTCGGCAAAACGTCCGATCACCAAGTCGAGTTGGCCTTGGCGCAGTTGGCCCAGCAGCTCGGGGTTGGTCTGGCTGTAGACGCGCAAGCGGGGGGCGGGCAGGCCCATGCGGTCGGCGCGCTGGTCGAGCTGCGCGATCAGCTTGGGCACCAGTGAGGGCGCGACGGTGGGTAGCACGCCCAGCACCACCGGGGCGCTGTGCTGCGGTCCTGGCGCGATGCTGGCCACCGCCTGCTTGAGTGCGCTGACGCTGTGTTGGGCGTGTCGCAAGAACGCGGCGCCTGCGGCTGTCAGCTCGGCGCCTTTGCGGTTGCGCTCGAGCAGGCGTACGCCCAGCAGCGCTTCGAGTTCGGTTACGGTTTTGGAGACGGCCGGCTGGCTGATGGCCAGGGCCTGAGCGGCCTTTTGTACGCTGCCCAGCTGTGCGACCGCCAGCATGCATTGCAAGTGACGCAGCTTGATGCGTTCTTCGATCATTGCAGTATTTTAATTAACGAAAAATTAATTAAAGTCTCACAAGAATTCAATATACATAAGCAAAAGGTGCGGGTACAGTGGTCGGCTTCAAGGCCTATCCGCTGTGAGGAGACGATGAAAGCTGACACCCGTCCGGCCCCTGTGGCACCACGTGACTGGAGCACCCAGCCCAGCTATGTGTTCCCGATGTACAAATCCACCGGACTGCGCGGCCCCAAGCACGCGCTGGTGCCGATGCCGCACGCGTTGGCCAACCGAAATGCGCCGGTCTATGAATTTGCGCAGCTGGGCAAATATGACAACGACTTGACCATGAACGCCCGCGTCAACGGCGAGCCCCTGGGCGAGCGCATCATCGTCACCGGCCGGGTGCTCGATGAAGACGGTCGTCCGGTGCGCAACACGCTGGTGGAAGTCTGGCAGGCCAATGCCACCGGCCGCTATGTGCACAAGGTCGATCAGCATGATGCACCGCTGGACCCCAACTTCCTCGGCGCCGGTCGCTGCATGACCGACGATCAGGGTCGCTACGCCTTCAAGACCATCAAGCCCGGCGCCTATCCTTGGGGCAACCACCCCAACGCTTGGCGGCCTAACCATATTCACCTCTCGCTCTTCGGGGACTACTTTGCCAGTCGTCTGGTGACGCAGATGTACTTTCCGGGCGACCCTTTGTTGCCCTATGACCCGATGTACATGAGCATGCCCGAACACCTGCGGGGCAACCTGGTGTCGCAGTTCAGTTTGGACGTGACGCAGCCCGATTACGCACTGGGCTATGTGTTTGACATCGTGTTGCGCGGCCCGAAGGCCACGCGTTTCGAGTAAGGAGCCTGCGATGCGCAAGCAGCTGTATCAGACCCCCTCGCAGACAGTCGGGCCCTACTTTGCCTACGGTCTGGCGCCCACGCAGTACGGTTATCCGTTTTTGCACAGCCTGTTTACCCCGGTGCTGGCCCAGCCGCAGGCCGAGGGTGAGCACATCCGCATCGTCGGACAGGTGTATGACGGCGCCGGTAAGACCATCAACGATGCGCTAATCGAGATTCATCAACGCAATGCGCGGGGGCAGTTGCTGCAAAGCCCGGCCGAGGTCAAGGCGCAGGGCTTTACCGGTTTTGGCCGCTGCGGCACCGGTACCCTGGCTGGTGACCACTTTGAGTTTGTGACGGTCAAGCCCGGTGCGATCGGGCCGGACCAGGCGCCCTTCATCGATGTCTGCGTGTCGGCGCGCGGCTTGCTGTTGCACGCTTTCACGCGTATTTGTTTTGACGACGAGGCCGCCGCCAATGCCAAGGACGAAGTGCTCCGCGGGGTGCCGGCTGATCGGCGGCAGACCCTGATTGCCCGGCGTCGGCAAGTTCCGGGTGGCATTGAGTACCGCTTTGACATCCATATGCAGGACAGCAGCCACGGCCGGGAGACCGTGTTTTTTGATTTGTGAGCCTGTAGGGGCCGGGTCGCTGGCCCGGGGCTGACCGCTTTCAGGTCTCGGCAGCCCACTGCCGCAGCATGAAGCGCTGCAATTTGGCGTTTTCGGTGCGCGGCAGGGTTTGCACAAAGCGGATGCGGCGCGGGTATTTGTAGGGAGCCAGGCTTTGTTTGACCCAGTCCTGCAGTTCGCGGGACAGTGCCTCGCCGGCTGCGCCCGATGCCTGCGGGCGCAGCACCACAAAAGCCATCACCACCTGACCGCGATCGGCGTCGGGCGCGCCCACCACGCCGCACTCGGCCACCTGGGGATGGGTGAGCAAAACATCTTCCACCTCGGGGCCGGCAATGTTGTAACCGGCGCTGACGATCATGTCGTCGGTGCGGGATTGATACCAGAAGTAGCCGTCCTCGTCCATGAGGTAGGCATCGCCGGTGAGGTTCCAGCCGTGCTGCACATAGTCGCGCTGGCGCTCGTCGTCGAGGTAGCGGCACCCGGTGGGCCCGCGCACTGCCAGCCGCCCAACCCGGCCCGGGGGCAGGACCTGGCCTTGCGCATCGAGGATGCAGGCTTCATAGCCGGGCACCACCTGGCCAGTGGCCCCAGGTCGCACCGCGCCGGGCTTGCAGCCGATGAAGGCATGCAGCAATTCGGTGGAGCCCAGGCATTCGGTCATCTCGATGCCAGTGGCTGCCTGCCATTGCGCGCGTGTGTCTGCGGGCAGCATCTCACCGGAGGAAATGCACTGCCTGAGGGCGCGCAGTTGCACGCGGTTGGCCAGCGGGGCCATCTTGCGATAGAAGGTAGGGGCGGTAAAGCAGACGGTGGCCTGATGTTCGGCGATGCCGGCCAGCAGGGATTCGGGCGTCCAGGCCGCTTGCAACACGGCGCAGGCGCCTACCCGCAGCGGAAACACCAGCAGACCGCCCAGCCCGAAGGTAAAGGCCAGCGGCGGCGTACCGATGAACACATCCTGCGCCGTAGGCTCCAGCAGATGGTGCGACAGCACATCGGCGATCAGCAGCAGATCGCGATGGAAGTGCATCGTGCCTTTGGGCACGCCGGTGGTGCCTGAGGTGAAGGCAATCAGGGCCACATCGTCTTGCGCGGTGTCGGCTGCTGCGCAGGGACCGCTGTGGCGGGCCATGGCCCGTTGCAGCTCGCCCTCGTGCTGCAGGCCATAGCCCAGGGTGTGCAGGCCTTCCTCGCGTGTGGCTTCTTGCCACTCGTGCAGCAGGTCCGACTGCACCAAGGCGGCCTGCACACGGGCCTTGCGAGCGATCACACCCAGCTCCCTCGCACGCAGCAGCGGCATGGTGGTCACGGCCACGCAGCCGGCCTTGATGACCGCCAGCCAACAGGCCGCCAGCATCGGGTGGTTGGCACCGCGCAGCAGTACACGGCTGCCGGTGGGCAGTTTCCAGTCTTGCCGGATGACCTGCACGATGCGGTCTACCTGCTCTTGCAACTGGGCATAAGACCAGATCAGGCCTTCACCGCGCAGGGCCGGATGCATGCCTCGTCCCGCGCGCACATGCTGATCCACCAGTTCTTCAGCCGCGTTGAGCCGGTCGCTGTAGCCGATGCCGCGCGGCGGCGGCAAGAGCATGGGCCATTGCGCACGAGGGGGCAGGTGGTCGCGGGTAAAGCTGTCCTGGTGACCCGAGCGCAGCAGATCGCTCATGCGTGCCTCAGTCTATTGAGGGGGCGACCTCTGCCACCTCGGCCTGCCAGGGGGGTGCCACCAGGCGCCGCTTGCCATCGTGGGACAGCCGCAGATCGGGCTCGTCCAAATCGAGCCGGTCCCAGAGTTGGCAGGTCACCTGCTTGTGCTTCTGGTCGAGGCCCTCGCAGTAGTTGGTGTACTCGCACAGCCGCACCTGGTCGCCTCGGCCCAGCCAGGTTTTCAGGGCCCAGTCGGGATCGGCCAGGCTCTGCCGCGCGGTGCCGACGACGTCGCAATCGCCAGCCGCCAGCATGGCTTCAGCCATTTCGAAGTTGTGGACTCCACCGGTGCAGACGACCGGGGTGTTCAGACCGGCCTGCCGGATGGCTTGCCGGATGTGGGCGGTGGCCTGCCGGTTGCGGCCAAAGGGGCCTTGGGCGTCGGACAGGTATTGCGGCATGCATTCATAACCGCTGCGGCCGGTGTAGGGGTAGGCGGCCTGGCCTACGCCAGGCTGTTTGGCGTCGTCGAACTTGCCGCCACGGCTGGTGGAGAGAAAGTCCATGCCAGCGCGAGCAAACTGCAATCCGTACCAGGTGGCGTCTTCCAGCGTGCTGCCACCGGCAATGCACTCTTCGGCCAGAAAGCGGCAGCCCACTGCGTAGTGGGCGCCTACCGCTTCTCGCACGGCTGCGTACACCTCCAGAGGCAGGCGCACCCGGTGCTCACGCGAGCCGCCATAGCCGTCGCTGCGTTGATTGGTGGCCGACAGAAACGAGGCCATGGTGTAGGCATGTGCGTAGTGCAGTTCCACGCCGTCAAAGCCGGCTTCACGGGCTCGCACCGAAGCCTGAGCAAACAGGCCGGGCAGCTCTTGTGGGAGCTGGCGAATGTGCGGCAGATGCAGATCATTGACCTGTTCGCGCGCGCCGTATTGCAGGGCTTCCCAGTCGCGTGCATCGAGCAGCTGCTGCCAGCTTTCGGGGCCGAGTTCAAACAGCCGCTGCCGCGCTCGCTCGGCCGGCTGGCCTTGCAGCCCTGCGCGCTCGAGCAGCGCGGGGCTGAGCGGCAGATGGCGCTCGAAGAAGACTTCTGGATCGGGGCGTCGACGGATGCGCAGGAAGTCGATGATCTGGATCAGCAACCGGGTATGGCCACCGCTGGCCTCCTGCACCGCGCGCGTCAGGCGCCGAAGGCCATCGATGTAGCGGTCGTCGCCGATACGCAGCAGGGGGCCGCTGGGTACATCGCGGATGCCAGTGGCCTCGATCACGATGGCGCCCGGCTGCCCTTGGGCAAAACGGGCGTACCACTGGATCACGTCTTCGGTGACTTCTCCGTCTTCATTGGAGCGCCAGGGCACCATGGCTGGCACCCAGGTGCGATGCCGCAAGGCCAGCGGGCCCATCTGCACTGGGCTGAACAGCTGTGAACTCAGGGCCTGCTGGCGGCTGGGGATGCGACCTTGGGAGGGGAAAAATTTGATGCGTTCGGCGGGTTTCCACATGAGTGCTTCAGGGGGTTCAAACCCAGGCCTGAATCACGTAATCGTAACTGGCTTGGGCATTGAACAGGTCAACCCGCTGCAAGCGGATCTTCCAGTGCCCGTCCTGACGCACCAGATGGTGCCGGTAGCTGCCGCCAAAGTGACGCACCTTGTCGCGCCTGACCTCCATCATCTGAAAGGGGGTGTAGGTCGACACAGTCTCGCCTTGCATGGCTTCGACCAGCGTGGTGCCCAGCAGGTGGTGGGTGGCCCATTGCGCCGCCTGCGACCAGGCATTGGGATGCAACAGGCGGGCGGCGCGGATTTCCATCAGCAGGCGGTCTTCGGCAAAGATGGAGGGCTGCGAGGCCCAGTCGGTCTGCTCGGGCGCAGCCGGCATCCAGTACACGCCGTCTTCGGTGAAGAGATCCATCCAGGCGTCCCACTGGCGTGCATCGAGCAGGGTCGCCTGCTGGGTCAGCAGCACCTGCACTTCGCGCAGCAAGCCCGAATCAACGGACAAATCTTTGGGTACGTAGCCCACCGCGCTTTCGCGGCTGCGGCCCATGTGGTCGGGTGCGATCGACTCGGCGCCGGTGAGGGACTGCACCGCCTCAATGACGACGCCGCTGCCCAGGGCTTGCTTGACTTCGGTTTTTGACATGGCGTGTTCCTCTCAGGCCGCAGCCGGTGTCTGGGCATGGCTCATGTAATTGCGCCAGGCCTTGAATTGGTTGCGCATCACCACTTCGGAGGTGCCGTTGTTGGAGTAGAGCACCCCATCGCGCTCGGTGTCACCCCCCATGTTGCGGTGAAAGCTCACCCAGTCATTGCCCTTGGCTTGCAGCCCATTCTGGCCGCGGGTCCAGTTTTCCAGGTCGTCGGCATTGATCATGGTGGCCGGCGAGTTGACCAGGTTGAAGTACCACATGGAGCGGCGGTAGATGGCTTCGGGCGCGCCCTTCAAGCGGAAGTGCCAGATCTCTGAGAGCGTCTTGTCCGGTCCCAGCGGCCGCAGGCAGCGCAGCTGCTGTAGCGGCGATTGCACGGAGAGGTAGGGATAGATCAGCACGTGGTGGATGCTGCGCGAGAGGTATTCCTCGGTTTTTTCCGCTCCATAGGCCTTGCGCAGCAGGGCCTCGTACTCGAGCGTATCGGGATCCTGCGGTCGCAGGCCCATGTAGGCCTTGAGGATGCCGTGGCCGTTGGGAAAGTTCACCGTCTGCACCGAATCCCATTGATCAAAGCTGGAGGCGAAGGTGGACAGGTAATGAAAATGCAGCGGTGCCTGGCCTTGCTGCTCTTTCAGGCGCTTTTCCACACGCCGGGCCGAGACGCCGGTGGATTGGTGCGTCACCGAGGGGTGCAGGGCGTCGAGCTGGTTTTCCATAAAGAACTTCCAGTTGGACTGTTGCACTACCCGGTGGCAGATGGGCACCACCTCGACCTCGCCTTCGGGCGAGCGGTCGCACATGTCGTCGAAGGCCACCTTGGCATCGCCCAGAAAATCGACCAGCGAAGGGCCAGTGGGGCTGAGGCTGGCGAACACAAAGCCGCGGTAGCTGTCGACCCGCGCGGCGCGGGCCATGCTGCAGTTGGGGTCGTCGGTGCTCAGGCGCGTGCCCTCGTAGCCCTGCATCAGCGGAATCGCGCGTACCCGGCCATCGAGGTGAAAGCTCCAGGCATGGTAGGGACAGACAAAGCTGCTGCCGGTGTTGCCGCTGTGGCTGCCGCAGACCTGCACGCCGCGGTGCGGGCAGCGGTTGTAAAGCACATGGATCTTGCCATCCTTGGCGCGCACCATCACCATGGGCTGGCGGCCGATCTGCAGCGTTTGGAACTGGCCGGGTTCCTTGACTTGCGATTCATGCCCGCAATAAACCCAGGCTGCTTCGAAGATGTGTTCCATCTCCAGGTCGAAGATGGCCTGGTCGGTGTAGACGGTGCGGTGCACCCGGTCGGGTTGGACGAGGTGGTCCAGGTCGAGGCTGGTCATGAGGTCTCCTTGTGCTTTTAGGGGCAGGGCCATAAGTTAGCAAGAGCGCCCCCAGCCTTGCAACAACCCTGGCGGTGATTTCCATTACCATCGGTTATGGATTTCCGGAAGGTGCAGTTTTTCCTGACCGCGGTGCGCTGCGGCAGTCTGACCGAGGCCGCCGCCGAACTGGGGGTGTCGCAGCCGGCGCTGTCCAAGGCCATCAAGGCGCTTGAGCGCAGCCTGGGCGTGCCTTTGATCGAGCGCGGTCGTTTCGGTGTCGTGGCCACGCCTTTTGGCGAGGCGCTGCGCTACCACGGTCAGGTGGTGGAGGCCGAGTTTCGACATGCGGCTGGCGAGATCGAGGCGCTCAAGGGGGCGCAGAAGGGTCATGTGATCATTGGGTGCGGCCCCACTGAGGCCACCCGTCTGCTACCCCAGGCTTTGATGCGAGTCAGCCAGAGCCGCCCGGAGCTCAAGGTGAGCGTGCTCTATGGCCTCAATGAGTCGCTCATGCCCTCGGTCAAGCAGGGCGATATCGACTTTGCCCTGTCCTCAGTGCCCCGGCGTGCCCAAGACCCCGACTTGATTCATGAGACGCTTTTTACCGAAAGTGCTGTGGTGGTGTCGCGCTCAGACCATCCGCTGGCCCGTCTGAGACAGATCTCACCGGCGCTGCTGGCCCAGCAGCAGTGGGTGTTGCCGCGTCAGCGCGAGCTCGAGCGCCAAGCCTTCGACGACTTTTTCCGTGGCCACGGATTGAACCCACCAAATGCGCAGGTGGAAACCACCTCCACCGTACTGATGAAGGCCATGGTCATGCAGTCCGACGCGCTGACCTTCATTCCGCGCGAATTGATCTATTGGGAAGAGCGCGCCCGCCAGCTGCGCGCGCTGCCGGTGGCCGGTGTGGAATGGGTGCGTCCGGTGGGCATGACACGCCGCCGTCAGGGCGCGCTCAGCCCGGCCAGCCGTTTCGTGATGGAGTGCCTGCGCAGCGTGGCGGCGCAGCAGTTTTGATGCGCCTGTTCTTCCGTAAGGGCGGTTCGGCCAACCCCGTCATTGCAAGGAGCTTTGGCAACGCGGCAATCGCTTCGGCACCGGTTTCCGCAGACCTTACAGGGCCAAGCCGAGACCTGCCCGGCAAGGGACTGGGCCCATGACGATGGGCGCTGATGCAAACCCTTAATAAGCTTTGGAGCGGCGGGGCGACTATGCACGCCAACAACCACTGCTGCGGCGATGCGGCATCATTGGCGAGAAGCTTCTCTCAAAAGGACAACAGGATGGTCTACGCAACCCTCAAGACCCTGCACGTGCTGGCCATCGTGGTTTGGATCGGCGGCATGGTCTTTGCCCATTTCTTTTTGCGCCCTGCGCTGGCGCAACTGGAGCCACTGGTGCGCTTGCGGCTGATGCACGACGTACTCGGGCGTTTTTTCAAGGCGGTGCTCGTGGCTTCCCTGGTGACTCTGGTCAGCGGCGTGTGGATGCTCGGGCGGGTGGCCAAGCAGGTGGTTCAGTCAGGCGGCAGCTTCGAGATGCCGCTGGCCTGGACCGTCATGGCGCTGGGTGGCGTGGCCATGGTGGCCATCTTCATGCACATTCGCTTTGCGCTCTACAAGCGCCTGAGTCGCGCTGTCACCGCGTCCGATTGTGGCGCTGGGGCCGCAGCCCTAAATCAGATTCGGCTCTGGGTGTCCGTCAATCTGTACTTGGGCTTGGCGGTGCTAGTGATTACGCTGATGCGGTGGACAGGCTGAGCAGCGAGCGGCACGGTTGCAGCCACTGATCGACGTCCGGCTCCGGACATCCGCTGAAAGATGGGCTCGAACACAAAGGTTTCTGGAGGCCCCATGAGGACTGGGACTACGCCATTCCTTCGGTGATTCAACTACCCGATTTAGGATTGACCGGCCCCCACCCGCCATGCCGGCCTAAAGCGAGTGAGGTCCGTCAACCAACAGAACCGCGGAGATGAAGCGGGGCAGATGGCTGAGGAACAGATCCTCGGCGTTCCGAGGTCTTCCCGTAGCTTGCTCACACCCCCAGATACCGGTGCCACAGGTCCTGGTCGGCGGCCAGGGCGCTGGAACTGCCTTGCCAGGCGACCTTGCCTTTTTCCAGGATGATGTGTCGGTCGGCGATGCGCACCAGGCGGCTGACATATTTGTCCACCACGATCAGGGTCTGGCCGGCCTGTCGCAGTTGTTCGATGCAGCGCCAGATTTCTTCGCGGATCAAGGGGGCCAGGCCTTCGGTGGCCTCGTCAAAGATGAGCAGCTTGGGGTTGGTGACCAGGGCGCGGCCTATGGCCAGCATTTGCTGCTCGCCGCCAGAGAGCTGATTGCCCATGTTGTTCTTGCGCTCGGCCAGACGCGGAAACAGCTCATAGACCGTCTCGGGTGTCCAGGGTTTGCCGCGGGCATGGCGTTGACTGGCGAAGGCACGCAGGTGTTCGTCCACGCTGAGGTTGGGAAACACCTGCCGTCCCTCGGGCACCACGGCAACGCCCAGACGGGCAATCGCATCGGGGCGTTTGCCCTGTACCGCCTGGTCTTCAAAGGCGACACGACCCGATTGAATGTCTTTCAAACCGATGATGCTGCGAATCAGGGTGGTCTTGCCCATGCCATTGCGCCCGAGCAGGCCCACCACCTCGCCGGCATGCACCTGCAGGTCGATATCGAACAACACTTGACTGGCCCCGTAGGCCACGCGCAGCTTGTCGGCGCTCAGCAGGGGCGTCTTCATGCGATCACCTCGTCACCCAGGTAGGCCGCGCGCACCTGGGCATCTTGTCGGATGGCCTCGGGCGTGCCGCTGGCAATCAGGGCCCCATTGACCAGCACTGAAATGCGGTCAGCCAGCCTGAAGACAGCGTCCATGTCATGTTCGACCAGGAGGATGGCCATCTGTTTGTCGCGGCGCAGAGACTCGACCAGCTCGACGATGCGTTGTGACTCCTCCGGTCCGGTGCCGGCCATGGGCTCATCGAGCAACAGCAATTTCGGTTCCGTGGCCAGCGCCAGCGCCAGCTCCAGCACTCTTTGCTCGCCATGCGAGAGGGCCGGCGCCAGCTGATCAGCCCGCTCAGCCAGTCCCACTTCCTTCAGTACCGCCATGGCCTTCTGGTAGATCGCCTCGTCTTTGGCCACGCTTTGCCAAAAGGAACCGCGCCCGGGCTGCAGCGACTGGACTGCCAGGGCCACGTTATCGATCACTGAAAAGGACTTGAACAGCCGGGTGATCTGAAAGGACCGCACCATACCCAGTGACACCCGCGCATGCGCGCTGACTTCGTTAATGACCTGGCCCATGAAAACGATTTCGCCTTCATCGGGCCGCAGTTGTCCTGACAGTTGGGCGACCAACGTGGTTTTGCCTGCACCGTTGGGGCCAATCAGGGCGTGGATTTCGCCGGGCCGCACCTGCAGGGATACGCCATCGGTGGCGCGCAGCGCACCGAAGGACTTGACCAGATTGCGGATCTCCAGGACCGGAGAGGAGCCTTGCGTCGTCATGGCTTGTCTCCGGATTTTGCTTGTGGCTGGCGCCAGCGTCGCCACAGCTCCGGCATTCCAGACAGGCCCTTGGGGGCCAGCAACACCACGGCCAGTAGCACCCACCCTACATAGAACTGCCAGTGCGGCGTGACTTCGGCGATCAGGTCTTCCAGAGTGAGCAAGAGCAGGGCGCCCCACAGTCCGCCTGCCAGCGTGCCCACACCGCCCAGGATCACCATGATCATCAGGACGCCCGACTGCGTCCAGTGCATCAGATTGGGGCTGACGTAGTTCTGCTGATTGACCAGCAAAGCGCCAGCGAGTCCACCAATGGCTCCAGCGATCACGAACAACGCCAGTTGGTAGCGGTAGACCGGGAAGCCCAGCGCTTCGGTGCGGATGTCGTCATCGCGCTGAGCGAGCACCACGCGGCCCATGCGCGAGCGCATCAACATTTGCATGAAGGCCAGGCTGGCGATCAGACAAACCAGCACCAGCAGGAAAAAATGCAGGTCGTTCTTGAGCACGATGCCCAGACCAAAGTCCGAGCGCATCTTGATGTTCAGTCCCTCGTCGCCCCCATAGGCCTTGACCGAGTTGACCAGGTAGAACAGCATCTGCGCGAAGGCCAGCGTGATCATGATGAAGTACACGCCCTTGGTGCGCAGCGAGATGGCGCCGATGATCAGGGCCAGCAGCGCTGAGACGGCCATCGCCAGGGCAAAGCCGATCCAGCCGTTGGGTACGCCTTCGGTGATCAGGATGCCCACCGTATAGGCGCCGATGCCCAGATAGGCGGCGTGCCCGAAAGACACCAGCCCACCATAGCCGAGGATCAGGTTGAGGCTGCAGGCAGCCAGGCCATAGATCATCATGCGGCTGATCATGGACAGGTAGTAGCCCAGGCCCTGGCTGTGCATCCAGAAACCCAGGGCTGCAGCGGCCAAGGTCAAGAGCAGCCAAATTGGCCAGGAGGCGGGCTTGGGTATCGCCGAGGCGGGAGAGGGTCCGAATTGCATGCTTTCAGCGCCGGGCAAACAGCCCCTGGGGCCGCAGGAAAAGGACCACGGCCATCAGCAGGTAGACCATGATGGAGGCCGCCGCCGGTCCAGCTGCGCTGGCCACCTGCGGCGGAAAGAGTTCACGAAAGAGTGCCGGCATCAAGGTGCGACCAAACGTGTCGACAAAGCCCACCAGCAGCGAGCCGACAAAGGCGCCCCAGATCGAGCCAATGCCGCCAATGACGATGACCACAAAAGCCAGGATCAGAACGCTCTCGCCCATGCCCACCTGCACCGCCATCAGCGGGCCCAGCAGGGCACCTGCTACCGCGCACAGCGCGGCGCCCAGGCCAAAGACCAGTGTGAACAGCCACTGGATATTGATGCCCATGGCCATCGCCATCTCGCGGTTGGAAGCGCCCGCGCGCACCCACGCGCCCATTCGGGTGCGGGTGACGGCCAGGTAGAGCAGACCCGCCAGCACCAGACCTACCGCGATGATGACCAGCCGGTAGCTCGGGTAATACAGACCCTGCAGGAGTTCCACTGGGCCTGACAGGGCGGCCGGTGCAGCCAGTGGCATGTCGGTGCCCCAGATCATGCGCACCGACTCGTTGATGATCAGAATCAGGGCAAAGGTGGCCAACACCTGCGACATGTGGTCGCGCGCGTAGAGCGTGCGCAGCAGCGTCGACTCCATGGCCATGCCAAACAGGGCAGTCAGGGGGATGGCCAGCAGCACGCCCAGCACAAAGGATTGGGTCAGCTGGGCCAGCCAGGCCGCCAGAAAGGCGCCCACCATGTAGAGCGCACCGTGGGCCAGGTTGATCATGTCCATGATTCCGAAGACCAGCGTCAGACCGGAGGCCAGCAGGAAGAGCATGAGACCGAATTGCAGGCCGTTGAGGGCCTGCTCAAGAAACAGGATCCAGGTCATGTTTTGAGTGTAGCCAAGCGTGCAGTCTGGAGGGCCTGCAAATGAAAAACCCCGACACCGCCTTCAGGCAGTGCGGGGACTTGTCAGACCCCCAAACGCATTAGCGCATGGTGCATTCCTGCACGTAGGCGTCGCCGTGATTGGTTGCGATCGGCTGGGTGGAGGCCAGCAGATTGACCAGACGGCCCTGGGCGTCCTTCTTGACTTCGCGCAGGTAGTAGTTCTGGATCGGGTAGTGATTGGTATTGAAACGGAAAGAGCCGCGCACCGAGTCGAACTTGACCTCGCGCAGGGCCTTGCGCATCGCGTCCTTGTCGTTGATATTGCCCTTGACCGCGCGGATGGCTGCATCGAGGATGAGCGCAGTGTCATAGCCCTGAGCTGCGTACACCGAAGGCAGACGCTTGTAGGTTTTTTCGAACTCGGCGACAAAGCGACGGTTGGCCGCATTGTTCAGGTCGAGCGCCCAGTGAGCGGTGTCATTAATGCCCAGCATCACATCGCCCACGCCGCGGCTGATGTCCTGGTCGGCGCCGAAGCCGGGCAACAGCAGGCGGATGTCTTTGTTCAGGCCCGCGGCGACGAACTGCTTGATGAAGTTCACGCCCATGCCGCCGGGCAGAAAGGCGTACATCACTTCTGGCTTGGCGGCGCGAATCTGGGCCAGCTCAGCCGAATAGTCGAGCTGGCCGAGCTTGGTGTAGACCTCGTCGACCACCTTGCCCTTGTAGAAACGTTTGAAGCCTGCCAGAGAGTCTTTGCCGGCCTGGTAGTTCGGTGCCAGCAGGTAGGCGGTCTTGAAGCCTCGGGTGGTGGCGTGCTGGCCCGCCATCTCATGGTAGGCATCGTTGGGCCAGGACGCGACGAAGAAGAAAGGGTTGCAGTCCTTGCCGGCCAGCGGGGAGGGCGCGGCATTCGGGCTGATGTAGAAGACCCTCTCATTGGCCGCCTCGGGCAGACCGGCGAGCATGATGTTGGAGAACACCACGCCGGTCATGAAGTCGACCTTGTCGCGCTTGACCATGCGCTCGAAGAGTTGCTTGCCCACCTGGGGGTTGAATTGGTCGTCACCGACGATCACGTCGACCGGAATGCCGCCCAGGCTGCCCCCGTTGAGTTGCACGGCCAGATTGAAGGCGTCGCGAATTTCTTCGCCCAGGGCGCCGTTGGGTCCCGACAGAGTACTGACCAGACCGATCTTGATCCGGCTGGGGGTTTGGGCAATGGCGCTGCTGCCGACGGCGATCAGGGCGGCGGCGAGCAGACTGACTAGGCGAAGCGATTTCATCTGGAATTCCTCCAAAGGGGGCTTTCGTCAGGTTGACGATTGATTGAAAGTCTGGATTCTGGTCCCGCTCCGGCCTTTTGGGCCTGAGGGTTTCCCCCGAAGCCTGCGCATTTTTCGGTTGCCTTTCAGCAACCGGGCGTGCTGATCAGCGACCGCGCGGCGGGCCTGCGGGGCGCGCAAACAGTCGGCCCACCAGATCGCGCATCCACACATGGGCTGGATCGCCGTCATGACTGCTGTGCCAAAGCAGGCGCACCTCGTAGCTTGGCGAGGGACCGAGCTGCCAGAGCTGTAGATCGGCTCGGTTGGCCAGCGTCAGGGCCTGCATCTGTGGCACCACAGCCAGCAGGTCGCTGCTGGCGGTCATGTCGGGCAGGGCGGCGAAATGTCGCACGCGTGCCCTCACCCGCTCTTGCAGTTTGAGGCTCTTGAGCAGGGTGTCGATGCCGTCGTGGAAGGTGGCTGCAGGTGCCGCCACGATGAAGTCGGCCTGCGCCAGATGCGTGCGCGTCAGGGTGCGCCCCGTGACCTTGGCCTTGGGCCGCCAGTGCCGGTCTGACAGCAGCATGTAGCGCTCTTTGAACAGCAGCCGGCTGCGTATGCCTCGGTGCTCTGAATTGAGGATGCCGATAGCCATGTCGATTTCCCGGCTTTCCAAGGCCCGGTCGACGGCGGAGGCCGCCACGGCCACATTGCTCAACTGCGCCAAGGGAGCCTCCTGTCGCAGTGCCTTCATCAAGGCCGGCAGGAACAGCATCTCACCCAGGTCGGACAGGGACAGCCGCCAGTGGGTCGGAGTGCTCTGGGGGTCGAATCGTTGCTGGGCCAAGAGCAGTTGTTCGAGCTCGAGCAGTCGGTTGCTCAGGGGGCCGGCCACCCGCTGGCACAACTCGGTCGGTTTGAGGCCTCGGGAGGAGCGAACGAACAGCGCATCGCCGAAGGCCTCGCGCAGGCGGGACAGGGCATTGCTGGTGGCTGGCTGTGAAAGCGACAGCGACTGACCAGCGCCGGTGACTGAGCCGCTTTGGTAGATCGCCACCAGGACCCGGAGCAGGTTCAGGTCGAGCTGTCTGAAATTCATGCGATGAATATATATCATCCAAAAAATCCATTGGATGGATGCCGGTTCGCGGGCCTACAGTCTCGGCCCATGGCCGAACGCTCGTTTCTCCAAGAGGTTCAAAAGCTCAAGCTGGGCGAGGGGGACACCTTTCGTGGAGAAGGCATTCTGGCGGTCACCAAGGCCTTGCTGCAGTCGGGGGTGTCCTATGTGGCGGGCTACCAAGGTGCGCCGATCTCGCATTTGATGGACGTGCTGACCGATGCCAACGACATCCTTGCGGAGTTGGGCGTGCATTTCGAGCACAGTGCCAGCGAGGCGACTGCGGTGGCCACCCTGGCGGCCAGCGTCAACTATCCGCTGCGCGGCGCGGTCACCTTCAAGTCCACCGTGGGGACCAATGTGGCCAGTGATGCGCTGGCCAATCTGGCCTCCGGTGGCGTGCGCGGTGGGGCCATGATCATCGTGGGCGAAGACTATGGCGAAGGCTCGAGCATCATGCAGGAGCGATCGCACGCCTTTGCCATGAAGTCTCAGGTGTGGTTGCTCGATCCACGGCCCAACTTGCCTTCGATCGTGCGGATGGTCGAGAAGGGCTTTGAGTTGTCAGAAGCCAGCCATACCCCGGTGATGCTCGAGCTGCGCATACGCGCCTGTCATGTGCATGGTCAGTTTCAAACAAAGGCCAACCGGCGGCCAGCCTATGGGCTTAAGCAGGCCATTGAGCGGCCCGAGCGAGACACCCAGCGCATCGTGCTGCCACCAGCGAGCTATCTGCACGAGCAGGAGAAGATCAGCCAGCGCTGGCCAGCTGCGGTGCGATTCATTCGTGAGCATGGGCTCAATGAGATGTTTGCGCCGCGGGCACGCGACCTTGGCATCATCGTGCAGGGCGGTCTGTACAACGGAGTGCTGCGCGCGCTCCATCTGCTGGGTCTGGCCGATGTGTACGGCAACAGCCAGATTCCCCTGTATGTGCTGGGGGTCACCTATCCCTTGGTCGATGAGGAGGTTCTGGACTTTTGCGAGGGCAAGCAATCGGTGCTGGTTGTCGAGGAAGGACAGCCCGACTTCATCGCCCAGAACATCCACACGCTGTTGCATCGTGCCGCTTGCATGACCCGGGTGCATGGCAAGGATCTGCTGCCAATGGCCGGCGAATACACCGGCGCGGTCCTGCTGGAGGGTTTGCGCAAGTATCTTGAGGGCGCCGGCGCGGCCCTGCGACCGGTTCTGCGGCCTGCGGCCACACCGGCTCTGGTGGCCGAGGCGGTGGCACAAGTGCATCCGCGGCCGCCTTCGTTTTGCACCGGCTGCCCCGAGCGTCCGATCTTCACTGCCTTGAAAATGCTCGAGAAGGAACTTGGGCCGCGGCATGTCAGCGCTGATATTGGCTGCCACTTGTTTTCCATCTTGCCGCCGTTCGGCATTGGTTCGACCACCATGGGTTACGGCTTGGGTTGGGCGGGTGCTTCGGCCTTCAACACCCCCGAGACGGATCGTCGCACCCTGGCCATCATGGGCGATGGGGGGTTCTGGCACAACGGGCTGACCAGTGGCGTGGGCAATGCAGTCTTCAACAAGACCGACAACGTGCTGCTGGTGGTTGACAACGGGTATTCCGCAGCGACCGGTGGTCAGGATTTGCTATCGTCCAAGGCGCCCAACGAGATTCGAGCCACCAACCACCCGATCGAGAAGGCGGTTCGAGGTGTGGGGGTGAACTGGGTGCGCACCGTCACCCACACCTACAGCCTGGCAGACATGAAGCAGGCTTTGCGCGAGGCCCTGACCACCCGTGAAAGTGGCCCCAAGGTGGTGGTGGCCCAGAGCGAATGCATGCTCAACCGGCAGCGGCGTGAGCGGCCCCTGCGGCGAAAGCGAGCGGCGCAAGGGCTGCGCGTGGTGCGAGAGCGCTTTGGCGTGGACTCTGACACCTGTACCGGCGATCGGTCCTGCATTCGCCTTTCGGGATGTCCTTCGCTGACCATCAAGCCCAATCCCGATCCTTTGCGCACTGATCCGGTCACGACCGTTATTGACAGCTGTGTGGGCTGCGGTTTGTGCGGCGAAGTCGCGCATGCGGCCATCCTGTGTCCTTCTTTTTATCGGGCTGAGATTGTGGACAACCCCAGCCGATTGGAGCGCTGGATGGACGGCTTGCAGCGCCGCCTGATCGCATGGTTGCAGCGCCGAATCGAGCGCAGGCTTGAGGGCTTGCTGGCATGAGCGCGGCTGAAAGCGCGGCAGCCTCGTCCGACGGACTGATCACCCTGGCCATTCTGGCCATGGGGGGCGAAGGCGGTGGCGTGTTGGCCGACTGGCTGGTGGATCTGGCTGAACACAACGGCTACTTCGCGCAGACCACTTCAGTGCCGGGCGTGGCCCAGCGGACCGGAGCCACCATTTACTACCTGGAGATGATGCCGCTTGACCCGGCCGCGCCTGATCGCAAGCCGGTGATGGCGCTCAGCCCTTTTCCGGGAGCAGTCGATGTGGTGGTGGCCTCCGAGCTCATGGAGGCGGGTCGGGCCTTGCAGCGACAGTTGGTGCATCCGCAGCGCACGACGCTGATTGCGTCGACCCACCGGGTGTATTCGATGACCGAACGCACCGCCGCCTCCGATGGCCGGGTCGATGCCCAGCGCCTGCTTGAGGGCGCCCGGCAGGCCGCGCGCGTGTGGATTGGGGCCGATTTTTCTGAATTGGCCGAAGCCAGCGGCAGTCCGATAGGTGCGGCCCTCTATGGCGCGATTGCGGCCAGCGGCAGCCTGCCCTTTTCGCGAGCCGAGTTTGAAGCCACGATAGAGCGCAGCGGGGTCGGTGTGGCGGCAAGTCTGAAGTCATTTGCGGCCGGATGGCAGGCGGCCGAACGGGCCCGGGCCGGTGAGGATCGGCCCCAGACCCAAGAGGCGGATCTGCCGGTTCTGGGGCCGCGCCTGGCTGCGCGCGGGCAACGGATTTCCGATTTTTTACCTGCCGCAGCGCGCCCGCCAGCCCTGCATGCATTGGTGCGGCTGAGCGACTTTCAGGACGAGGGCTATGCCGATCTGTACCTGCATCGGCTAGAAGCCTTGGCGCGGCTCGCGCCGGCCACGCCCGAGGGACAACAGGCTTTGGCGGAGGTGGCACGGCATTTGGCTTTGTGGATGTCCTATGAGGACACGGTGCGGGTGGCTGACCTGAAGGTGCGGCGCAGTCGCTTCGAGCGTGTCAGCGCCGAAGTGCGGCAAGGCTCCGGTCAGGGCCTGCACATTCATGAGTTTTTACATCCTCGCATTGAGGAGGTGGCCGATACGCTGCCCGCGGGACTCGGACGCTGGTTGTTGCGAACCGCTTGGGCGCGACGCCTGCTCGAGCCCCTGGTCTCGCGCGGCCGGGTGGTGCGCACCAGCTCCTTGAGCGGCTTTTTGTTGCTCTATGCAGTGGCCGGGCTGCGACGTTGGCGGCCGCTGTCGCTTCGCTATCAGATTGAGCAACAGCGCATTGAGGCCTGGCTGGCAAAGTTGGCCGCCTTGCTGCCGCAGCAGGCGGGGCTGGCGCTGCAGGTGGCGCGGGCGCAATCGCTGGTACGCGGCTACGGGGATACCCATGCCCGCGGCTGGCGCAACTTTGAGATGATCATGTCGCAATTGCCAGACCTGGGTCGCAGGCCCGATGCGGCGCAGCGCCTGCAGACCTTGTTGGCCGTAGCGATGTCTGATGACAGCGGGCAGGCCCTGGAACAGGCCCTGCGCGGTGCCTGAGGTTTTCTTGGTTTGACTTTTCACTCACCTACTTTGGAGACGACGATGCACAAACGACTCTGGCTCAAGGCGGTGGCCGCCTCGATGATCACCCTGACCTCTTCGGCCTGGGCCCAGGAGACCACCCTGAGACTGGTCAGCGGTTTTGCTGAAAACGGCATTTACGTGCAGCGCTTGTTGCCCTGGATTGCCAAGTTCAATGCAGAGGGCAAAGGGCTGCTGCAGATCAACTTTATTGGTGGCCCCAAGGCCATGCCTTCGTTTGAAGTGGGCAATGCGGTCAAGACCGGCGTGGTGGATATTGCACTGAATACCGGCGCTTTCTACACCAATGTGATGCCCGAGGCGGACTTCCTCAAGCTGACCCAAATTACGATCGCCGAGCAGCGCAAGAACGGTGCGTACGATGCGATCAACCGGGTCTGGAACGAGAAAGGCAATATGCAGTACCTCGGCCGCGTGGTGGAGAGCCAACCCTTTCATATCTACACCAACAAGAAGATCGACAAGCTCGACCTGACCGGTCAAAAAATCCGGATCACGCCGGTGTACCGCGACTTTTTTCAGGCTCTCGGTGCCAGCGTCATCACCACACCGCCCGGTGAGGTCTACACCGCCCTCGAGCGCGGTGTGGTCGACGGATACGGCTGGCCTATCGGCGGCATCTTCGATCTGAACTGGCACGAAAAGACCAAATTCCGCGTCGATCCGGGTTTTTATGACGCCGAGGTGTCCCTGATCATGAACCTGCCCGCGTACCGCCGGCTCAGTGAGGCGCAGCGTACCTTCCTGAACAGGCAGGTATTGGCTCTGGAGGCTGAAAACACCTTCTGGGTTAAGTATGCCGCTGATGAGACCGCCCGCCAGGCCAAGGCTGGCATACAGACCATCACCTTCGATGCAGCGACCAGCAAGGCGTTCCGCGATCGCGCCTATGAAATCGGTTGGGCGGGTGCGGCCAAGCAGAGCCCCGAGGTGGCAGCCCGCTTCAGGGCGCTGTTCTCGCGCTGATCGCTGCGGTCGTGGTCGATCGCTTGTCCGGGCTCTGGGGTCGCCTGCTGGCGGCCCTGGCTTTGGTCGGTTGCTTGTTGCTGCTGGCCATGATGCTCATCATCGTGGTGGATGTGGCCTTGCGCAATCTGGCCCCTGCGGGCTGGCCTCGCGGTCTGGCCTGGAGCAATGAGATCTCTGAGTGGCTCTTGCTCCTCGTGACGCTGTGCGTGGCGCCATGGCTGCTGCGCCAGGGTCAGCACATCCGGGTCGACATTGTGCTGCAGCCCCTGCCGCGGCATCTGGCCTGGGCGCTGGAGTGGCTCGGTGATCTGATCGGTCTTCTGACCTGCGTGGTGCTGATGGGGGTCTCGGGCAAGGCCATGCTGGCCAGCATGGCCGCGGGCTCGCTGAGCATCAAGACCCTGGTCATTCCGGAGTGGTGGACGCTGGCCCCCATGCCCCTGGCTTTTGCGCTGCTGTCGGTTGAAATGTTGTTCCGCATGCACAGGCTCTGGCGTGCCGAACGCGCTCCTCGCCGCGATGCGGTCAGTGCGGGCTGAAAAGGTCGGTTGCCCATGATGAGTTGGACATTGGCGGCCTGGTTGCTCCTGGGGGGCTCGACCGTCCTGCTCCTGATTGGCATGCCCGTGGCCTTGACGTTTATGGCCGTCAACCTGTTGGGGGCCTGGATCTATATGGGGGGCGAGGCGGGGCTGGTTCAGCTGGCGCGAAGCAGTGTCAGCTCGGTGGCCTCCTTTGCGCTCACGCCCATCCCTCTTTTTGTGCTGATGGGCGAGGTGCTTTTTCATACCGGTCTGGCGCACAAGGTGATTGAAGGGATTGACCGCTTGATCACCCGGGTGCCAGGGCGCCTGGCGGTGGTGGCGGTGGTGGCCGGCACGGTGTTTTCTGCAATTTCAGGTTCGACGATTGCCACCACGGCGATGCTGGGATCGCTGATGCTGCCGGTCATGCTGGCGCGTGGTTATCACCCGAGGCTTGCGACGGGCCCGATCATGGCCATCGGCGCTGTGGACATGCTGATCCCGCCTTCGGCCTTGACGGTTTTGCTGGGTTCGCTCTCGGGCATTTCCATCTCCAAACTGCTGCTGGGCGGCATCGTCCCCGGGTTGATTCTTTCGGTGGCCTTTATCGGCTGGATCGTGCTGCGGGTGCGGTTCGATCCCAGGCTGGCCCCCCAGGAGAGCCAGACCCCCGTCTACACCGGCTGGGCACGCTGGCATTTGTTGCTGGCTTACGTGCTGCCCACGCTGTCCATCTTTGCGGTGGTGGTTGGCGCCTTGGCCGCAGGCTGGGCCACGCCGACCGAATGTGCCGCGCTGGGTGCCTTTGCCACCTTGGTGCTTTCGGCGGCCTACCGTCGCCTGAGCTGGAAGGCGCTGCGGCAGGCCCTGATGGGGACCGCCGGGATTTCCGGCATGATCCTGTTCATCATCCTGGGAGCGACCACCTTTGCTCAACTCTTGTCTTTCTCCGGCGCCAGCAACGGTCTGGTGCAGTGGATCACCAGTCAGGGCTGGTCTAAGGAAGCGGTGGTGCTGGGCATGCTGGCCCTGTTGATTTTTCTGGGGCTCTTCGTGGATCAGGTCAGCATGATGATGATCACCCTGCCCATTTTCATGCCCCTGGTCAACAGCCTCGGCATCGATCCAGTGTGGTTCGGCGTCATGTTCTTGATTTGCATGCAGCTCGGGCTTCTGTTGCCCCCGCATGGACTGCTGCTGATGACCATGCGTGGCGTGGCGCCGCCCGAGGTCAGCACGCTCGATATTTTTCGCGCGGTCATTCCGTATGTCTTGATGAGCGTGGCCTTGTTGATCGGGGTGTTCTTCTGGCCCGCCATCGCCACTTGGCTCCCCAGCCTCTAGCGAGGATCGCTTGAGCGGACGGTTGGCGTGAGTGCCGAGTGCAGAGATCGGCCCACCACAATCATGGGAGGAATGACCCGATGGGCAAAGTCCCGTATGGCGGCAAGCACCGCCGCTTGTTCAAGCGCGCGAGGCCAGGGGCCGAGTTGGGCGCTGAGCATACGGGCTTGCGCCTGTACCTGAGGCAACCAGGCTTGCAGCATCGCGTTGATCAGGCCATCTTCAAAGCGCGGGGCCAGGTGGTGATGCAGCAATCGCAGTACTTTCGGATACGCAGCGAAGTGGCGGTACAGGCTGGGCACGACCGGGTCTGGCGTGCGGCGGTCTCCGGTGCGCAGATCGTTGAGCAGCTGGCGCGTGGGGTCGTCGATCGCCCCCACCTCTGCCATGGGCAGCGGGATTTCGATCGGCGCAGGCGGAGGGTGCCAGACCCGCCTCACCAAAGTTGGAGCTTGACCTGAAGAAGAAGGCGGGGAGTCGATCTGGTCAAGCAGGGTCAGAAGGGCCAGTAGGTTGACCGGGTTGGATCGGTTGTACTGTTCGAGCGTGGCTCGCGCGCGCAACAGCTCCTCCCTGTTCATGCCCAGTGTGTCCAGGGCCTCTGGTTTGAGCGGCGCGAGCAGTGTGGATGTGTTCAGTTGCTCGAGCAGTGGCCACACCGCTTCTTGCAGGACGCCGTCTTGGTACAAAGCCCCGAGATGCTCCCAAAAGGCAGGCACGACGCCCGGATAGGTGGCCAGATGTCTGAAGATCAGAGCAGGCATGCGAGTGCCGCAGCATCTACAGATTTCTGCAAGGATGGCCTGCACGGTAGCGTCGGCCGGGTGCTCGGCCAGCGGGCTTGGCAGTGCCTCAGTGATGCTGGTCTTCATGGCGCGTCTCTCGGCAAGGGTGTGGGTCAGTCCCCGTCCTACCGGCGCGATGCAGCCGCCAGTGTCATGACTGGAAACGCTTGCGGGTCAATACCAGCGCCAGGTAGAAAGCTCCCAGGCCGTAGCCGATCAGCACCCCCAAGTGTTGCCAGGCCTGGGCCGGCCACTGGCCTAAAAACAGGGGTCTCATCAATTCGACGGCGGCCGTCAGTGGCAGGCATTGCGACAGGCCCTGCAGGAAAGCGGGCAGTTGCTCGCGTGGGAAGAAGACTCCGCTGAGGAAGGTGGTGGGTGTGAGATACAGGGTGAAGTAGTAGGTGAAAAAGTCATAGCCCTTGGCCAGTGCATTGAAGATCAGCGCAATACTGGCAAACACAATACCAGTGAGCGCCAGCAGGGGCAGGGCCAGCAACAGGTAGGGGCTGTGGCTGACCGAAAGGGCCAACATCACGCCCAGGATGACCACCGTGGTGAACAGGGACTTGAAGGCGGCCCAGAGCATCTCGGCCATCACCACATCGTCCAGATCGACCGGCGCATTCATGATGCCATCCCAGGTGCGCTGCACCTGCATGCGCGAGAAGGCAGAGTACAGAGCCTCGAAGCTCGCTGCGTTCATGGCGCTCATGCAGATGGAGCCGGAGGCCAGGAACACCAGATAAGGCAAGGCCCTGCCGTCGGCCAACTGCACTTGGCCGACCAGCGCGCCAAGCCCGAAGCCGAAGGCCACCAGTGTGATCAGGGGTTCGGCGATGTTGCCGACCAGGCTGGGCAGCATGAGCTTGCGCCAGACCAGCAGATTGCGTCTGAAAACCGGTACCCAGCGCAGACTCAGCCGCGGGGCTCGCCACAGGGAGGGCGGACGGTGCTCGGCCTGGCTCATCAGGCTTCCTCCCGGATCTGTCGGCCAGTGAGCTTGAGGAACAGATCCTCGAGATTGGCCGGCCGGTGCAGCGTTCGCAGTTGAGCATCGCCTGAAAGCGCTTGCAGCAGGGGCTGGGCATTGCGGGTGTAGAAGAAGACGGTTTCACCGCTGATTTCGGTGCGTGAGGCCAGGGCTCGCAGCGGCGAGTCATGTAGCGCCAGAGCGCCGGCGCCATAGACTTCGACCACCTCGGGCTCGAGCTCATTGGCAATCAGCTCGCGCGGCCTGCCTTCGCACATTTTGCGGCCATGATCGAGCACGATCAGACGATCGCACAGACGCTCGGCCTCATCCATAAAGTGGGTGGTCAGCAAAATAGATTTGCCCTGCTGCACCAGTTGCTGCAAGCGCTCCCACATCAGGTGACGGGCTTGCGGATCGAGTCCGGTGGTGGGTTCATCGAGCAGCAGCAGATCCGGGTCGTTGACCAGCGCGCGCGCCAGCGACAGACGGCGCTTCATGCCGCCAGACAGTTCGCTGATTCGAGCCTGCGCCTTGCTGCTCAGGGCCGCAAACTCCAGCAGTTTGGGGATGCGGGGCTGGATGTCTGCATCGCGCAGACCGAAATAGCGGCCGAAGACCAGCAGGTTTTCGGCGCAGGAAAAATCGGGGTCAAGGCTGTCGAATTGGCTGACGATGCCCATGCGGGCCTTGATGCCCAGGTGGTCCTGGGGCATCTGCAGCGCAGCGCCTTTACTGTTGAAGCTGATCTGGCCGACGTCGGGGGTGATCAGGCCCAGGCACATCCTTACGGTGGTGGTCTTGCCGGCCCCGTTGGGTCCGATCAGGCCCAGGCACTGGCCGGGCTCGATGTCAAAGGACAGTTGGTCGACCACCGTTTGCGAGCCGTAGCGCTTGCTCAGTTGATGCACCGAAAAAAGGGGGCCGAGGGTCATGGGCTTGATTGTGCTCCTGCGCCGACGCCGGGCGAGCGCGGTTGGCCTTTGATAATCTTGGCTCTGTTTTCCTTACAGGTTCAAAACCATGACCACTCTTGGAACCCCGCTGTCCCCTCATGCGACCCGCGTCATGCTGCTGGGCGCGGGTGAACTGGGCAAGGAGGTGTTGATCGCTTTGCAGCGTCTGGGCGTGGAGACTGTGGCGGTGGACCGCTACGA
>JBEIHE010000014.1:0-34094 GCA_040381515.1 Polaromonas sp.
AAGCTGCATCAGTGCGGCCTGCCCAAGTTGATGGCCCTGGAACTGTTCAAGCCCTTCATCTTCTCGCGTCTGGAGGCCATGGGCATTGCCACCACCATCAAGGCAGCCAAGAAGGAAGTGGAATCGGGCACGCCAGTGGTGTGGGACATCCTGGAGGAGGTCATCAAGGAGCATCCGGTGCTGCTCAACCGTGCGCCTACCTTGCACCGTTTGGGCATCCAGGCTTTCGAGCCCATCCTGATCGAAGGCAAGGCCATTCAGCTGCACCCCTTGGTCTGCTCGGCCTTTAACGCTGACTTTGACGGTGACCAGATGGCCGTACACGTGCCGCTGTCGGTCGAGGCGCAGATGGAGGCCCGCACCCTGATGCTGGCCACCAACAACGTGCTGTTCCCGGCCAACGGCGAGCCCTCCATCGTGCCCTCGCAGGACGTGGTGCTGGGCCTGTACTACGCCACCCGCGACCGCATCAATGCGCGCGGCGAGGGCATGGTGTTTGCCGACATTGCCGAGGTGCAGCGCGCCCACGATGCGGGACAAATCGATCTGAACGCCCGCATCAACGTGCGCCTGACCGAGTACACCCGCAGCCGCTCCAGCGGTCAGTTCGAGGCATCCACCCAGGTGTGGGAAACCACCACGGGCCGTGCCTTGCTCTCGGAAATCCTGCCCAAGGGCCTTTCTTTTGCCAACATCAACAAGGCGCTGAAGAAAAAGGAAATCTCCAAGCTCATCAACGTGGCCTTCCGCAAGTGCGGTTTGAAAGAGACGGTGGTGTTTGCCGACAGGCTGCTGCAAAACGGCTTCCGGCTGGCCACCAAATCGGGTATCTCGATTTGTATCGACGACATGTTGGTGCCGCGCGAAAAGCACGGCATCATCGAGCGCGCCGAAAAAGAGGTCAAGGAAATCGAGCAGCAGTACGTCTCGGGCCTGGTCACCGTAGGCGAGCGCTACAACAAGGTGGTTGATATCTGGGGCAAGGCCGGTGACGAGGTCTCCAAGGTGATGATGGCCCAGCTGGCCAAGGAAAAAGTCGCCGACCGCCACGGCGCGCAAGTGGATCAAGAGTCGTTCAATTCCATCTACATGATGGCTGACTCCGGCGCGCGCGGCTCGGCGGCTCAGATCCGTCAGCTGGCCGGCATGCGCGGCCTGATGGCCAAGCCCGATGGCTCCATCATCGAAACCCCGATCACGGCCAACTTCCGTGAGGGTCTGAACGTGCTTCAGTACTTCATCTCCACGCACGGTGCGCGTAAAGGCCTGGCCGATACCGCGCTCAAGACCGCCAACTCGGGCTATCTCACACGGCGCCTGTGCGATGTGGTGCAGGATCTGGTGGTCACCGAGGAAGATTGCGGCACGCTCGATGGATCGGTCATGCGCGCCATCGTCGAGGGCGGCGAAGTGATTGAGTCGCTGCGCGAGCGTGTCCTGGGCCGCACCACGGTTGAGGACGTGATTCATCCCGAGACTCGCCAGGTGGTGATCAAGGCCGGCGTGCTGCTCGATGAAGACCTGCTGGATGACATCGAGGCCGCTGGCATCGACGAGGTCAAGGTCCGCACCGCGCTGACCTGCGCCACCCGCTTTGGCTTGTGCGCCAAGTGCTACGGACGCGACCTTGGCCGCGGCGGCCTCATCAACGTGGGCGAAGCGGTGGGCATCATTGCCGCCCAGTCCATCGGCGAGCCCGGCACCCAGCTGACCATGCGCACCTTCCACATCGGTGGTGCGGCCTCCCGCGCAGCGGTGGCCTCCAGTGTGCAAGCCAAGTCCAACGGCGTGGTCGGCTTTAATGCGCCGATGCGCTATGTGACCAACAGCGCCGGCGAGCTGGTGGTGATCGCCCGCTCCGGCGAGGTGATCATTCACGATGAGCACGGTCGCGAGCGCGAGCGCCACAAGGTGCCCTACGGCGCGGTGCTTACCGTCAAGGCCGATCAGCCAGTGAAGGCCGGTGCGGTGCTGGCCAACTGGGATCCGCTGACCCGCCCCATCATTACCGAATTTGCCGGAAAGGTGGCTTTCGAGAATGTCGAGGAAGGCGTGACCGTGGCCAAGCAGGTCGACGAGGTGACCGGCTTGTCCACCCTGGTGGTCATCGACCCCAAGCGCCGCGGCTCGGCCAAGGTGGTGCGTCCGCAGGTCAAGCTCATCGATGCAGCTGGCAAGGAAGTCAAGATTCCCGGCACCGACCACTCGGTGACCATCGGATTCCCGGTGGGCGCGCTGGTGCAGGTGCGTGACGGTCAGGATGTGGGCCCGGGCGAAGTGCTGGCCCGTATCCCGATGGAAGGCCAGAAGACCCGTGACATCACCGGCGGTCTGCCGCGGGTGGCTGAACTGTTCGAGGCTCGCACGCCCAAGGACAAGGGCATCCTGGCCGAGATGACGGGCACGGTTTCCTTTGGCAAGGAGACCAAGGGCAAGGTACGTCTGCAGATCACCGATCCCGAAGGCAAGGTCTGGGAAGAGCTGGTGCCCAAGGAGAAGAACATCCTGGTGCACGAGGGTCAGGTGGTCAACAAGGGCGAGACCATCGTCGACGGCCCGGCCGACCCGCAGGACATCCTGCGCCTGCTGGGCATGGAAGAGCTGGCGCACTACATCGTCGATGAAGTGCAGGATGTTTACCGCCTGCAGGGGGTGAAGATCAACGACAAGCACATCGAGGTGATCGTGCGCCAGATGCTGCGTCGTGTGGTGGTCGATAACCCGGGTGACTCCGGCTACATTGCAGGCGAACAGGTCGAGCGCTCGGCCTTGCTCGATACCAACGACGCCCTGCGTGCCGAAGGCAAGATGCCGGCCACTTTCACCAACTTGCTGCTGGGCATTACCAAGGCCTCGCTGTCGACCGATTCGTTTATCTCGGCTGCTTCCTTCCAGGAAACCACCCGTGTGCTCACCGAGGCTGCCATCATGGGCAAGCGCGACGAGCTGCGCGGCTTGAAGGAAAACGTCATCGTCGGCCGCCTGATTCCCGCAGGAACCGGACTGGCCTATCACGAGGCTCGCAAAGCCAAGGATGCGATGGACGAGGTCGAGCGACGCGAGATTGCCGACGCCGAGGCGGCCGAGTTGCAAGCTGCCACCGAGGGCACCGAGGACAGCTCGACGCCGACGGCCTGATCGCCGGTATCTGGCCGGCCCCCTCGAGCCCGCGCTCCAAAGAGTGCGGGCTCGAGCTATCAATCAAGACCCCGCTGATGAGTCGGGTTTCTGAGGGTCCGCCCGAGGAGAGCGGGGCGGCGTCAGCGTATATATTCGGGGGGTGCCCCGCGTGTGTGTCTCCTGGATCTGACCAGGCGCTGCGGGACTTGTCCTCATCCTCAAGGAGACCTGCTCATGAATCTTCGCCGTTGGCCAGCTTCGCTGGCGCTGCTCGGTGGCTTGCTGGCCGGTGCTGTCCACGCGCAGACCGTCTCACCCCAGGAAGCCCTTTACGTTAAAGCGCTGGCCGCAACCTGTGCCAATTGCCACGGTACGGCAGGCCAAGCCGTGGCGGGTTCGGCCAACGCCAGCCTGGCCGGTCGCACCGACATCGCCGCTCAGATGCGTGCCTTCAAGAGCGGGGCCCGATCCGCGACCGTGATGCACCAGCTGGCCAAGGGTTACAGCGATGCGCAGATCGATGCGATTGCGGCGTATTTCGCCGCCCAGAAAAAATAAGGAGCCCGCCATGAATGCCCGTTCCATTTCCCGTCGCCACGCCCTGCAAACGGCGGCGGCCCTGAGTCTGCTCGGACTGTCCGCCTGCGCCACCACCTCCATTCCCGCCCGCGCCAAGGTGGTCGTGGTCGGCGGTGGTTACGGCGGGGCCACGGCCGCCAAGTATGTGCGCTGGCTGTCGGACTACAAGATCGATGTGGTGCTCATCGAGCCGCAGGACTCTTTTGTCTCCTGCCCCATCTCCAACCTGGTGCTTTCGGGCGTCAAGCAGATGACCGACATTACCACTCCCTACACCGCGCGGTCCAAGCGCCATGGGGTGACGGTGGTGCGCGACATGGCCAAGAGCATCGATACCCGGGCCAAGACCGTCACCATCGGGGGCGGCGCCGTGATTGGCTACGACAAGCTCATCGTCTCGCCGGGCATCGACCTGCAGTTTGACAGCATCGAGGGTCTGCGGGCTGCCCATCAATCCGGTCAGATCCTGCAGGCCTGGAAGGCTGGCCCCGAAACCATGGCCCTGCGCCGTCAGCTCGAGGCCATGCCCGACGGTGGGGTCTATGCCATTGCCATTCCCGAGGCACCCTATCGTTGCCCGCCCGGTCCGTACGAGCGTGCCAGCGTGATCGCGGGGTACTTCAAGGCTCAGAAGCCGCGCAGCAAGGTGCTGATCCTTGATGCCAACCAGGATGTCATCTCCAAGGGGCCGCTGTTCAAACGGGTCTGGAACGAGCAATACAAGGGCATCATCGAGTACCGTCCCCAGCACAAAGCCACTGCCGTTGACGCCAAGGCTGGCGTCATCAAGTTCGATGTGCAGGATGATGTCAAGGCCCAGGTGCTCAATGTCTTGCCGCAAATGCGTGCCGGTGCAATTGCGGTGCAGACGGGCCTGAACAACCAGGGCAGCAACCGTTGGTGCGGCGTCAATTACCTGAACTTCGAATCTACCGCTGCCAAGGATGTGCATGTGCTCGGCGACTCCATCCAGATCGCGCCGGCCATGCCCAAGAGCGGTCACATGGCCAACAGCCATGCCAAGGTGGCTGCCGCAGCCATCGTGGCCGAACTGGCGGGCTGGCCGATCAATCCGGCCCCCATGCTGACCAACACCTGCTACAGCTTCATCGACCCCAAGATGGCCATCCACGTGGCCAGCGTGCACGAGTACGTGGCAGCCGAAAAAACCTTCAAGACGGTGGCCGGTTCCGGTGGTGTCAGTACGGGACCCACCGAGATTGAAGGCGTCTACGCCCTCAGCTGGGCCAGCAACATCTGGGCGGACTCTCTGGCCTGATGCGGTTTTGGGGCCGGCTCGAGCAGTCGGCCCCCTTTCATGACGCAAGCCGCCCCGGCCCTCTGGCAGCTCTTGCAGTCCAGCGCCCAGGTGCTGGTCGCGGTTCGCGCCGGCCGTTCGACGACGGCTGTCTTTGAGGCCTTGGATCCTGCCCTGCGGGCGGGCGTACAGGCACTGTCGCTTCAGGTCTTGCGCAGTCTGGGGCTGGCCCGGGCGCTGCGCCTGCAGTTGGCGCGGCGGGAGCCACCACCGGCGGCCGATGCGCTGCTGTGCACTGCGCTGGCCCTCCTGGTGGCCGACCCCCCGCCCTACGCGGCTCACACCCTTGTGGCGCAGGCGGTGGAGGCGGCCAAGCGCGACCCTGCCACGGCGCATCAGGCGGCCTTCCTCAATGGTTGCTTGCGACGGATGTTGCGGGAGCAGGCGGCCTTGCTGGTCGCCGCCCGGCTTGAGCCAGAAGGTCGATGGAATCATCCTGCTTGGTGGATTGCACGTCTGCGGCGTGACCATCCCGAGCGCTGGCAGGAGGTGCTGGCCTCGGGCGATCGACCGGCCGCTCTCGTCGTACGTGTTAATGAGCGTCGCGTCTCTCGCGATCAATGTCTGGCGCATTGGGTCCGATCGGGAATTGACGCAGAGCCTGTCGGCACCAGCGGTCTGCGGCTGGCCCGTTCGCAGCCGGTGACCCGTCTGCCGGGTTTTGCCGAGGGTTGGTTTTCGGTGCAGGATCTGGCGGCGCAACAGGCGGCCCCGCTGCTGCTCGACGGGCTCGAGCCGGCCGGCCCGCGATTGCGCCTGCTTGATGCCTGTGCGGCCCCGGGTGGCAAGACCGCCCACCTGCTTGAGCGGGCCGATGCAGACGTGTGGGCGCTCGATCTCGATGCCACTCGCATTCGCCGCATTCATGAGAACCTGGATCGGCTTGGTCTGCAGGCCCGAGTTCAGGTGGCCGACGCTGCCGAGCCAGCCACTTGGTGGGACGGGCAGCTTTTTGATGGCATCTTGCTGGACGCGCCTTGCACTGCTTCGGGCATCGTTCGGCGTCATCCCGATGTGCGGTGGCTGCGGCGTGAGCGCGATGTGACCAGCCTGGCGCAGCAGCAGGCCCGACTGCTGGAGGCCCTGTGGCCCTTGCTCAGGCCGGCAGGCCGCTTGCTCTACTGCACCTGTTCGGTTTTTAAAGCCGAAGGCCAGGAGCAGGTGCAAGCGTTTCTTGCGCGCCACAGGCAGGCGCAATTGCGGCCTTCGCCCGGCCATTTGCTGCCCAGCCTTGCGCCTCCTGGCCCTTCCATGCCGGACAATCCGGGGCGTGAGCACGACGGTTTTTTCTATGCCCTTTTTGAGCGGACCTGATCGGCGCCGCGTATCTCAAGGGCTCTGGCAGCGAATCTGGGCCGCGCTGGTACTGGGCTGGTGGTTGTCGTGGACCCAAGCGGCCGAAGTCAGCGCGCTGCGTGCTGAGCGGGTCGATGAGGGCATCTACCTGACCGCCAATCTTCAGCTTGAAATTCCCCCTGCAGTCGAGGATGCCCTGACCAAGGGCATTGCCCTGATTTTTGTGGCCGAGGCCGAGATTGTTCGGGAGCGCTGGTACTGGACCGACAAGCGGGTGGCGGCGGCCAGTCGCAGCATGCGGCTGGTCTATCAGCCGCTCACCCGTCGCTGGCGATTGAGCCAGGCAAGCTCAGACCCCGCGGCTCAGGGCGGGCGGGCCAACCTGACCCAGTCCTTCACCTCGCTTGCTGATGCGGTGGCGGCGCTTGAGAGCATTGCCCGCTGGCGCATCGCCGATGCCGCCGACATTGAGGCTGGAGCGTCCTATCTCCTGAGTTTTCGTTTCCGGCTCGATGCAGGCCAGCTGCCGCGTCCCTTTCAGATTGGCATTGCTGGGCAGCGCGATTGGCAGGTCATGCTCGAGCAGCGGCAGCCCCTGCGTCTGAGCACGCCGGAGCCACGACCGTGAGTCAGGTCGCAGCGCCCGCATCCCTGCGGGCCAGCCGCGCCGGGCGCTGGTTTTTGGGCGTCGGGCTGGGGGTGATGGCGGCCTTGGGCCTTGTGCTTTTGTTCATGCTGGCGCAGGCCACTGGCAACCGCGAGCTGTATGAACGCTATTACCCGCTGCTGTTTGTTCTGAACGTGGCGGTTGCTGCGCTGCTGGCCGGGGTCATCCTGTGGGCAGTGCTGCGCATGGGCATACGCTTGAAGCAGCGCAAATTCGGCAGCCGTCTGCTGGTTAAGCTCGCCGCCATCTTTACCTTGGTCGGCTTGCTGCCTGGCCTGATGATTTACATCGTCTCCTATCAATTCGTCTCACGCTCCATTGAAAGCTGGTTCGATGTCCGCGTCGAGAGCGCTCTTGCATCCGGTCTGCAGCTGGCGCGCGTGACGCTCGAGCGGGTTGAAACCGAGACGGGCAACCGAGCGCGAGGCGCTGCCGACCAGATGACCGCGGTGCCGGAGACGGCTGCGGGCTTGACGCTCGAGCGACTGCGCGAGCAGCTCGGTGTCCGGGAGATGATTTTGTGGAATGCCTCCGGCCAATTGCTGGCCAGCGCCAGTCAGAGCCGCGCCTTGCTGCTGCAGCAAGCAGATCGTCCCTCTTCTTTGCAGATGAGGCAGGCGCGTACGCAGGGCGTAACCACCCAGATCGAGGGGCTCGACGATGCCTCGCCCGCCACTTCCGGTCAGGTGCCGCGTGCCCGCGTGAAGGCGCTGGCCCTGGTCAGCAGTCCGGGCCTGAGCTTGGGAGGTGCGCCCCGTTACCTGCAGATTACCGAGGAATTGCCTGCCGATCTGGTCGTCAATGCGCTGGCGGTTCAGGAGGCCAATCGCGAATACCAGGAGCGTGCCTTGGCCCGCAGCGGCCTGCGCCGCATGTACATCGGCACCTTGACCCTGACCTTGTTCCTGGCGGTCTTTGGTGCGGTGGTGCTGGCGGTCGCGCTCGGCACGCAGCTGGCCAAGCCCTTGTTACTGCTGGCCGAGGGCGTGCGCCAGGTGGCCCGTGGAGACCTTCGGCCCAAGGCCGCCTTGCAGACCCGAGATGAGCTCGGAGGTCTGACGCGCTCTTTCGCCGACATGACCCAGCAACTGGCCGATGCGCGCACGGCGGTGCAGGCCAGCATGAGCCAAGTCGATGCTGCGCGCGCGAGCTTGCAGACCATTTTGGACAACCTGACAGCCGGTGTGATGGTGCTCGACGCCCAGGGTCGCATCGTCTCCAGCAACCCTGGTGCGACCCGCATCCTGCGCGCACCGCTGGCGGCTCAGGTGGGCAAGACTCTTGCGCAGGTGGCCGGCCTTGAGTCTTTTGGCGAGGGCGTGCAATCGCAGTTCGAGTCGTATCTGCGGGAGCGGGACGGCCGAGGCCAGGAGCATTGGCAGCAGTCCTTCGATCTGTACGGCGGCGCGGGTGGCTCTGGTCACGATGCCCTCACCGTGATTGCGCGAGGGACTCGCATGCCGGGCACCCAGGACTGCCTTCTGGTCTTTGACGATGTCACCGAGCTTGTGTCGGCCCAAAGGGCGCAGGCCTGGGGCGAGGTGGCCCGACGCCTGGCCCATGAAATCAAGAATCCGCTGACCCCTATTCAGCTTTCGGCCGAGCGGCTGGAGAAAAAGCTGACCGACAAGCTTGAGCCTGCTGAACAACAGGTCTTGGGCAAGTCGGTACGCACCATCGTGGATCAGGTTGACGCCATGAAGCGACTGGTCAACGAATTCCGTGATTTCGCGCGGCTGCCCAAGGCCGAACTGCGGCCGGTCGACCTCAATGCCCTGGTCAGTGACGTCATGCAGCTCTATCCCCAGGACCAGGCAGTGGTGCCGATCCGGGTCGAGCTCGCTGAGCATCTGCCCCTGGTGCAGGGCGACCCCCAGCAGCTGCGACAGGTTATTCACAACCTGCTGCAGAACGCCCAGGACGCTCACGAAGGCAAGGCATTTCATGCGGATCAGCCGGGCCCGTTGGTGTTCCTGCAGACCGAATATGTACAGGCCACCCGTAGGGTGCGCCTGATGGTGCGCGACAGCGGTTGCGGTTTTCCGGACAATATTCTTAAGCGTGCCTTTGAGCCTTATGTCACCACCAAGGTCAAAGGCACGGGTTTGGGCCTGGCGGTGGTCAAGAAAATCGCCGACGAACACCACGCGCGCATTGACATTGGCAACCGTTTCCTCGACGGACAGCTGCAAGGGGCGCAAGTCTCGTTATCATTCCCCACCGAGACGACGGTCTGAGTCGATATCCAACCCGATCACAACCTCTTTCATCACGGGCAACAGGGACGCAGGTTCATGGCAAATATTTTGGTGGTCGACGACGAATTGGGCATACGCGACCTGCTGTCTGAAATCCTCAATGACGAAGGTCACCAGGTTGAGTTGGCCGAGAATGCGGCGCAGGCCCGTGCAACGCGCCAGCGTCTGAGACCTGATCTGGTCTTGCTCGACATCTGGATGCCCGATACCGACGGCGTTACCTTGCTCAAGGAGTGGTCATCCACTGGGCTGCTGACCATGCCGGTCATCATGATGAGCGGTCATGCCACCATTGAAACCGCCGTAGAGGCCACCCGAATAGGCGCGATGGCCTTCCTTGAAAAGCCCATCACGCTGCAAAAGCTCTTGCAGGCCGTTGACCAGGGGCTCAATCGCGGCGCCAGCAAGAGGCCTCCGCCCAGCGTTATGGCCAGCGTGGTCACGCTGGCCAAGGGCGATGCCTCGGTTACTCCTGTATTGCCCAAGGTGGATGCAGGGCCGCAATCGGTGCAGAGCTTTTCTCTAGAAAAGCCTTTGCGCGATGCGCGTGATGATTTTGAAAAAGCCTACTTCGAATTTCACCTGGCTCGCGAAGGCGGATCTATGACGCGAGTGGCTGAAAAAACTGGCTTGGAACGCACGCATCTGTACCGCAAACTCAAGCAATTGGGCGTTGATTTAACCCGCGGCAAGCGCGGCAACTAAAGCTGCGCAGAGCCCGCTGGTTGGCCCGCGCCCAGTGCGTTCATCCGTTGGCATTCGCTACCCCTCTGTTATACTTGCGCCCCTTGGCCCGGTAGCTCAGTCGGTAGAGCAGAGGACTGAAAATCCTTGTGTCGGTGGTTCGATTCCGCCCCAGGCCACCACCATTTAACGCCTGACCGTTCTCGGTTGGGCGTTTTCATTTGGGTGGTGGCAACTGTGCGCCAAGTCCAGTGTCCGCCGAGTGCCTCTCAAGAGCCCTCTCTCGCACCGACAGTTGCCGTCCTGGCCTATGATGGACTCATGCATAAGCGCTGGATCCTCTATCTGGTCCTGGTCCTCCTGATCGGGCGTGCCTGGGGTCTGCATCCGCCCTCGATGACGGCGCAGGATGCCCCTTGTCACGGACAGGCTGTGCACGGACACCATGCCGTTTCCGCGCCAGCGCATGCTCCACTGGCGGATCCGTCGGACCACGCCGCAGGTCACGGCGAGGGCGAGGCAGTAGCGCAAGCCGGCAGCCAGTCTTCTGAGGCGTCCGCGGACGCGATGCAAGGCGAGGGCCATGTCTGCTGCCTAGTGCTGGTCGGCGTTCAACAAAAGCTCTGGCCGGCCGGCCTCGTACCCATACCCGATCGCCCTGAGCCCCGTTGGGCCAGCGCCAGCCGCGGCCCCGACCTGCGCCCCCCCATTCAAGCACTCTGATCTGTCCCGCCTGACCTGGCTTGCTGGGTCTGCCTCTTGACGATCTTCGCGTCCCCCGGGCGCATCGGAGTTCTTATGTCTTTTGCCTTTCAACATCACCATGGTGCGATGCTGCTCAAGTACAGCGGCATCAGTTTTATTTCAGGTGCCGTCAACCACGGCTTTTTCAGTGGCGAGCGCTCGCTCTGGACTGCGGTAATCGGTATCGTGCTCTTTGTCCTTGGGGCGCTGCTTGAGCACCGGCTCAGCGACAGCCCTCAGGAGCGCGACCGGAGCTTGATGCGAACCCTGACCCTGGGTACCCTTTTGTCGATTGGTTTGGGCTTTTTCACCGGCGGACTGCAGCACTTTCCCGACTCGCCGGCTCGCAGCGCCTGGGTGGTGCCCTTGGGCTTTGCCATCTCGGTGCCCGCGCTGGCCCTGAGCGGCGGTTTTGCATGGCGCCGCAGCAGCACGGTCTATGTGTGGGTGCTCAGCGTGCTGGTGGCTGGCCTGAGCTATGGCGCCTGGCAGTGGCTGGAGCGCAATCCGCAATGGGGGCATGGCGGTCATGCTCATGGCCATCATGCTCCCAGCTCTGAGGTCGTGGCGCTGCAGGTGGCCCGAGTGATCGAGGTCCGCATGGACGACCAGATGCGCTTTTACCCCGACCAACTCGAGGTACAGGCCGGCCAGGCGGTTCGTCTGGTGGTGCACAACGCCGGTCGATTGCCCCACGAACTGGTGCTGGGTAGTGCCGAGCAGATTCGCGAGCACGCGCAGCAGATGAAGCAGGGGCAGGCGCATGCTCACAACCATGGCGCCGCCGGCGCGGCAGCCATCGAAGTCGAGCCAGGCAAGACAGGCGAGCTGGTGCTGCGCTTTGCCCAGCCCGGCCGCTTTGAGATGGCCTGCCTGATCCCGGGGCACTATGAAGCAGGTATGCGCGGCAGCCTGACTGTTGTACCCGCTTCAACCGCGGCGTCCTCCACGAGTCAGCCCGCTGCAAAGCCGGGCAGACACGACCACAGCTCCCACAAGCACTGAGGCTCGTCCGTAGGTTGGGCCCGATCGCCGCGTGGTTTACGCCACGCGGCGGTACGAATTACACCTATTGCCCTTCGGGTCGGCAAAAAAAGGCTTCCCCTAGTCCTAAATCGCGCCCTCTGGCGCGAGCACTTGGCCTGCGGCGCCAGTCTCGCTACAAGCGGGCAAGCGGCTCTTGGCCTTGTTCCGGCCCGATCCGACCGGACAGGACATTGCTGTAGGGCGCGGCCGCTTGATCGATCCGTAACTCGCCGTTTTTGACATCGTAGAAGCGCAGGTCTTTGCTGTGCTCGCTGGCCCTGACTTTGATGACGGAGATGACCTTGCGCAGCTGCCCTTTGAGTTCGACATAGCGCTGCATCACGATGGCATCGGTCAAGAAGGCATTGCCGTAGGAGCTAAAACGCAGGTCGGTATACCGGTCTTCGAGTTCGGCCGTCATCACGACCGTCACGCCCATGCCGGTGAGCACGGCCACCAGCCGGTACAAGGTCTCGCGGAAGTTTTCGCGGAACACTGGGGCCAGGGCCAGTTCAAAGCCGGACAGGGAGTCGATCACCACCCGCTTGGCGCTCATTTTTTTGATCAGGGCCACCATATCGTGCAGGATTTCGTCGATGGACAAATCCAGGGCCCGGGTATCGATAAGCCCCACATGGCCGTCAGTGACCAGTCGGTTGAGCCTTTGGCTCAGCAATTGGTTGGGACTCTTCTCAAAAGCGGCGATCACCCCCGGCTCGCCGAGCTTGACCCCGGCTTCAAGAAACTGGGTGGCCAGTACCGTCTTGCCCGACCCCGACGGTCCCACCAGCAGCATTGAATACGCGGCCGGCAGTCCTCCGCCCATCATCTGATCGAGCACAGGCACTCCTAGCGAGAGTCGCTTGTCGCCCGTCACCTGTACCGCGCCGGAATCGAGGATCAGGCGCGGAAAGACTTCGATACCCTGCGGTCCAATGCGAAAGGTATGCAGTCCCAGTTTCTGGGACTGCCCCCGAATCTTCATCACCTGGATCTTGCGCACGATGGAGTCGCGGTGCGTGAGCTGCGAGATCCAGAAGATGCCGTCGGCCACTGTAAAGATGGGGCTCAATTCGGCCTCGGGCGTGGTGTATTCGCCGATCAGGAAGGTAGTGGCTTGCCAGCTGGTCATCTGCAGGCCCAGTTGCTGTATGAAGTGCTGCAGGGAGCTCGACTTTCCCCCCTCGGCACGTCCTGCCTGCACCACCGATCGGAACGAGTCCACAAACACCAGGCGAGGAGAAAAGTCGCGCACCTCATGCGCGATGCGCTCGAGCACCCGATCGAAGTCACCTTCTTGCAAAACATCGGCCAGGTTGATGTAGCGGATGGTCTTGTTGACTTGGGCGACATCAAAAAAGGCGAACTGCTGCTGATAGCGCAGCATCTTCAGCGGCGGCTCGCCCACCACGGTAAAGAACAGGGCTTTGCAATCGGGCGAGACCAGAGAGAACATCATCTGGTGAGCCAGCGTGGTCTTGCCGCTCCCGGGGGCGCCCGCGATCAAGTTGAATGAAAACTCGGGGACGCCGCCGCCGAGCACCTCGTCCATACCCGGGACCCCGGTGGGAAGGCGGCGAATGTTTACCTTATCGGTCATTTTTTGGGTTCCTGCATATCTTGGTCAGCTGGCTCAAAGGTGATGCCCCAAGCGTCATGCAAGAGGTTGGTGGTGAGAGACTGCCCGATCAGGCAGACAAGGAGTTCCAGTAGCGTGGAGAACAGCAAGACGGTCGCATGGCTTGCTTGGTCTGCCGGCTGCTTGCACAGCGCCGCCTTTAATTTCTCTGGGTCCGAAAGACGGGCTGAGGCGTCGGCTGCGGCAATCAGCCAAGGGTAATGTTTGGCCGCGGTGTGCAGGCTGCGGTCATACAGCGTTTGAAAACCGTTTTGACCAATGATCGTCGTGAGTTTTCTCGACAGGGGCAACAGCAGCGCAGCCGCCGTCTCGGAGGCGGGGCTGGGACTCTCACGGATCAAGCGCGCAATGAGCGCCGAGGGATTCATAAATCTAGTGACCGGTGGAGGGCCTACTCATGGGCGATCAGTGCCAGCAGCTCGTCACTCAAAATCGGCTTGATCAGATAGTGGTTAAACCCGGCCGCCAGCGCTTGGTCTTTCTGCTCTTGCTGGTCATAGCCGCTAATCGCAATCAGCTGCGCCGGCGACCCATGGCCGCGCAGGTTTTTAGCGACTTCGTAGCCGCTCATGCCGGGCAGGCCAATGTCGCAACAGATCACATCGTAATGCCCTTCCTCTTCCATCTTAAGGCCACTGAGCCCATCCATCGCAAAATCAACCGAGTGACCTTCCGTCTTTAAAAGCTCGCCCAGGGTCTTGTTGACATCCGGATGGTCGTCAATGAGCAAGATATGTTTGGGCTTGACCGGAGCGGACGAGGGCGTTGCTAGGCTGGGAGGCGTCGTCATTTCGGGCCGGTGTGCGGCGCGTTTGGGCTTCGCCAGGACGGGCAGTGTTACGGTGAACTCGCTGCCTTGCCCAAGCCCTGCGCTGTGCAGGCGAACCGTCCCTCCATGCAGCTCTGCAATGGTGCGCACCAGGGTCAGGCCAAGCCCCAGGCCTTTGGTCATCACTCCTTCTCCGGCGATGCCCTGGGTGAACAGGTCGAAAACAAAGGGCTGCCATTCAGGTGAAATTCCGATGCCCTCGTCCCGGACCGTGACGTGAACTTGCCCGCCGTCTTGCCGGGCGGACAAATAGATGGGCCGGCCCTCTGCTGAAAACTTCGAGGCGTTGAGGATGAGGTTGGAGAACAGTTGGACCAGGCGCGTGGGATCCCCGTACAGCCATGTCTCTTCAATTGCATGGTCGCGGTGCAGGGTTTGCTTGCGCGCATTCAGTTCGGGCTGGCAAGTCTCCACGGCATGCTCAAGGCATTGCGCCAGGCGCACGTTTTCCTTGCAAATCCTGAGGTTGTTGTTGTTGATGCGGCTGACATCCAGGAGGTCGTCCACCAGACGGGTGAGATGGCTGGTTTGCCTTTTGAGAATGTGCTGCAGGTCTTGAACTTCAGGGGAGGTCCCGCTCATCTTGCCAAGCAGTTCTACGCCTGTGGCAATCGGCGCAAGCGGATTGCGCAGCTCATGGGCCAGCATGGAGAGAAACAGCGTCTGCCGTTTATGAGACTCTACCGCCTCGGTTTCGCGCGTGTTCGCATCTAGAGAGGCCATGGTCAGATTGGCATTGGCCTCTCTCAAATCTCGAACCAGCGCCTCCAAGCGCCCCATGCTTTCGATGGGTACCGCCGAGCTTGGCCCTTCCTTCAAGAGCTCGCGCATCCGCTGCTGGAGCATGTCGAGCTCCTCTTCCACCGTGGCGAAGAGCTTTCTCGGGTCGTTCAGCGGCGTGGCGGTGTGCCCCCTCGGGCGGGGCGGGGCTCCTGCCTGGCCACCTTGAGCCTTGGAGGTTGCGGGCGCAGGCCTGGCCGTTTGTTTTTTCAACATCACCTTGCAGTTATGTAGAGGCGCTGGGCCCCTGGAATCCTGGCAGAGCTCCGAACTGGTCTCCCTCCCCGTCCCATGTGGCGTCTTGCCAGGCCATGGACTCCGTCCTTCGGGGGGGGCGGGGAGCCTTCACGTGGATCAAAGGGCGAGGGCTGGGGTCAGCATAGCCCAAAACCCAAGCCGCGCAGGCGTTCAAGCGCGACCGTAGCGCAGAAAAATCTAAAGGAAGAGCGCGCGCGGATTGTGAGGCAGCCCCTGCGCTGCAAGCGGGTCGGCCCCACAGGCGACAGACCTTGTCTTTGCAGGGAGATTGAGTTTTTTCTATGCTGATGAGTTATCGCCGAATAATGAGCTGGCAAAAAGTCAGTGCTTTTGTGGCGGCAGCGGCGGCGCTAGGCCCGCACTGGTTTTTTATTGGGAGGTGTCGTGATCGAGGTCCGCAATGTGGTCAAGCGCTTTGGCGGGGTGGTGGCCGTGGACGGCTGTTCGCTCGAAGTTGCGGCGGGTTCGATGACCGGCTTGATCGGACCCAATGGAGCGGGAAAGACGACGCTGTTCAACCTGATCGCCGGTTTCTTTCCCCCGACATCGGGCCAGATTGTCCTGGGCGGCCGGGATGTGACGGGCCGCAGAACCGACGAATTGTTCCACTTGGGGCTGGCCCGTACCTTCCAGATCCCGCAGGAGTTCTCGCGCATGACGGTGCTTGAGAATCTGCTGGTGGTTCCGGCTGGGCAGTCGGGCGAGAAATTGTTGACGGGTCTTTTCGGCTGGAGCCGTATTCGCGCGGAGGAGGCCAAGGTCCGCCGACGTGCCATGGAGGTGCTCGATTTCTTGCGCCTGTCGCATGTGGCCAGCCAGCCGGCCGGAGCGCTGTCGGGTGGGCAGAAAAAGTTGCTCGAGCTCGGCCGGGCCATGATGTCTGGCGCCCGCACCCTGCTGCTCGATGAGCCGGCCGCAGGTGTCAATCGCACCCTGCTGGCCACCTTGCGCGATGACCTCAAGCGGCTCCATCAGGAGGGCTACACCTGCTTGGTGATTGAACACGACATGGACTTCATCGGAGATCTGTGCGATCCCATCTACGTCATGGCCGAGGGGCGGGTGCTGATGAAGGGCAATATGCAAGAGATTCGAGCCAACACGCAGGTTCAGGAGGCTTACCTGGGCGGTGCGGCCCTCAAAGCGGAGCGCACGGCATGAGGCGGACCGTTCATCAGGCAGCCGTGCCGGCTGTGCAGCTTTTCGGGAGGTTCTGGTTTTGAGCTTGCTATCGGTCGAGAAAGTACGGGGCGGTTATGGCGAAGCCGATATCCTCAACGGCGCCAGTCTGACTGTCGGCGACCATGAGGTAGTGGTCATCATTGGTCCTAACGGCGCGGGCAAGTCCACCCTGATGAAATCCGTCTTTGGCCTGGTTCGTCTGCGCGAGGGGCGTGTGGTGCTCGCCGGGCAGGACATCACCAATGCCAAGTCGGAGACCCTGGTGACCCGGGGCCTGTCTTATGTGCCTCAGGAAAAAAATGTGTTTCCTTCGCTCACGGTGGAGGAAAACCTAGAGATGGGCGCCTTCGTGCGGCGCGACAACTGGCGCCCTGCGTTGGAGCGGGTCTACACCCTGTTCCCGCCGCTGGCCGAGAAGCGGCGTGCCGCGGCCGGCTCGCTCTCCGGGGGGCAGCGTCAGATGGTGGCCATGGGCCGCGGCCTGATGGTCGACCCCAAGCTGATGCTGCTCGATGAGCCCACCGCCGGTTTGTCGCCCAAGTACATCGATTTGATTTTCGAGTGCGTTCAGGCCATTCATGCACAGGGCGTGGCGGTGCTCATGGTCGAACAAAATGCCAAGCAGGCCCTGAGCATCTGCACCCGAGGGGTGGTGCTGGTGGCCGGCGAAGACCGATTTACCGATGCCGGGCCTGCGATGCGTGACAACCCGGAAATTGCGCGCATGTTCCTTGGAGGCTGACGGTGCAGGAATTCATCAACTTCTATTTCTTGCCCGGTCTGGTGCTGGGCTGCATCTATGCGCTTGGTGCGGTTGGCTTGTCCATGCTGTATGGCATCTTGCGCTTTGCCCATTTTGCGCATGGCGACCTGATGACCTTTGGCGGCTATGTGGTGCTGGTGCTGGTCACCGGGTTGGGCTTTTCCGCTTACAGCGCCCTGCCGGTGGCGATCGCGGCCACCATCTTGCTGGCCTTTGCAATCGACCGCCTGTTCTACCGTCCGCTGCGCAATCAATCGCCGGCGGTGCTGCTGATTTCCGGCTTCGGTATCGCACTCATGGTGCGCTCCATTATTTTGTTCATCTGGGGCCCTGAGACCGAGGTCTATCAGCGGGGCATACAGACGCCCATCGTCTGGGAGGGCTGGCGCATTCAAGAGCGACACGTCTGGATTTTCCTGATCACTGCTTTCCTGGCGGTGGCCCTGCATCTGTTTCTCTCGCGCACGCGCACTGGCAAGGCGATGCGGGCCATGAGTGACAACGCCGATCTGGCACGGGTCAGCGGCATTCCGGCCGACAGGGTCATCCTCTGGACCTGGGCCATCGGTGCCGGTCTGGCGGCGGTGGCCGGTGTGCTGCTGGCCATTGACACGCAGCTTTCGCCCTTGATGGGGTGGAATGTGCTGCTGGGTGTTTTTGCGGCGGCCATTCTGGGGGGCATCGGCAAGCCTTATGGTGCTTTTGCCGGCGGCCTGGTGCTCGGCCTGGCCGAGGAACTGGCCAGTGCGCCCATTTTCTGGGGCCAGGCCCTGGTTACGCCCGACTACAAGGTGGGCGTGGCCTTCTTCGTGATGGTGCTTATGCTTGTTTTCCGCCCGACCGGGCTCTTCCGTGGGCAGGTGCTGTGATGGACGCTCTAGCCGGCTATGCCATGTATCTGGTGGCCATCCTCACCATGGGTGGCATTTACGCCCTGCTGACTTTGGGTTTGAATCTGCATTGGGGTTACACCGGTCTGATGAATGTCGGCATCGCCGGCTTTGTGACGGTGGGCGCCTACACCAGCGCCATCCTCACCACACCAGCCTCACCCACGCATTTGGGGGGCTTCGAGCTGCCGGTGCTGGTGGGCATGGCCGCAGCTGCGGTGGCGGCGGGTTTTGTGGCCTGGTTGATCGGCCTGACCACGCTGCGTCTGCGCAGCGACTATCTGGCCATTGCAACCATTGGCATCGGCGAGATCTTGCGCATGGTCGCTCGCAACGAACAGTGGCTGACCAACGGCAGCCAGGGCATGACCAATGTGCCCAAGATCTTCGGCTCGCTGCCCTCGCCCTGGGCGGAAGTGGCTTTTCTGGGCGTGGTGCTGGTCCTGGTGGCCATCACCTACTGGTTGTGCGAGCGGGCGCACCGATCGCCCTGGGGGCGGGTGCAGCGCGCCATTCGTGACAACGAGAGCGCTGCCGCAGCGGCGGGCAAGCATGTGGAGCAGTTCCGGCTGGCCAGCTTTGTCTTTGGCGCCATGGTGATGGGCTTGGGCGGGGCCATGATGGCCCAGCTGCTGCGTTTTGTGGCCCCCGAGACGGCCGAACCTCTGATGGTGACCTTCCTGGTCTGGGTCATGTTGGTGGCCGGCGGCAGCGGTAACAACCGCGGGGCTTTGGTGGGTGCTTTCGGGGTCTGGTTCTTGTGGTCGTTGACCGACTTCCTGACCCGCTTCATGCCCGATGCCCTGGAGGCCCGCACCTCTTTCCTGCGTATCTTCCTGATCGGTCTGGCGCTGCAGCTCATCCTGATCTATCGGCCTCAGGGGCTGATTGGGGAGAAACCGCCCAAGCGCATCGACGAGTCCTGAAGGCCTGTTGCGACGAGCGCGCTAAACCTGGGCAAAAAAAACCGCCGCGCGAGGGCGGCGGTTGGGCAAGTCAGGCCGGGTGGGGCTTAGCGGTCTGCCCCAGCGGTTTTCTCGGTCACGATCTCGCCGGACTCACGCACCACCCAGATGCCGATGCGGCCCTGGACGTCTCCATTGGCGTCGAACTCCACCGGGCCTGAGGCGCCCTCGTAGTTGATCTTGACGCCTCTGGAGATCAGGTCCTTGGCACGGGCAAATTCGCCCGGGCCCACGCGCTCGCCAGGGGCATTGGTCACGCGGCGCAGTGCGTCACGAATGGCGGTGCGATCGGTCGAGCCGGCCTGATGGATGGCCAGGGCGATGATCATCGCTGCATCGTAGGACTCGGCCACGAAGGCTTGTGTCGGATCTTCCTTGGAGAAGGCGCGATACGCGGTGCGGAAGCGATCTTGCAGAGCCGCCTCTGCGGTTGAAGCCGGTGCGGTTCCCCAGGAGGTGGCCAGGTTCTTGGCGCCGATCTCGCGCACGACGGACGGATCGCGCATGCCATCGGGCAGGATGAAGCTCTTGAAGAAGCCGTTTTCCAGGGCCTGACGGATGATGGTGTTTCCACCGTTGGCCGGATAGCCCACCACCACCAGGGCTTGCGGGTTGCCCGAGCCGGCCGCAGTGGCCAATTCCGCGCGGTAGGCAGGGCGGTCGCCCTCGAAGTTGGTGGCGCTGGTGACCGTGCCGCCGAGGCGGGTGAAGTTCTCGCGGATGGCGTTCATCAAGCCATTGCCATAGGCGCTGTTGATGGCCATGATGGCAATCCGATCGATCGAGCGAGCGCGTGCCTCGCGGGCGATCACCAGGCCTTGCAGTCCGTCGGGCACTGCCGTACGGAAGACAAAGTCGTTGTCCTTCAGAGCCGTGATCGCCGGAGCGGTGGAAGAAGGGGAAATCTGGACCGTGTTGTTGGGAATGGTCACGCTGTTGGCCACGGGAATGGTGGAGCCGGAGGCCATCGCACCGATCAGGGCCGAGACTTTTTCCACTTGAACCAGTCGGGTGGCCACGTCAACCGCAACCTGAGGATTGGTTTGGTCATCGGCATCGACCAAGGTCAGCCGCTGGCCTTTGAGCACACCGCCGGCGCGATTGACTTCATCGATGGCCAGACGGGCCCCGTCGCGAATACGCGGACCCAGGGCGCCTAAGCCTCCGGTGTAGCTGAAGACGCCACCAACGCGGATGTCCTGGGCCACCACCGGCGCAGTCGCGCTCAGGGCCAGGATGCCGGCTGAAACGACAGCCAGCGGGATTTTTTTCAAAAGCATGAGTTACTCCAATGAAGAGGTCAGTTAATGCAACCCGATGGATAGGGGCTCGTCGTGGTCTGAGCCTGGTTAGAGTAGGGGGCGGGTTGCCGAGCGAAGCCGGGGCAGTTTATTGATCGCGCAATAGCCCTTTAGGTCATCGGGTTGAGGCGGCCTCTGGGCTCAGGGTCAACCCTAGGGCCTGGGGCTTTCGTGGCGCTTCAGGGGCGATGTTCTAATGCAAGCCTTTTCCACGTGTCCGGGCTGCCCTGTGGCGGCGAACCCTATGCATCTTCAACCCCTGCTGACCCTCTGCTGCGCGGTCCTGTGTCTCTTCATGGCCGGCTGTGCCCCCAAAAATTATGGTGATGACCAGTACCAGTTGCGCATGGCTGCTGCGGGCAAGGACATCATGTGGGTGCCCTCCAAGCTCGAAATCGTGCACAAGATGCTCGATGCGGCTCAGGTGACTTCCGCTGACGTGGTCTATGACCTGGGCTCTGGTGACGGCATCATCCCCTTGGAGGCCGCCAGGCGGCACGGTGCGCGTTCGGTCGGTATTGAGTACAACCCTGACTTGGTGGCGCTGGCCCAGAGAAACGCCAAGCGGGCTGACCTGGAGCGGCTGGTGACCTTCAAGCGGGGCGACATCTTCGTGGAGGATTTTTCTGAAGCCACCGTGGTCACCCTCTACCTGGGCGAAAACCTCAATGCCAAGCTGATGCCTCGACTGCTCAAGATGCGGCCCGGCACGCGGGTTGTGTCCAATCTGTTTCGGATTGAATCCTGGGTTCCCGATCAGGAGATCAGAACGTCCTCAGGCGAAATTGCCTTCCTCTGGGTGGTTCCGGCCACCATCGACGGGCGGTGGACCTTTGCCGGCATTCCTGAGGCCGGGCAGGTGACGATTGAATTTCGTCAGAAAAAGCAGTTCTTTGATGCCAACATCTTCTTTGATGGACGTCGCGTGGCGCGCATCGAGGACGCGCGGCTGCGCGGCAATCAGTTGTCCCTGGAGTTCTCCCACGCCGGACGGCCTTACCTCGTCAACGGCTTGGTGCAGGGCGGGCGCTTCAACGGCGTTTTGAATCGGGACCCCAAACTTGTGGTGAGCGGTCAGATGGTGCCCTGACTGGGGGCTGCGTTCAGAAAAGGCCGCTTATGCGTCCGTTTTCGTCGACATCCACCGATGAGGCGGCGGGCTCGGCGGGCAGTCCTGGCATGGTCATGATCGGACCGCAAATCAGCACGACGAATTCGGCTCCCGCGGCCAGGCGCACCTCGCGGACGTCGATTTCATGTCCTTCGATGGCCCCTCGCTGCTGAGGATCCGTGCCCCATGAATAGGGTGTCTTGGCCATGCACACCGGCAAATGGCCATAGCCCTGCTCTTGCAGTTTCTCCAGCTGTGACCGCACTTTGGCATCCGCGACCAGTCCCCGGGCGCGGTAGACCCGGCGTGCGACCGCCTCGGCTTTGTCCCACAGGGTGCTGGAGTCGGGGTAGAGGTAGGAAGGTGGGGGATCCGATGCGCTCGCGCAGGCCATGACCGCGCGCGCCAATTCTTCCGCACCTGCGCCGCCTTCGGCCCAGTGGCGTGCCACCACCATGGTCAGCCCTGCTGCAGCGACCCGCTCGCGCACCAGGGCCACCTCGGCCTCGGTGTCATGGGTGAAGTGGTTGAGGGCCACCACGCAGGGCAGTTTGTAGACCTGGCTGATGTTCTGAATGTGTCGCTCCAGTCCTGCCAGACCGGCGGCCAGGCGCGGCAGGTCTTCCTGAGAAAGCGCCTTGAGATCGGCGCCGCCCTGGTACTTGAGCGCCCGCACACTGGCGACGAGGACGGCCGCTGAGGGCCACAAACCCGACTTGCGGCATTTGATGTTGAGGAACTTCTCGGCGCCCAGATCGGCGCCGAAACCTGCTTCAGTCACCACCCAGTCGCTTAGCTTGAGCGCGCTGCGTGTGGCCATGACCGAGTTACAGCCATGCGCGATGTTGGCAAAGGGCCCGCCATGTATGAAGGCCGGACTGTGCTCGAGGGTCTGCACCAGGTTGGGCGCGATGGCATCGCGCAGCAGCGCGGCCATGGCACCGGTTGCCTTGAGGTCCTGGGCCGTCACGGGTCGGCCCTCAAGAGAGGTGGCCACCACGATGCGCGAGAGCCGCGCCTTGAGATCGCTCAGACTGGTCGACAGGCACAGGATGGCCATGATCTCGGAGGCCACCACAATGTCAAAGCCGTCCTGCCGTGGATAGCCATTGCCCGGCCCTCCCAGACCCACCACGATTTCGCGCAGAGCGCGGTCGTTCATGTCGACCACCCGCTTCCAGGTGATGCGCCGCGCATCTATGCGCAGCCAATTGCCATGATGTAGGTGGTTGTCGATCAGCGCCGAGAGCAGGTTGTGCGCCAAGGCAATCGCCTGAAAGTCGCCCGTGAAATGCAGATTGATGTCTTCCATGGGCACCACCTGCGCCCGGCCGCCGCCCGCGGCCCCGCCTTTCATGCCAAACACCGGCCCCAAAGAGGGCTCGCGCAGGCAGACGATGGCACGTTGCCCGAGCCGGTTGAGTGCATCGCCCAGTCCCACGGTTGTGGTGGTCTTGCCTTCGCCGGCCGGCGTAGGGTTGATGCCGGTCACCAGCACCAGACGTCCGTTGGGCCGGGTCTGCAATGTCTGCAGAGAGGGCAGCGCGATCTTGGCTTTGTAGTGTCCGTAGGGAACCAGCGCCTCGGCAGGCAGACCCAGTCGGTCCGCGATTTCAGCGATGGGTCGCAGCGGGGTCGATTGGGCAATCTCAATGTCGGTGGGCATCGGCATTCCTCCGGGGGGTCAAGGCCACATCATGCCGCAGTGTCGCCCTTGGCAGCCCAGGGGGTGTCAAGGTCTGAAAGTCGCCCAGGGGCGCGCTCGGTCTTCAGGCGCGCGGGGGGCTACAGGTCTTGCAGGGCCGACTGCACCTGCGCCTTGAAGCGGGAGGCATCGCCCATTGCCTGTGCATTGAGCAAGGCCAATTTGACCAGGAACAGGGTGCTTCGATCGGGGCCCGCCTGATCGAGGGCGTGCGCCAGATGGTCGTAGATGTCCTCTAGGCCGGTCAGGTCGAGTTCGGGCGGAGGCGACGAAGGGGTCATGGGCGGGGTCTGGTTAGTGGGGCAGTGCGGTCTGGAGCGCTGTGCGCAAGCGCGCCGGATCGAGATGCAGCCAGCGCGCGCAGATATGCTGGTCCGGTCGCAGCAGGTAGGCTGCTTCGTTTCCGGGCACGCCGTAGCGGGCCGCGACGCGGCCTTGAGGATCGGCAATCGAGTGGTCGGCGCCTTCAGGCGTTTGATCGGGCCCGATGGCGTGCACCCGTATTCGGATGCCGCGTTGACCAAATGCATCGAGCACCTCGCGCACGCCTGCGGGCAAGGCACTCGCTTTGGTGAAGTACAGCAGGTCGAAGCCTCCACCCAGATGGTCCAGCAGAAACTGGTCGGGCCCCAGGCACACATTCTGAGGAGGCGCTCCGTGGCCCGGGCCGGCGGTGAAGGCCGCGTTGTCGTCTTCTGGGGCGTTGAGCATGGAGTGGGTGTAGGCGTGCGCCCGGGAGGTGCGCCAGTGAAAGAGCGGGCGCACAAATTCATGCTGAAGCGACAAGGAGAGAACCGCATTGCGCAGCAGCGCAAAACCGCGTGTCGGCGGGGTCATGAAGCGAGTGCTCTTGCCCGACTCCTCGATGATTTCACGGGCGGCAGCCACGCGTTCGCGGCTGTAATTGCTCAGCAAGCGTTCGCTGGCCCAGCCCTGGATAACGAAGGCCAGGTGCCAGCCTAAGGACTGGGAGTCCTGGAAGGCGGTGTTCGCTCCGCGCACACCAAAGATTGGCAGCAGGTGAGCTGCATCCCCGGTGAACAGCACGCGACCCGATCGAAAGTCGGGCAGGGTCAGGGTCCGTGCCGAGTAGACCGAAGCCCAGTCCATTTCCCAATCGATGCCGGCGTGCCCGATCATGGCCAGCGTCGCCTCTATGCGGGTTTTGAGCGATTCGGGTCGCAAGGCCTCCTGCACGGTTTCGCCCGCGGGAAGCTGGTAATCAATTCGCCAGATACCCAAAGGCTCGCGGTGCACCAGCACGGTGTTGCCAGGGTTCCAAACGGGATCAAAAAACGCGAGCCTTTCGGTGGGCAGGGGCAAGTCGGCCCGGATGTCAGCAATCACGAACTGGCCCTCGTAGGAGGAGCCTTCCATTTTGAGATTGAGCAGACTGCGCAGGGTGGACCGGCCGCCATCTGCCGCGACCACCCACTGGCTTTGCAGGGTGTAAGGCCCTGCGGGGGTGTCGATGGTCAGTTCGGCGTGATCGGCCCGCTCGTTCAGGCCGATCAGCTGATTGCCCCAGCGCAGGTCGATCAGGGGCTGTGCCTGGCAGGCCTCGACCAGATACTCCTCTAGGAATTGCTGCTGCAGGTTGAGCATCGGATGGAAGCGGTCGTCGGGGTCGTGCGGCGCCTCCATCCGAAATACGCGTTGACCGCGGTAGTGCGAGTGCCCGATCCGCCAGGGCAACCCGCAGGCGCTCATCCGGCTGGCCACTCCGACCTGTTGCAGGATTTCCATCGATCGACGGGTAAAGACGATGGCTCGACTGCCCAGGGACACCTGTAGCTCGCTGGCCAGTACTACGCTGGATACGCCGTGGCGGGCCAGCTCCAGGGCCGTCACAAGACCGGCCGGCCCGGCCCCCACGATCACCACCTGGGCTTGGGCTTGGTGATCGGTGGGTAGCCAGGGACGGTGAATCTTGTAAGGGTAGTACAGGCAGGGGTGCGGCTGGCTCGACGGTCGGTGCATGGGGGGTAAGTAGATCAGACCCTTTGCGCTTTATATCAGCCCCATGCAGGACTTTCCGAGGGCGCCATTTTTCGGTGCCTCTTACACCCGGCCGACTAGGCCGTGGCAGTTTCCTGGAGCCGTGGGGCGGGCGCCTTGAGCAGCAATTGGGTGAGATGGTTCACATCGACGGGCTTGACCAGATAGTGATCAAAGCCGGCCGCCTGCGCCTTTTTTTGTTCCTGCGCCTGGGTATAGCCACTGAGCGCAATGAGCAGCGCTTGCGCCGTGGCCGGCTGGTCGCGTAATTGGCGAGCCAGTGCATGACCGTCCATTTGGGGCAGGCCGATGTCCAGAATGAAAGCCTGTGGCGGCCAGTCGCTGCTCATCCTCAGCGCCTGCTCGGCGCAGTGGGCGATCTGACACTCATGGCCACAGGCTTGCAGGAACAGGGCCAGGGTATGGGCCGCATCGGCGTTGTCGTCGACCACCATGATGCGCAGTTGCGCCAGGTCCCTGGCGTCTGAGCCGCGGTCGATCTCGGGTTGGGGCTGCTCGGTGGTAAGACTGAGGGGCAACTGCAGGGCAAACCGGCTGCCCTGGCCCGGCCCGGGGCTGCTGGCCGAGATGCGCCCTCCATGGAGTTGCGTCAGCTTCCTGACCAGGGCCAGGCCCAGGCCGAGTCCGCCCTGCTCGCGATCGGCGCGACGATCGGCCTGCGAGAACAAGTCGAAGGCGTGTTGCAGCGTGTCTTCGCTCATGCCGATTCCGTTGTCGCACACCTCGATCTCGACCGTGTCCATCTGGGTGTGAACTTTGAGCTGGATCAGCCCGCTGGTCGGCGTGTATTTGGCGGCGTTGTGCAGCAAGTTGGCGATGATCTGCACCACGCGCTTGCCGTCAACTCGCAGGATCAGCGGGGTGGTGGGAATGTCCATCTCTAGCTGATGGCCCCTTTGCTGGATGAGGTCCTGTGCCTGCTCCACTGCCTCGCTGATCAGGCCTTGCAGCTGCTGGTTTCGCAGGTCCAGCGTAATGAGCCCTTGACTGACCCGAGCCGTATCCAGCAGGTCGTCGATCAGGCCGCGCATGTGGCGCACCTGTCGGGCGATGATCGCGCTGGTCTGGCGCACGCTTTCGTGGCAGGTATCGGGGCGGTCCATCAACTGGGCGGCCATGGCAATCGGTGCCAGGGGATTGCGCAGCTCATGCCCGAGCATGGCCAGAAATTCATCCTTGTGAGCGTTGGCTTTGCGCAGCGCTTTTTCCGCCTCGATTCGGTCGGTGATGTCCATGGCCACCACCACTGCGCCATCGATGCTCAGGTTGACACCCCAGATCGGCGAGGCCGAGCAAAGAAAGGTCCGCTGGTTGATGCCATCGCGTGGCGAAGTGATCTCAATGATCTCGCGCGAGCTGTGGCCCAGGAGCGCCCGGCTCAGAGGCCATTGCGAAGGCTGCAGTCGTTGGCCGTGGCGCGCGCCACCGTCGGCCCAGTATCCCCGCCAGGCGGCCGAGCCGGCATCGGGTAGATCCCCCCAGACCTTGCGCGCTTGCGCGTTGACCAGGGAGATCTGGTTGTGGGCATCGACCACGAGCACCGCCGCCGGACTGGCATCGAGGACTGCGGACAGTCGGTTGCTCTCGGCCTGCGCCTGCACGGCTGCCCTGCGGGCCTGTTCCTCGCTGAACTTGAGCAGGCTGGCGGCCTGGGTTTGCGCGGTGATGTTTTTCACCAGTATGGCCACCTGCCGGCTGCCCGGACCTCCCATGCGCATGAAACACGCTTCAAAGCAGCGCTGGTCCTCCTTCATCCTGACCGTGGTTTGCAGCACTTCGCCGCTTTCAAGGACCTGCCGGATGGCGGTAGACCAGAACGGTTCGCGTTGTGCGACCACCTCGGAAACTCGGCGCCCCACCAAATGGGACAGACCTGAGTGAATCTCGTAGGCCGGGTTGACCTCCAGAAATACATAGTCCAGCAGTTCGCTCTCGTCCATGTCGATGACCTCTATCAGGCAAAAGCCCAGGTCCATCGAGTGAATGACGGCAGCGTAGTTCATGCGTTCGCGCCAGGTGGACCAGGGCCAGGGCTGCGAGCGACTGCCGATCATCAGCACCCCCACGGCCCGGCCCTGATCCAGCAGGGGGTGCAGGCAGCAAGCGTCGCACGCCTCGGGTGGCAATTGGGGATAAGGCAGCAACAGGCTGGCCGTATCGCGTGTGAAGGGCTGGCCTGTGCGCAGGACCTCCTGGGCGTCGGCTTCGATGGCCCGCCAGATTCGGGTGTGCAGGCTTGGTTCGTTGGACTCACCCAGGTCCTTGCAGGCCGGGTTGAAGATGGGCTCAGATCGCTCGGGCCACCACACCATCATCGGCAGCGGGCTGGACAGGCACAGCCGGACGGCGTGAGTGATGGCCGCCGGCCAGTCCGCCGAGTCGCCAAAGTCTTCTATCGTCATGGGGCCGGGGCGGGTACCGGGCCTTTCGCCGGGAACAGGTGTCATGGCGCAGCCTTTCGTGAGGGCTCATCGTCCTGCTGTTTGCATCGTCGGGGACAACCTCGTCATTGTCAATCTGGTTCGGATCTGTTTCGCAGCTCATCCTTGGCAACCCGGCCTGACCGCCAGGAGGGGGGAAATTGCTTTAGACCTGAACTATTTGCGGCTGGGTGCGTTAAGCTTGTGTCCGAACGATCGGTTCAAGGAGATTTCATGAAGATTGTGTGCATCGGCGGTGGTCCGGCAGGCTTGTACTTTGCCTTGCTGATGAAGCAACTCGACCCCGGCCATGACATCACCGTGGTCGAGCGCAACAAGCCCTATGACACCTTCGGCTGGGGCGTGGTGTTTTCCGATGCCACCATGGACAACATGCGGGCCTGGGACCAGCCCACAGCCGAGGCCATACAGCAGGCGTTCAACCACTGGGACGATATCGAGCTGCATTTCAAGGGCCGCGTCATCCGTTCGGGCGGGCATGGCTTTGTAGGCATAGGCCGCAAGAAGCTGCTCAATATCTTGCAGGCGCGCTGCGAGCAACTCGGTGTACGCCTGGTGTTCGAGTCCGAGGTGGACAGCGACCTGGATTTTCCGGATGCCGACCTGGTCATTGCCTGCGACGGCATCAATTCCAAGATCCGCAGCCAGTACGAGTCGGTGTTTGCGCCTGACATCGTGGTGCGGCCCAACCGCTTTATCTGGCTGGGCACCCACAAGCTGTATGACGCCTTTACCTTCCTGTTCGAGAAGACCGAGCATGGCTGGTTCCAGGCCCACGTGTACAAGTTCGATGAGAAGACCACCACCTTCATCGTCGAATGTCCCGAATCGGTCTGGTTGGCTCACGGGCTGGATCGGGCTGACCAGGAGCAGTCGATCGCTTTTTGCGAGCAGTTGTTTGCGGCCAATCTGCAAGGCGCCAAGCTGATGACCAACGCGCGCCACTTGCGCGGCTCGGCCTGGCTCAATTTCCAGCGTGTGGTGTGCGGGCACTGGTGGCTCAAGAACGCCCAGGGCAGTCATGTGGTGCTGATGGGCGATGCGGTCCATACGGCGCACTTTGCGATTGGCTCGGGGACCAAACTGGCCATAGAAGACGCGATCGAACTGACCCGCCAGTTCAAGCGCCTTGGTGACGACCCGGCGCGCCTGACCGATGTCCTCAAGGCTTATCAGGAGGCCCGAAGGGTGGAGACCCTGCGCATCCAAAATGCCGCATGGAACGCGATGGAATGGTTCGAGGTCTGTGGCAAGCGCTACTGCGACCAGCTCGAGCCTGAACAGTTCATGTATTCCATGCTCACGCGCAGCCAGCGCATCAGTCACGAAAACCTGCGACTGCGCGACAAGAGCTGGCTCGAGGGCTACGAGACCTGGTTTGCCGAGCGTGCCGGGGTGAAGGTGCAGGGCTTGCCGCCGCCGCCCATGTTCACGCCCTATACCGTGCGCGGCCTTACGCTGAAGAACCGCATTGTGGTCTCGCCCATGGCTCAGTATTCGGCCATCGACGGGCTGGCGGGCGACTACCACCTGGTGCACCTGGGCGCGCGCGCCATGGGCGGCGCCGGCCTGGTGTTTGCCGAGATGACCTGCGTTAGCGCAGAGGGCCGCATCACCCCCGGCTGCCCGGGTCTGTACCGACCCGAGCACACGGCGGCCTTCGCGCGCATCGCCGATTGGATTCATACCCACACCGATGCCAAGTTTGGCATTCAGATCGGTCACGCCGGGGCCAAGGCCTCCACCCGGCGGGCCTGGGACGGCATTGATCAGCCCCTGCCGACCGATGGCCCCGAGCCCAACTGGCCCCTGCTTTCAGCCTCGCCCCAGCAGTACCTGGAAGGAGTTAGCCAGAGGTCGCGCGAGATGACGCGTGCCGATATGGATCAGGTGCGCGATCAATTTGTGCAGGCTACCCGCGCTGCTGCGCAGGCGGGGGCGGACTGGCTGGAGCTGCATTGTGCGCACGGCTATCTGTTGTCGAGCTTCATCTCGCCCCTGACCAATCAGCGCACGGACGCCTATGGGGGCAGTCTGGAGAACCGCTTGCGCTATCCGCTGGAGGTGTTCACGGCCGTGCGCGCGGCCTGGCCGGCCGAGCGGCCGATTTCGGTGCGCATCTCCGCGCATGATTGGGTCGAGGGGGGCATCACCCCGCAGGACGCGGTGGAGATTGCGCGCGCCTTCAAGGCCGCAGGCGCTGACATGATCGATTGTTCGTCTGGCCAAGTGAGCAAGAAGGAAAAGCCGGTGTATGGCCGCATGTTCCAGACGCCGTTTGCTGACCGCATCCGCCAGGAGGCCGGCATTGCCACGATTGCGGTGGGAGCGATCAGCGAAGCCGATCACGCCAACAGCATTTTGGCCGCCGGTCGCGCCGATCTGTGCGCGGTGGCCCGGCCGCATCTGGCCAATCCTGCCTGGACCTTGAGCGAGGCGGCCAAGATCGGCTACAGCCCAGTGGCCTGGCCGCGCCAATACCTCTCGGCCAAAGGGCAACTGGAAGCTGGCTTCCAGCGCGAAAAAGCCGCCCAGGGCGGCCATTGAAAAAGGAGTTTCTTGTGACCATCGATCCCGGCCTGCTCGCAGGCAACCGCCGTCCGATGGCGGGCTACCAGGCGCGCCACTTTCTGTGGCATGTGCAGGGCAGCGTGGCGACCCTCACGCTCAACCGGCCCGAGCGCAAGAACCCGCTGACCTTTGAATCCTATGCAGAGCTGCGCGACCTTTTTCATCAGCTCAAGTGGGCCGATGACGTGCGCGCGGTGGTGATTCATGGCGATGGCGGCAACTTCTGCTCCGGCGGTGATGTGCATGAAATCATCGGTCCCTTGATTGCGCTCAAGGCCCCCGAACTGCTCATGTTCACGCGCATGACCGGCGAGCTGGTCAAGATGATGCGCGTCTGCCCCCAGCCCATTGTGGCCGCGGTGGATGGGGTTTGCGCAGGCGCCGGCGCTATTGTGGCCATGGCCAGTGACATGCGTCTGGGCACTGCGCGCAGCAAGACGGCGTTTTTGTTCAATCGTGTGGGCTTGGCCGGCTGTGACATGGGGGCCTGTGCCATCTTGCCGCGCCTGATCGGCCAGGGACGGGCCAGCGAGCTGCTCTACACCGGCCGATCCATGGGCGGTGAAGAGGGCGAGCGATGGGGCTATTTCAATCGCTTGTGCAGCCCCGAGGAGGTGGTGGCACAGGCGCAGTCGCTGGCCCTTGAAATGGCCCAGGGGCCGGCTTTTGCCAACGGCATCACCAAGACCATGCTGCATCAGGAATGGGCGATGACCATCGAGCAGGCGATCGAGGCCGAAGCGCAGGCGCAAGCCATCTGCATGATGACCGAGGATTTTTCGCGTGCCTACCACGCCTTCGTGGCCAAGCAAAAGCCGCGTTTTGAGGGCAATTGAGGCACATCATGGCGGACACCACCTACCTGCAGTGGCCCTTCTTTGAGCCTCATCATCGGCAACTGGCCGATCGTCTGGAGGCTTGGGCGCTTGAGTATTTGACCGAGGGCCATGGTGCCGATGTCGACGGTCGCTGTCGTGATCTGGTCCGTGCGCTGGGACAGGCGGGCTGGCTGTCTCATGCGGTGGCCGGCCGAGAGGTCGGCGCGGCCGCCGAGGTGATCGATACCCGTACCCTGTGCCTGATTCGCGAGACCTTGGGTCGGCATGATGGCCTGGCCGATTTCGCCTTTGCCATGCAAGGTCTGGGCTCGGGGGCGATCAGCCTTCAAGGCACGCCCGAGCAGAAGCGGCGTTACCTGCCCCGGGTGGCCAGTGGCCAGGCGATCGCCGCCTTTGCCCTGTCGGAGCCCGAGGCCGGCTCGGATGTGGCGGCCATGAGCTGCAGCGCCCATGCCGATGGAACTGGATTTGTGATCGAGGGCCAGAAGACTTGGATCTCCAATGGCGGCATTGCCGACTTTTATGTGGTGTTTGCCCGTACTGGAGAGGCGCCGGGCTCGCGCGGCATCAGCGCCTTTATCGTCGACGCGGACACGCCTGGCTTGTCGATTGCCGAGCGCATCGATGTGATTGCGCCGCATCCGCTGGCCCGGCTCGAGTTCCGCAATTGCCGTGTATCGGCTGAGCAGCGTCTGGGCGGTGGTGGCGAGGGCTTCAAGCTGGCCATGCGAACGCTCGATGTCTTTCGCACTTCGGTGGCAGCCGCTGCGCTGGGCTTTGCTCGTCATGCGCTCGATGAGGCGCTGGCGCGCGCTCGCTCGCGGCAGATGTTCGGCGGTGTGCTGGCGGACCTGCAGCTGACCCAGGCCAAGCTGGCTCAGATGGCCACAGCGATCGACAGCGCTGCCTTGCTGACCTATCGCGCCGCCTGGCAGCGCGATCAGGGTCGCAGTGTGACCCGCGAGGCGGCCATGGCCAAGATGGTGGCCACCGAAAACGCCCAGCAGGTGATTGACGCGGCCGTGCAGATCTGGGGCGGGCTCGGTGTGGTCAGCCAGATACCGGTCGAGCGGCTGTACCGTGAGATTCGTGCCCTGCGTATTTACGAAGGGGCCACCGAAGTGCAGCAGCTCATCATTGCGCGCGAGCTGCTCAAGGGTGGGGCCTGAGCCCATACCCTCATGATCTGATTGAACCAGGAGAGACTCGATGCAGGTGCTTCTTCCCCCCGGATGGCCCAGGCCCAAGGGCTATGCCAATGGCGTATCGGCCAGCGGGCGCATGGTGTTTGTGGCCGGTATGGTCGGCTGGGACTCGCAGGGTGTGTTCCAGACCGACGACATGGCCGGCCAGGTGCAACAGGCGCTGGACAATGTGGTGGCGGTTCTGCGCGAGGGAGGCGCTCTTCCGCAGCATATCGTGCGCATGACCTGGTACGTTACCCGCAAGCGTGAGTATCTGGACGCTTCGGCCGAGATCGGCCGGATCTTCCGCTCCACCATTGGCAGCTTCAGCATCGCCATGACCGCCGTCGAGGTCAGCGCTCTGATGGAGGACCGTGCCAAGGTGGAAATCGAGGTCACGGCCATCGTGCCAGAATAGACCTCTAAATGTTCTATCAATAGAACATTTGCGCCGACTTGGGAGCCAGCGTCTGACTCGGACATGGCACTGACTTGCAGCACCTTTTAGGGGGCGGCGCTATGCTCTGTTTTTGTTTCTGCTGAATTTTTTCTGTTGTGCAAGGAGTTTTTCGTGGCCAAAGCGTCTTTTTCCTGGTCTGATCCCTTTCATCTGGATGAACAGCTCACCGCAGACGAGCGTCAGGTCAGCGAAGCCGCTCGGGCTTACTGCCAGGAAAAGCTCTTGCCACGGGTGCAAATGGCCTTCCGCAACGAGCACACCGACCGCGCCATCTTCAACGAAATGGGCGAGCTTGGCCTGCTTGGGCCCACCATCCCCGAGCAATACGGCGGCGCGGGTCTGAATTACGTCTGTTACGGCCTGGTGGCGCGTGAGGTCGAGCGGGTGGATTCCGGTTATCGCTCGATGATGAGCGTGCAGTCGTCCTTGGTGATGCTGCCGATCAATGAGTTCGGTACCGAGCAGCAAAAGCGCAAGTACCTGCCCAAGCTGGCCACCGGGGAATGGGTGGGCTGCTTTGGTCTGACCGAACCCAATCACGGCTCTGATCCGGGCAGCATGATCACTCGCGCCCGCAAGGTTGACGGCGGTTACAGCCTCAGTGGCTCCAAGATGTGGATCTCCAACAGCCCGATCGCCGACGTGTTTGTGGTGTGGGCCAAGGACGATGGCGGTCAGATCCGCGGCTTCGTCCTGGAAAAAGGCTGGAAAGGCTTGAGCGCCCCGGCGGTTCACGGCAAGGTCGGTCTGCGCGCCTCGATTACGGGCGAGATCGTGATGGACGAGGTGTTCTGCCCTGAAGAGAACGCCTTCCCTGAGGTGCGTGGCCTTAAGGGCCCGTTCACCTGCCTCAATTCGGCGCGCTACGGCATCGCCTGGGGCGCCCTCGGTGCGGCCGAAGACTGCTACACGCGCGCCCGCCAGTACGTGCTGGACCGCCAGCAGTTTGGCCGGCCGCTGGCGGCCAATCAGCTCATTCAAAAGAAACTGGCCGACATGGTCACCGAGATCAGCCTGGGTCTGCAGGGCTGCCTGCGCTTGGGGCGCATGAAGGACGAGGGTACCGCAGCGGTGGAGATCACCTCTATCCTTAAGCGCAACAGTTGCGGCAAGGCATTGGACATTGCCCGCGTGGCGCGCGACATGATGGGTGGCAACGGCATCTCTGATGAGTACGGTGTGGCCCGGCATCTGGTGAACCTGGAGGTGGTCAACACCTACGAGGGGACGCACGATGTTCACGCCCTGATCCTCGGCCGCGCGATCACCGGCATTGCCGCCTTCGCCAACTGAGGCGAGCTTTTCGCCCGGCAGGCCGTCTCGCGCCGCGGGCGTGGCTCCCATGGGGAGCAAATCGCCGCGAGGGCGCGGCTTCCACAAGCTCAAGCAGGTCGGCGACCAGGGGGGTGGGAGCGCCGCCTTCGGCGCGATGTGGCGGCCAGGGGGTGGGAGCGCCGCCCTCGGC
>JBEIHE010000015.1:0-33816 GCA_040381515.1 Polaromonas sp.
GGCTCCTTTGCCGCACAGGTCTTCGTAACTGATGCCTCCGCGCCCCAAATGTCGCTCGGCCAGACTGGCCAAGCCGTGCGGCTTGTGCGCCTCCAGCACATAGCTTTGCAGCATGGTGTCGTGCAGATAGCCACGCACTTCGATGCCGTGATTGGCCATCACATGCCGGTCGTACTTGATGTGTTGACCCAACTTCGCCCGCGTAACATCCTCCAGCCAGGGCCGCAGGCGATCCAGCACCTGCGCCATTGGCAACTGATCTGGAACGCCGGGGTAATCGTGCGCCAAGGGGATGTAGGCCGCCTGCCCAGGCTCCAGGCTGAAGCTCAGTCCCACTAAACGCGCACGCATTTCGTCCAGGGAATCGGTCTCGGTATCAAAGGCCACCAGTTCCGCCCGCGCAATCCGGGCCAGCAGAGCTTCAAAATCGTCCCAGTTCAGCACGGTCTCGTACCGGGTCGGTCGCGGCGCGGATGCGGTCACAGGCGCAGCCCCTGGCTCCCGTTGGGAGACCTCGGACGCCCCAGCATCAGGGGCTGCACCCAGACCCTTGGCCAAAGTCTTGAAGCCGTAGCGATCGTAGAAGGTGCGCAGCGGCTCGTCCTGCTGCGACTGCAGGCGCAGTTCATCGAGTACCGGCAAGCCAGGCAAGTGGCCCTGTAAATCACAGTCGGTCTTGATGGTCAGCAACTGCCGGCCCGTAGGGAGCCAGTCCAAGGTGGCGCGCAGATTCTCCCCAGCGGCCCCCTTGATTTCGCCGGCACGCGCAATCAGGGCGTCGAGCGATCCATATTCCTGAAGCCACTTGGCCGCCGTTTTGGGCCCCACCTTGGGCACGCCCGGCACGTTGTCGATCGCATCGCCTACCAAAGCCTGGAAATCGACCATGCGCTGCGGCGGCACACCGAACTCGGCCACCACCCCCGCCACATCACGGCGCTTGTCGTTCATGGTGTCTATGATGGTGATGTGCTCATTGACCAGCTGCGACAGATCCTTGTCGCCGCTGGAGATGATGACCTCGACCCCCTGCTCAGCAGCGCATCGAGCCAGAGTGCCAATCACATCGTCGGCCTCAACGCCGGGAACATCGAGCACCCGCCAACCCATCAGGGTGATCACCTCGTGGATCGGCACAATCTGGCTGCGCAGATCATCGGGCATGGGCGAGCGATTGGCCTTGTATTGCGGGTAGACCGCATCGCGGAAAGTCGGCCCCTTGGCATCGAACACGCAGGCCGCATAGTCAGCTCGAACATCCTTGCGCAGCTTGTGCATCATGTTGATCATGCCGCGGATCGCCCCAGTAGCCGGGCTGGTCGGATCGCCGGGCACGGCCCGTAAATCTGGCATCGCATGGAAGGCACGGTACAGATAACTCGATCCATCGACCAGCAGCAGGATTTTCTGACTCATAGGGGCATTGTCAGGCAAGCGGCGGATCACGCGCACAAGACCGACTCGCTTGCATTGCGCCTGCACTCCTCGAGGCAGCCAGAGACCTACAATGCGTGCATGATCGCGATTGAATACGGCTCCCGGCTGAGCCCGCTGATACTGACCGTCGTTGCTCTAGGGACAAGCTCTGGCCTCTGGGCCCAGGCGCCCGCGCCCACTGCAGCCGTGCAGGCCACCGCCCGACCCCACGATCCTGCGCTCGAGCCCGGCCGCGGCAACCAGACCATCGAACGCATACGAACCGAGGATGCCGGCAGCCGCATCGACGAGCTGCGAGTAGGCGGCCAGACGCAGAGCATCGTGGTGCAGCCCAAGGGTGACATGCCCGCCTATGAGGTGCGCCCGATGGATGCCCGTCCAGGCCCCACCCAGGGCGGCACGCGCGTCTGGAACTTTCTGCGCTTCTGAAGCCCGTCAAACGTCGATCCGCATGGCCGTCTTCACCGAGGTCTCCTTCGATCAAGCCGCCGCATTTCTGCGCTCCCTTGGTCTAGGCCAACTGCAGAGCCTGGAAGGCTGCGCCGGCGGCATAGAGAACACCAATTACTTCGCCGACACCGACCAGGGGCGCTGGGTGCTGACGCTGTTCGAGCGCCTGAGCTTTGACCAGCTGCCCTTCTACCTGCACCTGATGAAGCACTTGGCCAGCCAAGGGATTCCGGTTCCGGATCCACAAGCCGGGCCAGCTGCAACAGCCTCGGGTCAGGAGCAGGGCTCCCCCCTGCTTCACCGTTTGCAGGACAAGCCAGCAGCCGTGGTAAACCGGCTTGCGGGGGCTGTCGAGCTCAACCCTGGGCCCGCGCACTGCACAGCGGTGGGAGACATGCTCGCCCGCATGCACTTGGCCGGACGAGATTTCCAAATGCAGCAACCGAACCTGCGGGGGCTGGCCTGGTGGAACGAAACCGTACCGGTGGTGCTGCCCTTTTTAAACGAGGCGCAAAACCGGCTCATTCGTTCGGAGCTCGCCTATCAGAACCACCTGGCCGAGCAAGCAGCCTACCGCAGCCTGCCGAGGGGCCCCATCCATGCCGACCTGTTTCGGGACAATGTAATGTTCGAAACCCAGGATGGGCAGACCCGGCTTTGCGGACTTTTCGATTTCTACTTCGCTGCCTGGGACTCCTGGCTGTTCGATCTGGCCGTCTGCATGAACGACTGGTGCATTGATCTGCAAAGCGGGGCGCGAGACCCCGTGCGGGCACAGGCCTTGCTGAGTGCCTATCATGCCGTGCGCCCGCTCAGTGCAATCGAGCGACGCCTGCTCGCACCCATGCAGCGCGCGGGTGCCTTGCGGTTCTGGCTCTCCCGCCTTTGGGATCTGCACCTGCCGCGCCAGGCCGCCGTGCTCAAGGCCCACGATCCCAGCCACTTTGAACGTGTTTTGCGACAGTGCATCGAACATCCCCTGCGGCCTGACCTGCCGCCCTCAATTCCACCCTTATGAAGCTCAACCTTGTTCGTCCGCGTAAGGGTCTGACCTGGGTGCGAGAGGGCATGCGCCTGTTCTTGCGCCAGCCGCTGGCCCTCTCGGGCCTCTTCTTCATGTTCATGGCCATTCTGTCGCTGGCCAGCCTGGTACCACTGATCGGCCCCGTACTGGCGCTGGTCCTGCTGCCAATGGCTACGCTGGGTCTGATGGCCGCATCGCGCGAGGCCGAACAAGGCAGGTTCCCCATGCCCTCCATCATGTTCACGGGCCTGCGGGCGGGCCCGCCACAAAGGCGCGCCCTCTTGAGCCTGGGTGGGCTTTACGCGGTGGGGTTCGCGATAGTCATCGCCCTGTCATCGCTGGTCGATGGGGGCGAGTTCGCCCGGCTTTACCTGTTTGGCGGCAAGATCGACGAAGAGGTGGTGAGCGACCCTGAGTTTCAGGCGGCCACCTGGACAGCCGCCCTGCTCTACGCCCCACTTTCGCTCATCTTCTGGCACGCGCCCGCTCTCGTGTACTGGCACCAGATCACGCCCCTGAAAAGCCTGTTTTTCAGTGCCACGGCCTGCTGGAAGAACATGGGGGCCTTCATCGTCTACGCGCTTGGCTGGTTCGGCGCCTTTCTCTTGGCCGGCGTGGTCGTGGCCCTGCTGGCCAGCCTGTTTGACAGCCCCGCAATGGCCGCCACCGTGATGCTACCGGTAGCCCTGATCATGGCGGCGATGTTCTTCGCCTCCGTCTACAGCACCTTCCGCGACAGTTTCAGCGTTGAGCCCATCGCGCCCCCCCTGCAAGAATCCGAACCTCAATAAGCCGGGCGCACTGGCTCGCCGGTGCAGCCGTGCGCAGGAGAAAGCTCAGGTCACGACCGTGAGTTTGGCGATTGACAAGGCCAACCACTTGATCCCATGACGCGGGAAATTGACCTGAGCGCGCGCATCATCGCCAGCGCCTTCCATCATCTGAATCCGCCCTTGTCCGAACTTGGCGTGGAACACCTCCATCCCGACTTTGAGGCCATGCGAATCGGGTTTTCGGCGCTCGGGCAAAGGGCCTGTTGGCGAGGCAGAGGACTGACGCGAGGCCACGACTTTCGAGGCCCAATCGTCCCGGCTTGCAGCACCTCCCCATCCCTGCGAGGACTCGGTCGACTGCCCTAAACCAGAAAAGCCGGACTGCCTTGGCGTGATCCACTTGAGCGCGGGCTCCGGCAGTTCCTCAAAAAAACGGCTGCGCAGGTTGTAGCGGGTCTGGCCGTGGAGAAGGCGCGTCTGTGAGCAGCTCAGGTACAGGCGCTTGCGGGCCCGAGTGATCGCCACATACATCAGACGACGCTCTTCCTCGAGTCCGTCGCGATCGCTCATAGCGTTTTCATGAGGAAAAAGCCCTTCCTCTAGACCGCTGATAAACACGCAATCGAACTCCAGCCCCTTCGATGCATGCACCGTCATCAATTGCACCGCATCCTGTCCGGCTTGTGCCTGATGATCGCCCGCTTCCAGCGCGGCGTGCGACAGGAAAGCCGCGAGCGGCGACAAGGTTTCACCCGTACCCTGGGCCGCATCACCAGGTGGGCCTTCGGGCAAACCCAATCGCGCCAGCATCTGACCCTGTTCAGCAGTGGTTGAATCGGATAGCGGATCCAGGCCTTGGCTCACAGGCGACTGGCTGAGATTGAACGATGCGTCAACCGATTGCATCGGGGCATCACGCCCAAAACCTTCCTGAGTGACAAAAGCTTCGGCCGCATTGACCAGCTCGGCCAGGTTCTCCAGGCGATCCTGCCCCTCGCGCTCGGCCTTGTAGTGATCGAGCAAGCTGCTGTGTTCGAGAACCAACTCGATGACCTCCCTCAAGGCAAGACCCGCGCTTTGCTCTCGCATCACGTCGACCACTGCCAGAAAGCCCCCCAGCTTGGTGCCAGCGGCACCCCCGAGGGCCCCCACCGCATCATGAAGCGAGCAAGCCCGGTGGCGAGCCACGTCCTGCAACTGCTCGACTGTTCGAGCACCGATTCCACGCGGCGGGAAATTCACGACCCTCATAAAACTGGTGTCGTCATGCCAGTTCTCGAGTAAGCGCAAATAAGCAAGAGCGTGCTTGATCTCCGCGCGCTCAAAAAAACGCAGGCCCCCGTAGACCCGGTATGCGATGCCCGCATTGAACAGGGCAGTCTCCATGACTCGGCTCTGAGCATTACTTCGGTAGAGCAAAGCGATCTCCCGCCTCTCAGTACCCTCACGAATCAACTGACGCACCTCATCAACAAACCACTGGGCTTCCGAAAAATCACTAACGGCCTCGTAAATCCGAACAGGCTCTCCCGGCCCCGCCTCGGTGCGCAGGTTCTTGCCCAAACGGCCGGTGTTGCGACTGATCAAGGCATTGGCCGAGTCCAGAATATGACCAAAGCTGCGGTAGTTGCGCTCAAGCTTGATCTGGTGAGCCACGCCAAATTCACGGACGAAATCGGCCATATTGCCCACCCGTGCGCCCCGAAAGGCGTAGATGCTTTGGTCGTCATCGCCAACGGCCATCACCGCCCCGCCACGGACACCGCCCTGTCCGGAAATCAACTTGAGCCAGGCGTACTGAAGTTTGTTGGTGTCCTGAAATTCATCGACCAGGATATGCCGGAAACGCTGCTGGTAGTGCTCTCGAACATGCGCATGATCACGCAGCAGCTCGAAGCTGCGCAGCATGAGTTCACCAAAGTCCACTACACCTTCGCGCTGACATTGCTGTTCGTAGAGGGCATAGAGCTCCACCTTGCGCCGGCTGTGTTCATCATGCGCAGGAACCTGAGCCGGCCTGAGCCCCTCTTCCTTGCAAGAGGCGATGAACCACATCAACTCCTTTGGAGGCAAGCGATCCTCATCGACATTGAACTGCCGGCACAGACGCTTGATGGCCGACAACTGATCCTGCGTGTCCAGGATCTGAAAGGTCTGCGGCAAATGAGCAAGCTGCCAATGTGCCCGCAGAAAGCGATTGCACAAACCATGGAAAGTGCCGATCCACATACCGCGCACGTTGACGGGCAGCAGCGCCGACAGCCGTGCCAGCATTTCCTTGGCCGCCTTATTGGTAAAGGTCACGGCCAACACCCCGCCGGGGTTAAGCTGCCCGGTCTGCAGCAGCCAGGCGATTCGGGTGGTCAGGACCCGAGTTTTGCCCGAGCCTGCACCGGCCAGGATCAGGGCGTGCTCGGGCGGCAAGGTGACGGCGGCCAACTGCTCCGGGTTGAGATGAGTCAAAAGGGGGGATTCAGAGCCAGGAGCCATGGCCCGATTGTAGGAAGGCCGGCCTGGGGCGCGAGGCACCGAGCAGGTCGCACACGGTGCCGATCGAGACCATTACAATCAATCACCGGGCCCAAGCCATTGCGCCCGGTTTTTTGTGGCCACTTCCAACCCGGATGCTCAAGGCCCATGACCGGAGCAGTCCAAGCGCCCCTGTTGAACACAGATCCTACGGAGCTTGGAATCATGGAAATCTTCGATTACGACAACGTCTTGCTGCTACCCCGCAAGTGCCGGGTGGAGAGCCGCTCAGAGTGCGATGCGGGCGTCGAGCTGGGCGGACGCAAGTTCCGCCTGCCGGTAGTGCCTTCCAATATGAAAACCGTGGTGGACGAGCCGATCTGCCTATGGCTGGCCCGCAGTGGCTACTTCTATGTGATGCATCGCTTCGACCTGGACAACGTGGCTTTCGTTCGCACCATGCGCGGCCAGGGTGTCTACGCCTCGATCTCGCTGGGCGTCAAGCAAGCCGATCGACAGACGGTCGATGCGCTGGCCAACGAAAAGCTCATTCCGGAATACATCACCATCGACATTGCCCACGGCCATGCCGACAGCGTGCGGGACATGATTGCCTACATCAAGGACAAACTACCGGGTAGCTTCGTGATTGCCGGCAATGTGGCTACACCCGAGGCGGTGATCGACCTCGAAAACTGGGGCGCCGACGCCACCAAAGTCGGTGTGGGCCCCGGAAAGGTCTGCATTACCAAACTCAAGACCGGCTTTGGCACCGGCGGCTGGCAACTCTCAGCCCTGAAGTGGTGCGCCCGGGTGGCGACCAAGCCCATCATCGCCGATGGCGGAATTCGAAGCCACGGCGACATCGCCAAAAGCATCCGCTTCGGTGCATCCATGGTGATGATTGGCTCGCTCTTTGCCGGACACGAGGAATCACCGGGCAAGACGGTCGAGGTCAACGGCGAGCTCTTCAAGGAATACTACGGCTCGGCCTCGGACTTCAACAAGGGCGAATACAAGCATGTGGAAGGCAAGCGCATCCTCGAGCCCATCAAAGGCAAGCTGGCCGATACCCTGACCGAAATGGAGCAGGACATCCAGAGCTCCATCAGCTACGCCGGGGGCAAGAAGCTGATGGACATCCGCAAGGTCAACTACGTCATCCTGGGTGGGGACAACGCGGGCGAGCATCTGCTGATGTAGGGCGGCGCCCCACCGGCCACCCACCGGGGCCCTGCCAGAGGGTGAGAGAGCTGCACCCTCGCGCTGGTGCGGCCCTCGCTCAGGCCACGGGCTTACCCTCGATCAACTCGCGCGCCAGCTGATTGAGGCGCGAGCCGCTGTGACAAAGCGACTCAACCACGCTGAAATGGTTCAAGCCGGGGATTGCCTCGCAAACCGGCACCGCTCGCTGGCCCCAGGCCTGTTGAATCAGTTGAGTCTGTCGCACAAACTCCGAGCTCTCCTGGGCGCCAGCTACCGCATACAAGGTGCCCTCTGGGGCGGCCAGTCGCGCAGGACTGGCCCTCGCCACGTCCTGCGGTGTCAATCGCAGATCGACTTGCAAGAACGGCGTGCGCGATAGCGGATCAAGATCATGCACGCCCGAGATCGACAAGGCCCGGTGTACGAGTTGCCGGGGCAGGTGCCGATCGAAGGAGCGCCACAGGCAGCGCAGCATCATCGCCGACAGATGACCGCCGGCCGAATGCCCGATCACGACGATGCGAGAGGGATCGCCGTGATAGGCCTCGATATGCCGGTAGACCCAAGCCATCGCCTTCACCATCTGCATCGTGATCTGAGGAATGCTGACAGCCGGGCAGAGGTCATAGCCGGGCACCACCACCGTGGCGCCCATGGCGTGGAGCGCCGGCGCCACAAAGGAATGGTCGCTCTTGTCCAGCGCCCGCCAATAACCGCCATGAATGAAGACCGCCACAGGCGCGCCGGGACGGTCCGCGGGGAAGACATCGAGCCGCTCCCGCGCGCTCAATCCGTAACGCAGATCCAGCACGCTGCGCATTTGCACCCGCGCCAGGGCCGAGTCGCGCATCCAGCGCTCTGCGTGCTCGGGGAAGGCCGGCACCAGCGCGCGGTTGTTGTACATCCTGTCCAGCCAGGCCGGATCGTGCAGCGACATATGGTTTTCTCCAAGGGGTGGACCAGCATGGATCTTGGCATACAGCGAAGCAAGGGTATTCACTAGGTCTTGATTGAGTCGAAGAATGTATTCTGTATACAGAACTCAAACATCGCGCGTCCATGAGCGTCCTGATCCAAATCGAGAACGCGCCCGATTTAGTCGATCGGGTCTGGCATGTGCTGCTCGACGCCATCTGCGACGGCTCCCTGGCCCCGGGCGCTCGCATCATGCAGGAGGACATTGCCGCGCAATTGGCCGTCTCGCGACAGCCCGTGCTGCAGGCCCTTCGACTGCTCAAGAAAGACGGCTTCGTCCAGGACGCGCCGGGACGCGGGGTACAGGTGGCGCCGCTGGATGCCCATTGTCTGCATCACATCTACCAGGTCCGCGCAGCCCTGGACGCGCTGGCCGCCCGGCTGGCGGCGCAGGCCCGCTACGCCCTGCCCGATCGCATCCTTGAGGAGGGACGGCAGGCGCTCTCAAGCGGGCACATCAAGACCATGATCGAGGCCGACGAACGCTTCCACAGCGCCATTTACCAAGCCTCGGGCAACGCCTTGATCGCGCAGAGCGCCAAGCTGCACTGGGCTCACATCCGCCGGGCCATGGGAGCGGTGCTGCAGGTCTCGAGCATGCGTGCCTCGGTCTGGGATGAGCATGAAACCATTGCGCGCGCCATCGCAGCCGGACAGGCCGATCGTGCCGAGACCCTGATGCGACAGCACGGCGAGCAGGCCGCGCGAAACCTCGGCCGCCTGCTCTCAAGCGCACTCAAGCCGTTCCCGCCTTCCCGCCCCAACGCCCAACGTCCTACCGGAGACCCCTCATGAAACTGACTGCCCAACAACTGGCCCACTTCGATCGCGAAGGCTATCTTTTTTTCCCAGGCCTGTTTTCTCCGCAAGAGACCCAGACGCTGACCGAGGCTGTGCCCGATCTGTACAGTCGGCGCGAGGCCTACAACGTTCGGGAAAAAGGCAGCGATGCGGTACGCACCAACTTTGCGGCTCATCTGTACAGCGAGCCATTTGCCAAGCTGGCCCGGCATCCGCGCATGGTCAAGCCGGTCGAAGACATCTTCGGCGAAAAGCTCTACATGCACCAATTCAAAATCAACGGCAAGATGGCCTTCGAGGGCGATGTCTGGCAGTGGCACCAGGACTACGGCACCTGGCTCAACGATGACATGATGCCCACCGAGCGTGCGATGAACGTGGCCATCTTCCTTGATGACGTCAATGAATTCAATGGGCCCTTGATGTTCATTCCGGGCAGCCACAAGAAGGGCGTGGTCGATGCCAAGCACGACCTGACCACCACCAGCTACCCCCTGTGGACCGTCAGCAACGAGCTCATCTCACAGTTGGTCGAGCGCGCCGGCGGCAAACAAGGCGGCATCGTCAGCCCCACCGGGCCGGCCGGCTCCATGATCCTGTTCCACAGCTGCCTGGTACATGCATCGACCAGCAACCTCTCGCCCTGGAACCGGGTCAGCGTCTACCTGAGCCTGTGCGCGGTGTCCAACCACATCCGACGTCACAAGCGACCGGAATACATTGCTCACCGCGACTTCACGCCCATCGAATGTCTGCCCGATGACTGCCTGCTCAAGTCCTACCCAGTCGACCTGCCGTGGGGCAACGGCATGCCCGGAAGTGCCCTGGTGACCTCGGCCGAGCCCATCGCCACCACCAAGCAGGCCGCATGATGAACCTCCACGCCAAACTCCAGCAACGCGCAGCAAGCAACCAGCCGGTGCGCATCGGTCTGATCGGCGCCGGTAAATTCGGTTCGATGTACCTGGCTCAGGTGCCCCGCACACCGGGGGTGCATCTGGTCGCCATTGCCGACTTGTCCCCGGATGCAGCACGGGCCAACCTGGCCCGCGTCGGCTGGAAGACCGAGCAGACACAGGCCAGCAGCATCGATCAAGCCCTCAAGACGGGGCAAACATGGATCACCGAGGACTGGCAGGCCATCGTCGACCACCCCCAGATCGATGTGCTGGTCGAATGCACTGGACACCCGATTGCCGCTGTGGCGCATTGCCTGAGAGCGTTCGATAACGGCAAGCACGTGGTCAACGTGACTGTCGAGGCCGATGCCTTCTGCGGCCCCCTCTTGGCACGCAAAGCCGCGCAGGCTGGCGTGGTCTACTCAATGGCCTTTGGCGATCAGCCCGCGCTGATCTGCGACCTGGTCGACTGGGCCCGTACCTGTGGTTTCCCGGTGGTGGCCGCCGGTCGCGGTCACAAGTGGCTGCCGCACTTTTGCGAATCGACGCCCGAGACAGTCTGGGGCTACTACGGATTGAGTCCCGAGCAGGCACGGCGCGGCGGCCTCAACCCCAAGATGTTCAACAGCTTCCTCGACGGCTCCAAGCCATCGATTGAATCGACTGCCGTATCCAATGCCACCGGTCTGGCTGTGCCCAGCAATGGCCTGCTCTATCCCCCCGCAAGTGTTGAAGACATCCCTTTTGTTACCCGACCCCGAAGCGAAGGCGGTGTGCTCGAGCGCAAGGGCATGGTCGAGGTGATCTCTTCTCTGGAGGCCGATGGCCGCAAGATCCCCTATGACATCCGCATGGGAGTCTGGGTGACGGTCGAAGCGGAGACCGAATACATCAAGAACTGCTTCGAAGAATACAACGCCCACACCGATCCCAGCGGCCGCTATTTCACGCTTTACAAGCGCTGGCATCTCATTGGGCTCGAAGTGGGCGTCTCGGTGGCTAGCGTAGCGCTGCGGCGGGAGCCAACCGGCGTGGCCACAGGCTGGAGTGCCGATGTGGTGGCCACCGCCAAGCGGGATCTGCAGCCCGGCGAGATGCTCGACGGCGAGGGAGGCTACACCGTCTGGGGCAAGCTGCTGCCGGCGCACACCTCGATGCAGATGGGTGGACTGCCCCTGGGACTGACCCATCAGGTCAAGGTCGTGCGTCCGGTCAAGAAGGGGCAGAGCCTGAGCTGGGCTGATGTGGCGATGGACGCCAGCACCGACGCCTACAAAATTCGCCGCGAAATGGAAGCCCTGTTCGCACCCCCTCTGGCCCAAGCAGCCTGAGCAAACCCACGCTCCATCGGCGACCTCCGCAGACTTGAATTGGACACAGAAATGTCCAATCCACCGCTTGCACCATCGCCGACGATTTAGACTTGTCTGCTGTTCATTCAACAGGAGCCCGCATCGTGCGTATTGCAAGCTATCAATTTCAAGGCAAGCGCCATGTCGGCCAGGTATCTCCCGATGGGCAGTCGGTGAGGGCATTTGAATTAGCGCATCTGGCTGAGCATGGTGCACTCTCACTGATCGAACAAGCCAACTGGCGGGCCATCCCGGTGCAAGCTCAGACCGTACCCATCCGTCAGGTGCGACTGGAGGCCCCGATTCCTCGACCGCGGCGCAACCTGTTCTGCGTGGGACGCAACTACCACGAACACGCCAAGGAATTGCGTGACTCCGTGTTCAAGAACAACAACGCCAATGTGGCTGCATGGCCCATCGTGTTCACCAAGGTACCCGAATGCGTGATCGGACCCCATGACGAGGTCAAGCTTCCTCAGGGCATCACCGAGCAGGTGGACTACGAATCCGAACTGGCCGTAGTAATTGGCCGAGCAGGCAAGAATATCGCGCGCCAGGATGCACTGAGCTACATCTATGGTTACACCATCGTCAATGATGTGACGGCCCGTGATGTGCAAATGCGTCACCAGCAGTGGGATTTGGGCAAATCCTTCGACACCTTCTGCCCCATGGGGCCCTGGATCGTGACTGCCGACGAGCTGGACGGCACTCAGACCCGGGTGCGCGGCTGGGTCAACGGTCAGCTCCGGCAGGACGGTCACACCCGAGATCTAATCTTCGACATTGCCACCCTGATCGAAACCTGCTCGCGTGGCATCACCCTCTACCCTGGTGACATCATCGCCACCGGCACGCCAGCCGGTGTCGGCATGGGCCTGAATCCGCCTCAGTACCTGAAACGCGGTGACGTGGTACGGGTAGAGATAGATGGCCTGGGCGCCATTGAAAATCGTTTCGTGTGAGGGCACGGCGCCCGGCAGTGCCCCAAACGCCGGTGCTCAGCGCTTGAGGACGAAGCTCGAGAGCATCTGTTCGCTTTGTTTTTGCAGTTGTTCCTGCATTTGGGTGAACAGCGTTTTCGATTGCTCCACGTAAGACCCCATCACCCCCTGCATAAGCGGCGACTGGCTCTTGATGAACTGAGCCCACAGATCGGGATTGAGCCCCTTGGACTGTTCACTGAACTTGGCCTGAAGTTCCATGAAGGTCTGGATATTCTTCTCCAGGTAATTGCCCATCACCCCTTGCATGGCGTTGCCATAGAAGCGGATGATATTGGCCAGCAGGTCTTCAGTGAACATGGGCGCACCCCCCGCCTCTTCCTCCAAAATGATTTGCAGCAAGATGCTGCGGGTCAGGTCTTCATGGGTCTTGGCATCTCGAACCACGAAGGCCGAACGTGTCATGACCAGTTGCTTGACATCCGACAAGGTGATGTACGAAGAGCTGCTGGTGTCGTAGAGGCGGCGGTTGGGATACTTTTTGATGGTCCGCGGCGCGGCCGCCGGCGCAGCAGTCGATGCCTTGGACGCCTGGGCACCCGCTTGCGATCGGGATGCCGCGCTGCTGCGCCCCGCAGGACGCGCCGCAGCTGAAGGGGGGGCTCCTTCCGGAGCGGAGGGCTTTTTGCCTGGCACGACCATGTTCCTGCTCAGCCGACTTCAGTGGGCTGCGCAGTCATTCTAGGTAGCGAAAACGGAAACCGGCAGCCGTGGTTTACCCTGTGCCCCCCGGGGTCCGCCCAACCCCACCTCGTGGGCTTAACGGCTGCGACTGGACCTGCTGCGCTCGGGCGGTCGGCCCGAGCCCTTGCGGGCAGGCGCGAAATCCGGCCGCGGCGCCACATCTGGCGAGCGGCCCTCGAAACGAGGCTCTGCACCGCGCGAGCGACGCTGTCCGACAGGCTCCAGGTTCCTGGACCGCTTGGCCGGCGCGGGCGGCCGACCTTCACGGTCCGCTGCGCCCTGAGAAGGCCAGCGATCGGCGGTGCGTCCGGGTGTAGAGCGCGGTGACGCACGATCTGCGCTCCAGCCCCTGCCCTGACCCGCCCGGTCGCCCCGACCTGGGCCGCCCGGACCGCGCCGATCGGCACGATTGGCAAAGCCTTGAACCGGCTGCCGGGGCTCAAGACCGGCAATCACAGCAGGCTGAAAAGCTTGGTGGGTGTAATGCTCGATATCGGCAATGCGACGACGGTCACGACGCTCGGCAATCGTCACGGCCTGGCCACGACGCCCGGCTCGACCCGTACGTCCAATGCGATGCACATAGTCTTCGGCTTTCATTGGCAGGCCGAAATTAATCACGTGCGTGATGGTCGGCACATCCAGACCACGCGCCGCCACATCGGTGGCAACTAGGATTTGCACGCGGCCTTCCCTGAACGCACCCAGACGCCGGTTACGCAAACCCTGACTCAAGGCCCCATGCAGGGCCACTGCATGAAAGCCGTCCTGCACCAGATCCTGCGCAAGCGCGTCGCACTCGATCTGGGTGGAGGCAAAAACCACCGCCTGATCCAGGCTTGCGTCACGCAACCAGTGATCGAGCAGCTGACGCTTGTGCTCGGCATGATCAGCCCAATGCAGGGTCTGTTCGATCGATTGATGCCGCTCCTGCGGCGAATCAATCTGTATACGCTCGGGCGAGCGCATCAGCCGGGAGGCCAGCTGCATGATGCGCGGCGCGAAAGTGGCGCTGAACATCAAGGTCTGCTGACGACGGGAAGTGATCTGATGCACCTCGGCCAGGTCATCGGCAAAGCCCAGATCCAGCATCCGGTCCGCCTCATCGACCACCAGCATTCGCACTTCGTCCAGCTTGATCTGCTGGCTGCGATGCAGGTCCAGCAGACGCCCTGGGGTGGCGACCACCAAGTCGGCATTTTGAAGACGGGCGATCTGCAGTTGGTAAGGCATGCCCCCCACCACGTGAGCCACGCGCAGTCCCTTGCAGTGACGCACCAGATCGATAGCGTCGGCGCTGACCTGCTGAGCCAGCTCGCGGGTCGGGCACAACACCAAGGCCCCCGGAACGGCCGGCTTGAAGTGCCGGGGATCGATTGGATTCTTGCGCTTGGGGCGCTTGGGGGCCTCATCGCCGCGGGCCAAAGCCTCAGCAGTCAGTCGCGCCCATCGCGCCTCTTCCTCATCGGCCAACTCCTGGCGGCGGGCCAACAATTTCTGCAGAACCGGTAGCAAAAAGGCTGCTGTCTTACCACTTCCGGTCTGGCTTGACACCATCAGATCGGATGACACGGGCCCAGTGGCCGCACAGGCGGCAAGCGCCCGCTCAATCGTGGCCTGTTGCACCGCAGTGGGCGCCACAAATCCCAGATCGGCTACCGCCTGCAGCAAAGGCGGCGCGAGTCCGAGACGGGCAAATGCATCGCTTTGCAGGGGCGGCGCGGGATGCGCGTCGTCGGAAGATAGCGGCTCGGAAACAACAAGCGCGGGCTCCATGGCCTCGCGCGCCATCAAGGCGTCCATCATGATCATCTTTCTGAGGGTAAGCCGACCAAGCTTGTCGCCCGGTTACCCTGAACACCACACCCGGAGGCGCAGTTGGTGGTTGAAAAAACATCAACCATCCAACAAGAACGCTGCCTCTTGAGGCAGCGAGATCGCCTGAGGCAATCTAAGGGTGTGTGGCAGATGCTAAGAACTGCAAACGACGTTTCATCGCTGCAGTGCGTCATTGTCGCACACAAACATGTCCGCCAAACGAGGGGCCGCCAAATGGGCCACAAGCGCCGGGAAGGCATTAAGATCCTCATGCGTCTGGTTGCACAAGCCCCATGAGCAAACTTTTATCCTCTCTTGGATCGCCGATGATCATCGGCTTGAGCGCGGCGGGCTTCTACCTCCTCTTTCAGCTCAATGACCTGCTGTTTCAACAACTCGATTACGCCCGCGGCGTGAGTTGGCTGTTCCTGCCCAGTGGTCTGCGCCTGGGGCTGGTGCTGCTTCTTGGGTTCAGAGGGGCGGTCGGGGTTGTGCTGGGAAGCCTGCTGATCGGCCTGGACAACGATCTGCACTGGATCGAGGCGGTGCTGGCCGCGCTGGTATCGGGCCTGGCGCCCTGGATGGCGCTGTGGCTTAGCCAGCGAACGCTGGGACTGCGCAGCGACCTGTCCAATCTCAGTCCCGCCATGCTGCTGAAGATGGCCGTGGTTTTTGCCCTTATCAGCGCCGCAGCGCATCAACTGCTCTATTTGAGCCTGGGCATCACCCAGAGCTTTTTCAAGAGTTTGTCGGTCATGGCCATTGGCGATCTGGCCGGCACGCTCGTCGTTCTCTACGTCATCAAGTGGCTCGTCGGCCGCCGAACGGAGCGCCCGTGAATCAGGTGCTTGCAGCCTCGCCAGGCCCGACCCATATGCATCGGATGCACAAACGCCCATGACGCACCCAGCCGCACATTCAGGGGTGGTCATCGTGGGCGCGGGCCCGGTGGGCCTGACGCTGGCCTACGGCCTGAGTCGGCAGGGGGTACCGGTGACCGTGATCGAATCAGACTCGGTCATCCCACGGCAACTGCGCGCCTCCACCTTCCACCCGCCGACGCTGGACATGCTTGCTCCCTGGGGCATCACACAGACACTGATCGAAGCGGGTCGCATCACCCCCACTTGGCAGATACGATTGCATGAGACCGGTGAGCATGTGACCTTCGATCTGTCCGTGCTGAAGAACGATACCGCTCACCCCTATCGCCTGCAGTGCGAACAAGCGGTGCTCAGCCAAGCCCTGGAAAATCGGCTCCAGGAGCAGGCGTCTGCGCGGCTTTACAGGGGGGTCACCGTTGTCGATGTCGGCCAGGACGAACGCAGCGCCTGGGTCGAGGTGAGCGCGGGCGATGGTCAGGCTCTTGAGCGAATCGAGTCAGCTTTTGTCATAGGCTGTGACGGAGCTCACAGCCTGGTGCGCAAGGCCATCGGAGCAAGTTTTGAAGGCGGCACCTATCCCGACACCACCTTGCTGGTCACGACGCATTTTGACTTTGGCGCCCTCTGGCCTGACCTGGCCGGCGTGAACTACATCTGGCAGGACGAGGGCACCTACAGTCTTCTGCATCTACCGGAGATCTGGCGGGTCAGTCTTCACCCCTTGGCTGAACGTCCGCTCGAAGAAGAAGCCCAGCCCGAGCGCATCATCAACAGACTCCACTCGCTCTTTGGCGAGCAGCACCGCTTCGAGCTGCAGGAGATACGGCCCTATCGGGTGCACAAGCGACTGGCCTCGCGATGGCGAGCTGGACGACTTTTCATCGCAGGCGATGCTGCGCACCTGAACAATCCCAAGGGAGGGATGGGCATGAACGGGGGCATCCACGATGCCATGTGCCTGTGCGACGTGCTGGTGCGCGCCCTTGAGGGCGACCACAGCGAAGACGTGCTGCAAAGCTACGAGCGCCAGCGTCTGCCGGTGGTGCGCGAGGACATCATCGGCCAGGCCGACCGCAATCATGCCCGCATGCAGCTGCGCTCTCTAGAGGAACGCCGCCACGCCTTAGCCCAGTTGCAGGCCCTGATTGATGATCCGGATCGACTCTATCGCCACCTGCGCCAAACCTCGATGCTCGACGGTCTCGATCGGGCTCGGCAGTTGGCAGGGGTATCCCCCTCGCAGTCATGAGCCTGGTCTACGCACCCCGAGGCTTGCTGGGCGTGTTGACGCCCCAAGCCAACACCACCGTCGAACCCGAACTGCAAATTCTCTGCCCTCCGGGCGTGGCCCTGCTCACTGCGCGAATGACCAGTGCGGCCCCTGACCTGAAATCGCGCCTGATCGATTACTACCAATGTCTGCCACGCTGGATCGGCGAATTTGCCAATGCCCCTGTGGGCGCGATAGCCAGCGCCTGTACCGGCGCCTCCTATCTGATCGGCGCGGCCCATGAAGACCAGCTTTTCGCGCGCATGGCCCAGGACATCGGTCGGCCCGTGACCAACTCGGCCTTGGCTGTCGTGGCTGCCATGCGCGCCCTTGGCGCGCGGCGCATCGCGCTGATCTCTCCTTATCCGGACTGGTTGACTTCGTGCAGCCAGGCCTACTGGGAAAGTCGGGATCTGCAAGTCGTTGAGGTGGTTCAACTAGAGACGTCTGCAAAGGCTTTCCATCCCATCTACGGACTGGAAAGCCACGCCGCCGAGAACGGCATCACCCAAGTCCGATCCAAAGTCGACGCGGTACTCCTTCTAGGCACCGGAACGCCCACACTGCCCGCGCTGGCCCGGTATCCCCAGGATGCACAAGGTCGACCGGTGATCTCCTGCAACCTTGCGCTGCTCTGGCACGCCCTCGAATGCCTGCATGGACAAGCGCAGGCGCCGCGCGGCTCCGCTCTACTTGGTTTGCTGCGGGATCGTCGGTGGCAGAGCCACCTGAGCCAGGCGATCAGCCCCTGAGCCGGAACAGGCGCCCGACCACCCGCCCCACAGTCAAGCCCGACACACCGCAGACCCCTGCCATCACCAGGCTGATGGCATCCAGGGGCCGCAATTGCAGCGACGCAGCCAACAGCGGCTGATAAAGAGCCAATCCCACCGCCAAAAGCGCCAGCCCGCCCACCGCAGGAGCCATCCAGTTGACACGCGCTGCGCGGCGCCCCTGCGCCACGGTGGAGGCGCCTGACTTGGCAATCAGAATCAACAAGGCATTGCCCACCACGAAGGCCAGCAGCACCATCGAACGGGTGCGCTCGGTCGACACCACCATGGCCTCCGACCAGGGCTCGAGAGAGGCCAAATAAGCCAACGCCGTACCACCCAACAGAAGCAGCCCCTGCCCGGCAGCCTGCAGCATGTCCCTGGCGCCAAACAGGGCTGCCTTGGTATCGCGCGGCCGGCGGTTCATGATGTCAGGCTCCTCCGGCTCGTTCTCGAAGGCCAGCGAGCAAGCCGGATCGACCACCAATTCAATCAGCGCAATATGAAGCGGCAGCAGGATCGGCGGCAGGGCCAGCAAGACGGGCAACATGGCCATGCCCGCAATCGGAATATGGATCGCAAAAATATAGGCCATGGACTTGCGAAGGTTGGCAAAAATGCGGCGCCCTACCCGGATACCTCTGACGATGGAGGCAAAGTCATCATCGACCAGCACCATGCTGGCAGCCTCGCGGGCGACGTCGGTGCCGCGCCCCCCCATGGCGACCCCCACATGGGCGGCTCGCAGGGCCGGAGCGTCATTGACTCCATCGCCCGTCATCGCCACCACCTCGCCGGCGCGCACCAGCGCCTGCACGATGCGCAGCTTTTGCTGCGGGGCGATCCGGGCACACACCGTGGTCTGACGCAGCCGTTGCTCAAGCGCCTGATCGCTCAGGCCGCCCACTTCATCACCAGTCAGAACCTGTCCCACGCGCAGGCCAGCCTGCGCAGCAATCGCCTGAGCCGTCGCCGGATGGTCGCCCGTGATCATGATCACCCGAATGCCCGCGTGGTGGCACTGAAGCACAGCGGCGGGGACCTGGGGCCGCAGAGGGTCGGCCAGGCCGATCAAGCCGATCCACTCAAAGTCAAAGCCATGCGCAGTGGCTGGCCAGGACGCATCGGGATGCCGACCCTGGGCCACGGCCAGTACCCGCAAACCCTCCTGAGCCATCTGCTCGACCACCGTCTGCCACTGACCCCTCTGTACAGGCGATAGATGGCACAAGTCCATCACAGCCTCGGGTGCACCCTTGGCCGAGATCACATGACCCTGTCCATCGCTGACGCGCCAGACATGCGACATGGCTGGCAGCTGCGGACTCAGGGGATAGGTCTGCACCAGGTCCCACTGATGAAGCCGGCCGGTCCCCTGCAGAAAATCTTGGCCCATTTGGTGAAAGGCCTGTTCCATCGGATCGAAGGGCTCAGGTGCGCTGGCCAGAATCGCATGCTCGGCGATGCGGTGAAAAGCCGGCATCTGGTCCGAAGGCCAAAGACCACTGGCCGGGCATCTGAGCAATTGCGGGCTGGCGCCATCTCCCACCGCCAGTGCTTGTACCGCCATCCGGTTCTGAGTGATGGTGCCAGTCTTGTCGGCGCACAGCACCGTGATGGCCCCCAAGGTTTCGATGGCATCGATGCGCCGGGTCAACACCCCGTGGGCGGCCAGCCGCCGCGCGCCCAAGGCCGGAAAAATCGCCAGTACCACTGGGTACTCTTCCGGAAGCATGGCCATGGCCACCGCAATGCCCACCAGCAAAGCAGGCAGCCACTGGCCACTGCGCTGACCCTCGATGATCACCATGCAGGCACACAGAATCAGAGCCAACAGCGCCAGCACCCGCACCAGACGCTGCGTCTGCTGCTGCAAGGGTGTGGGCTGCGGCGACAAGGCATTGAGCGAACGTCCGATCTGACCGACCTGCGTATGCACCCCGACCGCTTGTACCTGCATCAAACCGTGGCCTCGCACCACATAGGTGCCGGCAAAGACAAGGCTGCTACTTGCCAGGGCACCGCCTTGCGGCTCCTTGCTCAGCGGGACCGATTCGCCCGTCAGCAGCGATTCATCGACCTGCAGGTCATCGGCTTGCAACAAATGCCCGTCGGCGGCAACGCGCTGACCTTCGCTGAGCAAGACCAGATCGCCCTGAACCACCTCACGCGCGGTGCACTCCAGGGCTACCCCCCCACGCAGGACCTTCACCCGGTGCTCACTGAGTCGACGAAGCGCTTCGATGGCTCGGTCTGCCCGGCCCTCCTGCATCAGCGTCAGCCCCAGCACCGCAAGAACAAAAACAGCGAGGGTGCCGCCCTCGCCCCGATCCCCCAGCGCCAGATAGATGAGCACTGCAGCGAGCAAAAGTGCAAACATCGGCTCGGTCAGTAAGCCCAGCAGTCGGCCAAGGATGCTGCGCCGCCGCGCTGGCTCGATGTCGTTGGGGCCATCGCGTTCGAGCCGGCGCCGAGCCTCCTCCTGGCTCAGCCCAGTCCACTGCGCGCGCTGCCGCTCGTCGATACCCACGACCGGTTTGTATCGCGATGCCGCCACTTCGCCGCGGTCAGGCTGTGGGACGGGTCACAAAATCGGCCGAAGGTTAAAGCGCTGAGAACGTGTCGGAAAGAACCCGAGCCGACCTATCATGCGGTTTTGGCCTGCGCGGCCATCTAGTCCCCGCCCTACAGGAGTCTGCCCATGAGCATCTACGAACACCACCTGGACAAGACGCCGGCCAATCACGTTGCCCTCTCGCCTGTCAGTTTTGTCGAGCGCAGCGCCGAGGTGTTTGGTGACCTTGAGGCGGTCATTCACGGCCAGCGCCGCTACACCTGGGCGCAGACGCGCGAACGTACAGCTCGGCTCGCCGCCGCGCTGCGCGCACTGGGCATTGGTCCGGGCGATACCGTGAGCGTCATGCTGCCCAACACCCCCGAGATGGTGGAAGCCCACTATGCGGTGCCGTCATTGGGCGCAGTTCTCAACACCCTCAACACCCGACTCGATGCCGGTCTGCTGGCCTGGCAGATGAACCACTGCGAGGCCCGTGTGCTGATCACCGATCGGGAGTTTGCCCCGGTTATCGCAAAAGCCCTGTCCCATCTCCACTGCGACCACGGTCGCAGCCTGACTGTGATCGACGTCTGCGACAGCCAGTACGATGGACCGGGTGATCGACTCGGCACGCACGAATACGAGACCCTGCTGGCCTCCCATGCTCCGCTGGTCCGACTCGAAGGCCCTGCCGACGAATGGCAGGCCATCGCGGTGAGTTACACCAGCGGCACCACAGGGGACCCCAAGGGCGTGGTCACCCACCATCGCGGCGCCTATCTGAACGCGGTCTGCAACGCGGCCACCTGGACCATGCCGCACTTCCCTACCTATCTGTGGACCCTGCCGATGTTTCATTGCAATGGCTGGTGTTTCCCTTGGACGGTGGCCATGCTGGGGGGCACCCACGTGTGCCTGCGAAAGGTCGATGCTGCATCAATCCTGCACGCCATGCGAACGCATCGCATCGATCACTACTGTGCAGCGCCCATCGTGCACAGCCTGATCTACAACGCGCCCGCGCAAATGAGAGCGGGCATCACCCAGCAGGTGCGGGGTCTGGTCGCAGGAGCTGCTCCACCAGCGGCCATGATCGAAGGGATGGCCAAGATCGGCTTTGCCATTACCCACGTCTATGGGCTGACCGAAGTCTACGGACCGGCAGCGGTGGCGGTGCAACGCCCCGCATGGGCCCAGCAGGATCTGTCGGAGCAGACCCGACTCAATGGCCGACAAGGCGTGCGCTATGCGATGCAGGAGGGCATGACCGTCCTGGACCCACAGACCCTCCAAGAGGTGCCCGCCGATGGCCAGACCATGGGCGAGATCATGTTTCGAGGCAACATCGTCATGAAGGGCTACCTTAAGAATCCCGAGGCCACCCGAAAGGCTTTCGAGGGAGGCTGGTTCCACACCGGCGACCTGGCAGTGATGGAGCCCGACCGCTACGTCAAGATCAAGGACCGAAGCAAGGACATCATCATCTCAGGCGGCGAGAACATCAGTTCGCTCGAGGTGGAAGACGCGCTTTACCGCCATGAGGCAGTGCTGGCCTGCGCGGTGGTGGCCAAGCCTGATCCCAAATGGGGCGAAACGCCGCTGGCTTATGTGGAACTCAAGCCGGGCAGCCGTGTCAGCGCATCGGAACTGATCGCACATTGCAAGTCCCTGCTGGCCGGCTATAAGGTGCCGCGAGAGATCCGGTTCGAGGAGATTCCAAAAACGTCCACTGGGAAGATTCAAAAGTTTGCCCTGCGCGAGAGGGCGCAGTCGGCCTCCGCCATCGAATAGGAGCGTTTCATGCCTGACACGACTGAACCCCTGCTGCTGCGTCACGATGACGGACGCGGGCTGACCACTTTGACGCTTAACCGGCCCCACGCGTTCAACGCACTGAGCGAACAATTGCTGGAAGCCCTGCAAGCGCAGCTCGACGCCCTGATGGAGGACTCCTCACTGCGGGTGTTGGTGATCGCGGCATCGGGAAAAGCTTTCTGTGCCGGGCATGACTTGCGTCAGATGCGCGCAGAGCCAGACCTCGGCTACTACCAGGATCTGTTTGCACAGTGCGGTCGCATGATGATGAGCCTGCAGCGCCTGCCTGTACCGGTGATCGCCAAGGTTCAGGGCCTGGCCACCGCAGCGGGCTGTCAGCTGGTAGCTCAGTGCGATCTGGCCCTTGCAGCCAGCAGCGCGCGCTTTGCGGTCAGCGGAGTCAACCTGGGACTGTTTTGCGCCACGCCCAGCGTGGCGCTGTCGCGCAACCTGCCGCGCAAGGCCGCCTTTGAGATGCTGGCTACCGGCGACTTCATCGATGCCGCACAAGCGCAGGCCTGGGGCCTCATCAATCGGGTCGCCCCAGACGAACAGCTCGATCAAGCGGTGCAGCAGCTGGTCGAGCAAATCATCGGGAAGCCTCGTCTGGCCCTGGCCATGGGCAAGCAGCTTTTTTATCGACAGCTAGAAGTCGGCATGAGCAGCGCCTACGAGGATGCCGCCCAGACCATGGCCTGCAACATGATGGACGCCAGCGCTCTTGAGGGTGTACAAGCTTTTCTGGAAAAGAGACGACCCGCCTGGTAAGGGCCTGCGCCCTGCCCCCTTGGCCCACACCCCGATCGCAGTCTTCATGCCAGCGCTTGACCTCAGAGCTTGGGCATCCGTAAGCAACGAGGCGCTGCGGCAGATCCTCCATCGCATCGACAGACCGCAGCCTTCCCACTTCACCCCGCTGTTGCTCGCCGGACAGCGAATAGGGTGGCTTGCACCGGGCCATGTGCAGCCCTTGTGCAAACATCTGGCGTACTGCAAAAACCATGGCCAGGCTGTGGTCTGGGAAGCGGCTGATCTGAGCGTGCAGGCCCGCAGTCAACTGCTGGCCGAGGCCGCCCAAAAACTGCGTGAGCAAGCGCATATTCACGGCTGGCGAGACGAGCTCTACAGCTACTGGGGCGAAATCGACCGCGACCCCGATCCTCAACTGCCTGAGCGCTTTCGTCTGGAGCGCTCGGTGTTTCGATTTCTTGGGCTAAGAAGTCATGCGGTGCACATCAATGGATTCCGACCGGATGGCCGCATCTGGTGCGGCATCCGCGCCCTGAGCAAGGCCACCGATCCCGGTCGCATTGACAATCTGGCGGCCGGCGGCCTACCCGCCGGCGAAACAGTGATGGCGTGCGCCATCCGCGAACTGCATGAGGAAGCGGGCCTGCCCGAATCCATCGCCCATCAGATACAGCCGGCCGGGCGAGTGCTCACCCGAAGACAGGAAAAGGAAGGCTGGCATGACGAAACCCTGCTGGTCTACAACCTGATCCTGCCCGAGGAGGTCGAACCCCGCAACCTCGACGGTGAGGTCAGCGGTTTTGTCTGTCTCGATCCGAATCAAGCCATGCAGCAGATCGAACAGATGACCGAAGATGCAGCCGGGGTGCTTGCCCAGGGCCTGCTGTTTCTGCGCGCCCACGCCCCCTGATCGGCAGGCACTGGGCGCCCACAGCGCGAGCGAAGGAGCGGTCCGACCAAAGTCGCCAAGGGCCTGCCGCAGCCGGCTCAATCCAGCGAAATCTTGGCGAAGGCTGCCACCTTCTTCCATTGCGCGGTGTCGGCCTGCATGAAAGCAGCCATGCTCTGCGCATTGGCCCAAGTCGGTTCGGCCCCGGCTTTGAGCATCGCTGCCTTGACATCAGCCTGCACGGCTACGCGCTCCAAGGCCTGCTCCAACCTTTGCTGAACCGCTGCGGGCAATCCGGCCGGTGCGGCCAGCCCAAACCAGGCGAATACCTGATAGCCCTTCATGCCCGCCTCTTCCATGGTCGGCACCTGCGGCAAGGCACTGCTGCGCTGCGGCGTGGTCACCGCCAGCGCTTTGAGTTTGCCCCCGTTGATCAGACCCAGGGCCGAGGGGAGGTTGTCGAACATCATGTGCACCTCGCCGGCCATCAGCCCGGTCAAGCCGGCAGCAGCGCCGCGATAGGGAATGTGGGTGACAAAGACACCGGCCTGGCTCTTGTACAACTCCGCACTCAGGTGCAGGGAGGTGCCCTGGCCATTGGAGGCGTAATTGAACTGACCCGGCCGCGCGCGAACCAGGGCCGTCAGATCGGCCAGCGTATTGAGGCCCGAGGCGGGATTGACCACCAGCACATTCGGCACACGACCGAGCAGAGCCAGCGGGACAATCTGTTCGGGTTTGTAAGGCAACTGGGCATAGAGGGCCGGACTGATGGTCAAGGGGGGCGAAGCCATCAGGAGGGTGTAACCATCGGGGGCTGCACGCGCGGCCTCAGCCGCTCCCAGGTTGCCACCGGCGCCAGGCTTGTTGTCAATCACCACAGGCTGCCCCAACTCCTGAGCAAGCCTTGGGGCCACCAATCGAGCCATGTTGTCGATCAGGCCACCCGGTGGAAAGGGCACGACCAGGCGAATAGGACGCGCGGGCCAGGTCTGTGCGACGGCAATTCCGGAAAGAAAAACACCTACGGCCCCAAGGGCAACCAGGGACAAGACAAACAGGCGGGATCGTTGCATCAAGACACCTTCTAGTCAGCGCAGTGGGCCGATCCTAAGGGGACAGGCCCCTGGCGTCATCAGGGAGAACACCGCGACAAAAGTGCTTAGGGCGGCCCAAATCGCCGCGAGGGCGCGGCTTCCACCAGAAAAGAACTAGCGCTGCAGGCGGGCCTGCCAAGCATAAAGGCCGCTGGCCACCACCAAAGCCACCGCCCAGGCAGCGGAATAAGCCAGCGCAGGGCTCCAGTGATCGAGGCCCCAGAACAAGGCGGCAAAAAAGGCTGCAAAACCCACCTGCCCGCGCAGAAAGCCACGCAGCAAAACCACGGTCGCCTCAGGGCCGTGTCTGGGGAGGGTGAAGCAAGGCAGCACGTTGCCGGTGATGGGAACGGCCAACAACAAGCCACTGATGGCTGCAGGCACTGCACCAGCCGTCTCGATGATGACCCAGGCCAGCAGGACCGCAACCGAAACGCGCAGTATCAGTTCCAGATTGGGAATATGGGCCGCCGTTGCACGCCACTGCATCGAAGGCATGATCCGATGGCCCAGCGCAAGAAAGGCCAGCACCAACAAAAAGGTCTGCCAGGGCACAAGCGATAGCGCAGGCAGGGTCAAGCCCAGAGCAAAGAAAGCCACATTGGCCATCAGCAAGGCAAGCGGCCAACGCCAGCGCAACACCGACCAGGCAAACATGGTCAGGTGCATCGCCGTAGCGGGAAGACAAACCAGTGTTGCCAATGCAATGTCCTGGATTGTTTTTGCGTCGGAGGCCAGCAACACGAAGCCGGCGATCGGGCCGGCAATCATCGGCATTCCACCGATCGTTCCACCAACCGCATGACCAAAACGCCTGGCCGCCAGCGAGGACAGCAAGACCGAAGCGGCGACCAGCGATAACTTGATCAACATAGAAAAAACCCAAGGGCGGGGTACACCGCTAAGGAGCCGGCGCGCCCAGCCGCAGGGAGACACGCCGAGCGACCTCGCGCAGCAGACTGGCCTGATGTCCTTGAGGGGAGAGATCCAGTTGCGCACTGGGCCCCATTGCCGCTATGGCCAAGGCCAAGCGTCCGAAGCCATCGAAAACCGGCGCAGCCATGGCACTGATGCCTGACATGAGTTCCTCATGGACCTGACTCAAGCCCAGGTCTCGAATCCGCAGCAGCTCACGATGAAAGGCCTGGTCGTCCCAAGCCTGCGGTTCACCCTGGGCCACCAGAGCCGCGCGCACCACCTCGGGCGGCATGTAGGCGGCAAACACCTTGCCGGTACCGGTATGACGCAAGGACGCGGGAATGCCGTGGCGCATCGACACGTTGACCGCGCGCGGGCCCTCCTCCACACGCACGATGATGGGGCCACTGCCGCCCCAGACCGCCGCCGAGACCGTCACCCCCAGAGCCTGCGCCAGTGCCGGCAACTCCGCAATCGTGAGCCGCACAGGATCGACCTGCTGCAGGCTGATCAAGCCCAACTGCACCGCCAACTGGCCCAGCCCGTAGTGACCTGAGACGGGGTCTTGCTCGATCAATCCGAGCTTGCCGAAGCTCACCAGATAGGGGTGGGCCTTGGCCGGCGTCATCTCGGCCTCGCGGGCCAGATCCTTCAGCGCCATGCGCCGGCCCGAACGCACCAGCGCCTTGAGCAGTTGCCCGCCCACCTCCACGCTCTGAATGCCACGTGAGGTGCGGCCTGAGGCCGCTTCATCAGCGGGTCTGAGGTTCTTGCGAACCGGAGGGGCTTTGGGCATGGGCGGCATTTTGGCTTCAGGTCGGTCCCTACGGGGTCAAGATCAGTGTTTACCCTAGTTAAATGAATTTGACCTAGCGAAATTTTGATCCGACAATCTTACGTCTAAACCAAACAAATTTGTCTAAAACAAATTTCAATCCTCAATCACCGTTCTGTCATGAGCACCAAAACCTTCGCCTCAGCCGCCGACCTGGAAGAAAAGAAGGTCAGCTTCGACAAGCTCTCGGACCATGCCTACGCCTACACCGCTGAGGGTGATCCGAACACCGGCGTCATCATCGGAGACGATGCCGTAATGGTGATCGACACGCAGGCCACGCCAGCGATGGCCCAAGATGTGATCCGTCACATCCGTCAGGTGACCGACAAGCCCATCCAATACGTGCTGCTGAGCCACTACCACGCGGTGCGGGTACTGGGGGCCAGCGCCTACCAGCCACAGCAGATCATCGCCAGCCAGGACACCTACGACCTGATCGTCGAACGCGGCGAGTTCGACAAGGCCAGCGAGATCGGCCGCTTTCCACGCCTGTTCCGCAACGTCGAGAGCGTGCCGCCCGGTCTGACCTGGCCCACCCTCACCTTCACCGGCAAGATGACCTTGTGGCTGGGCTCGCTCAAAGTCGAACTGTTGCAGCTGGGTCGGGGGCACACCAAGGGGGATACGGTGGCTTGGTTACCCGAGGAAAAAATTCTCTTCAGCGGTGACCTGGTCGAATTCGATGCCACGCCCTACGCGGGCGATGCTTACTTGCGCGACTGGCCCCAGACACTGGACAACCTTGCAGCGCTGCAACCGAACAAGCTGGTGCCCGGTCGCGGCGCGGCCCTGCAGACCCCGGCCGAAGTGCAAGCGGGGCTGGCGGGTACTCGGGCCTTTATCAGCGACCTCTACGGTCAGGTCAAGGCGGGGGCCGAGCGCGGCGAAGACCTGCGCAAAGTCTATGAACGCACCTTCGCGGCGCTGCAGCCCAAGTACGGACACTGGGTCATCTTCAACCACTGCATGCCCTTTGACGTGACCCGCGCCTACGACGAAGCCACCCAATACCCAGACCCTCGCATCTGGACCGCCGAGCGCGATCAAGCCATGTGGCAGGCCCTCGAGGGCTGAATCGGGCCCGGCCTCGAACATCAAAGCCCGCATCAGGCACAGCCGCTTCAAGGAGCCCTCCATGAACATCGAACGCATTCACCACGTGGCCTACCGCTGCAAGGATGCAAAGCAGACCGTGAAGTGGTACGAGCAGCACCTGCAGATGAAGTTTGTGCTGGCCATTGCCGAGAACCAGGTGCCTTCGACCAAGGCGCCTGACCCCTATATGCATGTGTTTCTCGACGCAGGCAAAGGCAATGTGCTGGCTTTCTTCGAGCTGCCCAACTCTCCCGAAATGGGTCGCGACCCGAACACACCGCAGTGGGTGCAGCACATCGCCTTTAAAGTGGGCAACGTAGAGGAACTCGAACAGACCAAGGCGCGGCTGCAGGCGTCTGGCATCGAGGTGATCGGGCCAACCAACCACACGCTGTTCAAGAGCATCTATTTTTTCGATCCCAATGGTCACCGGCTGGAACTGGCCGCAGACATCGGCACGCCCGAGATGTACCGCAAACTCGATGAGGTCAAGTGGGACATGCTCGAAGAATGGTCACAAACTCGCCGCGCTCCCCAGCACGCCGCCTGGATGCACGAGCACGAGTTCGAAGACAAGCCGCACTGAGCATCTACCGCCTCGCCATGCTCAAGACCTACACCTACCCCGAGTTTGCCTACCGGCCCAGCCCCGAACTCCGTGACAGTCAGCCGGTATGCCATCCGGTGGTGATCATCGGTGCGGGGCCGGTCGGACTGACCTTGGCGCTGGACTGCGCCTCGCGCGGTCTGCGCACCGTCGTACTGGACGACAACAACACCGTCAGCATCGGATCGCGCGCGGTCTGCTATGCCAAGAGAACGCTGGAAATCTGGGACCGTCTCGGGATCGGCCAATCGCTGGCCGAACGCGGTATCCGGTGGCAGGTGGGCAAGGTCTTCTTCGGCCAGGCACAGGCCTATCAGTTCAATCTTCTACCCGAGGCCCATCACAAGATGCCGGCCATGATCAATCTGCAGCAGTACTACCTGGAAGAAACGCTGGTGAAGGCCTGCGAGGACAACCCGCTGGTGGATCTGCGCTGGAAGCACAAGCTGACCGCCCTGGAGCAGAACGACGAACAGGTCCAGCTGAGCATCGAAACCCCGGACGGAAGCTTCGGCCTGCAGGCGTCCTGGGTGATCGCCGCCGACGGGGCCAACAGCGACACCCGGCGGATGGTGGGGGCCAACTTTGGTGGGCAGGTGTTTCAGGATCGGTTTCTGATTGCCGATGTGGTGATGAAGGCCGAATTTCCCACCGAGCGCTGGTTCTGGTTTGATCCGCCCTTCCACCGCCACCAGAGTGTGCTGCTGCACAAGCAATGCGACAGCGTCTGGCGTATCGATTTCCAACTGGGCCGCGATGCCGATCCGGAAGAAGAAAAAAAGCCCGAAAAGGTCATCCCGCGCATCCGGGCGATGCTTGGCGATGTGCCTTTTGAACTTGAATGGGTGTCGGTTTACCAGTTCGCCTGCCGCCGCGCCGACCGCTTCTGCCATGGACGGGTACTGCTGGCCGGTGATGCGGCCCACCAGGTCTCCCCCTTTGGCGCACGGGGGGCCAACTCGGGGGTGCAGGACGCAGACAACCTGGCCTGGAAATTGGCCCTGGTGGCGCAGGGCCAGGCACCGGCCGAGCTCTTGCAGAGCTATCACGAGGAGCGGGCTTTTGCGGCAGACGACAACCTGCGCCACTCCACCCGGTCTACCGATTTCATCAGCCCCAAGAGCCGCGCCTCCCTGCGCCTTCGCAATGCGGTGCTCGAGCTGGCGCGCACCGAAGCCTTTGCCCGGCCCCTGGTCAATAGCGGCCGGCTGTCCACGCCCACGCCCTACACCGACTCGGCACTGAACACCCCCGATCAGGAGAGCTTTGCCGCAGCGATGCGACCGGGCTCGCCCTGTGCCGATGCCCCCATAGAAGTCGACGGCCTGGGTGGCTGGCTGCTGGAAAGGCTGCGGGGCGGTTTTGTATTGCTGAGCTTTGGTCCCGGAGCCGAGCCCATTGAGCTCGGTGAGTTGTCCGTGCCGGTACTGGAGGTCGGGCGGGACCTGAGCGACACCCAAGGCGAGCTGACCCGCCGATACGACGGACAGCCCGGAACCGTCTACCTGATCAGGCCCGACCAGCATGTCGCAGCCCGCTGGCGCCGTTTTGACGCCGACGCAGTGGGGGCCGCGCTGCGCCGCGCCCTGGCTCTGCACTAAGCCCAGGACTGTCCCGCCATGAATCCGAACACCGCGCTCCACCGCCAGCCCCGCATCGAGGATCCGGATGGGTTTTACGAAGAACTCATTGCCAGTCAGCGCGATCTCAGCGACGAGCAAACCGATCTGTTGCTGGCCAAGCTGGTCCTCATTCTGGCCAACCATATTGGCGATCGCCAGGTCCTGCGCGAGGCTCTGAACCTGGCCCGCCACAATACGATCGGAGCCTCTGCATGAATCGTGCAACGGCCCCCATCGAACCGCGTTGCCCCTGATCCGACCACGATCGTTGTCGGATCAGGGTTAACCCCGCCCCGCGCGAAGAAACGGCTCTGTAACCTAGCGCATCCTAAATCCACGAGAGGAAACTCCTGATGAAGCTCACGCTCAAGACGATTGCCTTGGCAGCCACCTTGACCGCCGGTCTGACCGCCGCTCAGGCCCAGACCATCACGCTCAAGGTGCATCACTTCCTGGGCCCCCAGTCGATCCAGCACACCACCATGCTCAAGACCTGGTGTGACAACATCGCCCGGGACTCCAACAACCGCCTCAATTGCCAGATCTTTCCGGCCATGCAGCTCGGTGGCTCGCCCCCGCAGCTCTATGACCAGGCCCGTGATGGGGTCGCCGACGTGGTGTGGACAGTGGCCGGTTACTCGGCCAACCGCTTTGTGCGCAGCCAAGTCTTTGAACTGCCCTTCATGATGACCAATGCGGGCGCCACCAGTCGAGCCGCCTGGGACTTCGTGCAAAAGTACGCCATGGACGAATACAAGGACGTGAAGCTGCTGGCCGTTCACGTCCATGGCCCTGGCGTCATCTTCACCAAGAACAAGCCCATCACCAAGCTAGAAGATCTGCGCGGCCTGAAAATGCGCGGCCCGACTGCCACCGTCACCAAGATGCTGGCCAATATGGGCGCCACTCCAGTGGGCATGCCCGTACCCCAAGTGCCCGAGGCTTTGTCCAAAGGCGTGATCGACGGAGCAGTGATTCCCTACGAGGTGGCACCTGGCCTGAAGGTCAACGAGCTGACCAAGTTTGCCTCCGAGACGCCCAGGGGATCGCCGGCCCTCTACACCACCTTCTTTGTGGTGCCGATGAACCGCGCACGCTATGACTCCTTGCCGCCCGACCTCAAGGCGGTCATCGACAAGAACTCCGGACGCGAGCTTTCAGCCTTTCTGGGCAGCACGCAAGAAGGCAACGATGTGCCCGGTCGCAAGATCTTTTCGGAAACCCCAGGCTACACCATCACCCAGATCTCGGCCGCAGAGGTCGATCGCTGGAAGAGGGCGACCGACAATCTCGACGACGAATGGGTGACCGACATGAACAAGCGTGGCTTTAACGGCAAGGCCATGCTCGAGGATGCCCGCGCTTTGGTGCAAAAATACTCCAAGTAACCCAAGGCGACTTAAAAGCCTAGTCCGCAGGCGGGAAACTCTCCCGCCTGTTTTGTTTCAAGCCACTGTCATAACGGGAGAAAACCGTGGCCGATCTGTTGATCTCCGAGACGCAGGAGCGGTATACCGGCTACGGTCTCTTTCTGGACCGATGCTGCAAGGTGATGGCCGTTCTGGCCGGCGTGGTGCTGACTGCCATGGCCTTTATGTCGCTCTGGAGTATCGGCGGGCGGGCGCTGCTGGACAAATCGCTCGTGGGTGACTTTGAGCTGGTACAGATCATGACCGCGGCCGCGGTGGCGCTGGCGCTTCCCTATGCCAACTGGATAGGTGGCCATGTCATCGTGGACTTTTTCACCGCCAAGGCCCCTGTCAAAACCAATGCATTTCTCGATGCCATCGCTTACGGGCTGATGGCCCTCTTCTCCTTCGTGCTGGCCTGGCGTCTTCTGCTGGGCATGCTCGATCTGCGCACCAATATGGACGCCTCGATGCTGCTGAGCATTCCCACCTGGTGGGGCTATCTGCCGCTGATCCCTGGCTTTATCTTCCTGGGTCTGACCTCTCTCTACAAGCTGCAGGTGAACCTGCGCAAGGTGGCCGCATGACTGGAATCGAATGGGGCGCCCTGATGTTCGGGGCCTTGCTCCTGATGCTGGCCGTGCGCATCCATATCGGCATTGCAATGCTGCTGGCGGGCTCGATCGGCTACGTCATGGTCTCAGGCCTTGCACCGCTGATGAGCTACTTCAAGACCGGTGCATACGCCCGTTTTTCGGTCTACGACCTCTCCGTGGTGCCTCTGTTCCTTCTGATGGGACAGTTCGCCACCCAGGGGGGCCTGTCCAAGGCCCTGTTTCAGGCGGGTAATGCGTTTATCGGGCACTGGCGCGGCGGCATGGCCATGGCCGGCGTGACGGCCTGTGCGGGCTTTGGCGCTATTTGCGGCTCGTCCCTGGCCACAGCCGCCACCATGGGGCAGGTGGCCTTGCCCGAACTGAAGGCGCACAAATATTCAGGCCGCTTCGCCACCGCCACCTTATCTGCTGGCGGCACACTGGGCATCCTGATTCCACCTTCAGTCCCACTGGTGATCTACGCCATCCTGGCCGAGCAGAACATTGCCAAGTTGTTCCTGGCCGCTTTCGTGCCGGGCATCATTGCGGCCATTGGCTACATGGTGGTCATTGGCATCGTGGCGCGCGTGAGCCCAAGCGATGCCCCGGCCGGGCCACGTCATAGCTGGGCCGAACGCGGACGTGCCCTGCTTGAAACCTGGCCGGTCCTACTGATCTTCCTGGTGGTGATCGGCGGCATCTACGGCGGCCTGTTCACCCCCACTGAGGCAGCGGCCATTGGTTGCGTAGCCACCGCCTTCGTCGCCTTCCGCTCGGGCGGCCTCGATAAAAAAGGCTTTCTGGCCTGCATGTACGGCACCGCTGGCGCCACAGGCATGATCTTCCTCATTCTGCTGGGGGCCGATGTGCTCAACGTCTTCCTGGCCCTGTCGCAGATGAACACCGAACTGGCCAAGTGGGTGATCGGCCTGCAACTGCCGCCGCTGCTGGTGATTTTTCTGATCATCTTCATCTACCTGGTGCTCGGCTGCATCATGGACAGCCTGTCGATGATTCTGCTAACCATCCCCATCTTCTTTCCAATCGTGATGGGGCTGGATATCGGGGGCCTGGGAGCCGAGCAGAAGGCGATCTGGTTCGGCATCATCGTGCTGATGGTGGTGGAGATCGGGCTGATCACGCCGCCGGTGGGAATGAACGTCTTCATCATCAACAGCATGGCCAAGGATGTGCCGATGAAAGAGACGTTCAAATTCGTGATGCCTTTCCTCGCCTCAGACCTGCTGCGCATCGCCGCCATCGTGTTCTTCCCGAGCGTGGTGCTGTTTGTCTTTAACCTGCCCTGGGCTTAGCGCCGGATCGGGGCTGAGTCCAGCCTGAGGTAAGTACACGCGTGTTGGGCACGGCATCCCCAGCGGGTGCACCGGGCCCGACTCCGCGAATGTCCCCCGAGTCGGCTACGCCGCCTCTCCTCCTTTATTTCGCTGCGTCAGACCCGATGCACCCGCAGGTAGGTGTGGCGAGGTGCGATAGATAAATCCATGCTCAGCGCATCGCCCCCTTGGCCCCACAAGATCGGGGGACTGGACTGCCTTGCGCAGCGAGATAAAGGGGGAGGACTGGCAACGCCAGTCCGGAGGACCTTCGCGGAGCACGTCCGCACGGGCCACCGATCGGCACGATAGCGCGAAGTCAGGTCACGAAATCGGATCCTGAATTCAATTTCGCCAGGACTGTCGTCTTTTCAAGAGGAGGCTACGCACTGGTGCACCGGGCCCGACTCCGCGAATGTCCCCCGAGTCGGCTACGCCGCCTCTCCTCCTTTATTTCGCTGCGTCAGACC
>JBEIHE010000016.1:0-31528 GCA_040381515.1 Polaromonas sp.
CACGATGGCCTCAAGCCCTGGCTCCCAGATCGGGATCTGACCGCTGCGCAGCTGCGCGACCTTGGCCTGGTCCAGGTCCACGCACAGCACCTTGTGCCCCACATCGGCCAGGCAGGCGCCAGTGACCAGTCCCACATAGCCGGCGCCAAAAATCGAAATCTTCATGCTCAGGCGATCCTGTGATAGTGACGGAACCATTGCGCGAAGCGCTCGACACCCTCGCGCAGTGGAGTGGCGGGCCGAAAGCCGATCCAAGCATCCAACGCACTGCTGTCGCAGGCGGTGGCGTTCATGTCGCCCGGTTGGGCAGGGCGCAGAATTTTTTGTGCCGGTCGTCCCAAACTGGATTCCAGCGCACTGATGAATTCGTGCAGCACCACGGGCTGGCCGTTGCCCACATTAAAGACTCGGTAGGGCGCGCTGGGGCTGCCTAGACCGGAACCAGCGCCAGCTTCAGGCCGCTTGTGCAGCAGGCGGACGATAGATTCCACCGCGTCATCCACATAGGTGAAATCTCGCAGGCTGCGGCCCTCGTTGTAGACCTCGATCGGCTCGCCCGCGCAGATGGCCTGCGCAAACTTGTAGGGGGCCATATCGGGGCGACCCCAGGGCCCGTAGACGGTGAACAGACGCACCCCGGTGCAGGGCAGGCCGTAGAGATGGCTGTAGGCGTGGGCCATCAGTTCATTGGCCTTCTTGGTGGCCGCGTAGAGGCTGATCGGATGATCGACCGATTGGCTTTCGGCAAAGGGCAGTTCGGTGTTGCCGCCATACACGCTGGAACTGCTGGCGTAGACCAAGTGCTCAATCTGATGATGGCGGCAGGCTTCCAGGATGTTCAGGAAGCCCTGCAGATTGGAGTCTGCGTAGGCCTGCGGGTGGGTCAGTGAGTAGCGGACACCAGCCTGTGCCGCCAAGTGCACCACGGCTTGAGGACGCTCGCGTTCGAAGAGCGCGGCCAGGGCCTGCCCCTCTTCAATGCCCATCTCCTGCCAGCCAAAATGCGCATGTCGGGACAGTTCGGCCAAGCGCGCCTGCTTGAGGCTGACATCGTAGTAGGCATTGAGGTTGTCCAGGCCCAGGACTTGGTGTCCCTGGCGCAACAGGCGATCGGCCGTGTGCATGCCGATAAAGCCGGCCACGCCGGTCAGGAGGATCTTCATGCCCAGGCTTTCTGGAAAGCCTGCACGAACCTGTATTTGGGACGGCGCAGCTGCATGGCCCAATTTTACGGGCCGGCCGACCCCGGTCCTACTCGATGCGGATCTGCGCCGTGCGGATCACCGGTGCCCACTTGCGGTTTTCTTGCATCAGGAAATCCTGAAATTCCCGCGGCCCGAGGTTGAGGGTCTGCATGCCCATTTCAGCGAGCTTGCCGCGTGTTTCGGGCAGCTGCAGCACCCGTGCCATCTCCACGCGCAGACGCTCGACCACGACTGCCGGAGTGCGGGCCGGCACGGACAGGCCGAACCAAGCCTCCCCGACCGCGCCGGGTACAGACTCGGCCAGCGTGGGCACCTGCGGAAAGTCACGGTCACGCTGCGCACCGCTGATGGCCAGCGCCCGCACCCGACCGGCCCGAATGTGTGGGGCCGAAGCAATCAGGGCATTGAACATAAGGTCAATTTGACCGCCCAGCAAATCATTGAGGGCCGGCCCCGACCCCTTGTAGGGCACATGCAGCATCTGGGTTTTGGTCAGTTGCTTGAGCAGTTCCCCGGTTAGATGGCCGGCCGAGCCCACGCCGGCCGAACCGTAGCTGAGCTTGCCTGGCTGCTCACGCACCAGGGCCAACAGATCCTGCACGGTTCGGGCCGGATGGTCGTTGCGCACGATCAACGCGTTGGCAAAGCTGCCAATCAGGCTGATGTGAATGAAGTCCTCCAGCGGCTTGTAGCTCGGGGACTGCCCCATTAGCGGACCGGTGGTGATGGCCGCGCCATTGCTCAGCACCCAGGTGTAGCCATCGGGCGCTGCTTTGGCTGCCAGTTCAGTGCCCAGCACCGAACCGTTGCCACCGCGGTTTTCAATGATCACAGGCTGACCCATGGCTTGACCCATGCGCTCGGCCAGCACCCGCGCAATCAGGTCACCCGACCCGCCGGGCGCAAAAGGCACGATCCATTTGATCGGTTTATTGGGATAAGGCGCTTGGGCGTGCGCCGGTCCGGCGGCCCAGCAGGAGGCCATACCCACGATCAGGGCCAGACCGGCGCGCAGGCTTTTACCCAGCCACGTTCCAGGCGCCTCGGTCTTGAGTGTGGATGAACGCTTCATGGCCGAAGTCTAGCTGGCTCAGGTGCTCGGACAACACTTCTGTTGTCGAATTCAGGCCCCATCGCCGCGAGGGCGCGGCTCCCACGATTTGGCACAAGGTGGGTGGCTGGGTGGAGTGGGAGCGCTGCTCTCGGCGCGATGCAGCCCGAATCTCAGGGTAGGGCGCAGTAAATTACCGCCGGAAAGCTGGCCAGCCAGGCCCAGAAGAAGCGGTTGAGTCCGAAATACCAGTACACCAGAAAGTGAAACAGCACGGCACTGGCACAAAACAGGAAGGCCAGCCGCTGGTCGAGCAGGGCCAGTACGAAGCAGCCTTCCCAGACGGTAAAGCCCCAACTCACCGCACGGGCGACCCACGGGCGGCGAAACATGCTGTCGGCAGGCAAAGGGCCGTAGACGCCCGAGTCCAGAAACACCGGCAGGGCGGCCCCGCTGCGCCATTCGGGCCGCAGCAGTTTGACCCAACCGGAGACAAAGTACGAAGTCACCGTCTGCAGGGTGACGTACCACAGGGCAGCGGTCCATCCTGCTTCGCTGTGGCCCAGCGCCTGACCCAGATGGGCCAGCAGCAGACCGCTCAAGCCCACCAGGGTCATGAAGTCGCTGCCGCCATTGAAGGCGCCACGCCAGCGAAACAGAAGTACCAGGGCCATCAGAAACAGCAGCATTGATCCCGTCAGGCCCAACCAGCCGGCCATCAGCATCAGAGCCAGGATCAGGCGCAGCACCAGCAGGGCGCGGTAGGCGCCGGGCTGCATCAGTCGATCGAGCAGCGCCAACAGCCCGCCGGGCCGCACGGGCATCTCCTGTCTTTGCGCAGGCCAATGGCTGATGCGATCCATGCGAATGATCCGCAGATATTCCAGCGACTGCAAAGCCAGGCTCCAGCCCAGTAGCACCTCGAAGGCCCTTGCGGCCAGGCTCAGGTCCATGCCTCAGTCCGCCTGCTTGGGTAGCGGCGTCAGGGCCGACTGCAGCATCAGCACGCTCTCAGGTGCGTGGTCGGGCAGGCCGGGGTGCTCCATGCGCAGCTCCATCTGCCAGGCCTGCGCTTGGGGCATGGGCTGATGGATCAGGGGCTGATCGCCCCAGCAGCCACCGCGCAGGGCATCGACGGCCAACCGGCACACCAGCGCGTAGCTGACGCATTGGCGCGGGTCTGCGCCCTCGGGCAGGTCATTGATGTCCTGGGCCAGATGATCCACCAGGTTTTGCTGCGTCAGGGCCAGATTGACCGCCGGGTTGTGCAACAGGTGCAGCGCCCGCCTGGGTAGCTGCGGATAGACGCGCTGCCAGGGCCCGCACTGTCCCTGCGCATCCTGCCCGCGCACGTAAAGGCGCGGCGCCCGTCCCACCGCATGGAAAAACTTCCAATTGGGAAAGAAGGCGCGCAGAAAAAAGAACCACGGGCCACGCAAGGTTCGACCCCGGTGCTTGAGCGACAAGGCCAGCAGCGCGAAATAGGCCCCAATCAGCAGGACGGTCAGCCACAGCGCCGCGTCCATGGCTCAGGGCCTCGAGCCTTCAGCTTGACGCATGCAGACGGCCTTCGCGTGCATCATGGACAGCGCTCAGTCTGCGGCGCTGACGGGCACACAGCTGCAAAAAAGGTGACGGTCGCCCCATGCATTGTCGACGCGACCCACCGGTGGCCAATACTTTCCCTGCTTGAGGCGCGGCACCGGAAAGGCCGCCAGTTCTCGCGAGTAGGGGTGCGGCCACTCTTGCCCCAGCACGCTGGCGGCGGTATGCGGCGCGTTTTTCAGCGGGTTGTCATCGCGCGGCCAGTGGCCTGCCTCGATCTGTGCGATCTCCTGCCGGATCGCGATCATGGCCTCGATGAAGCGGTCGATCTCCTGCAGCGTTTCGCTCTCGGTGGGCTCGACCATCAAGGTGTTGGCGACTGGAAAGCTCAGGGTGGGCGCGTGAAAACCATAGTCCATCAGGCGCTTGGCCACATCCTCGGCCATCACGCCGCAGCTGTCCTTGAAGTGACGCAGATCCAGAATGCATTCGTGCGCCACATAGCCGTCTTCGCTGGTGTAGAGCGTGGGGTAGTGCGGCGCCAGGCGGCGGCTGATGTAGTTGGCAGACAGAATGGCGGATTCAGTGGCATGCCGCAGTCCTTCGGCACCCATCATGCGGCAGTACATCCAGGAGATCGGCAGCACCGCCGCGTTGCCCAGGGGCGCCGCACTGACGGCCCCCACTCCGTTGACCGGCACACCGGCCGTGGCGTGACCCGGTAGGTAGGGCACCAGGTCTTCCGCCACACACACCGGGCCCACGCCCGGGCCGCCTCCACCGTGTGGGATGCAGAAGGTCTTGTGCAGGTTCAGGTGACTGACATCGCCTCCGAATTCGCCGGGCGCGGCCACGCCCACCAGCGCATTCATATTGGCCCCATCCACATACACCCGCCCGCCGTGCTGGTGCACCAGTTCGCACAAGGCCTTGACCTGGGTTTCAAACACCCCGTGTGTGCTGGGGTAGGTGATCATCACGGCGGCCAAGTGGGCGCTGTGTTGCTCGCACTTGGCCTTGAGGTCGGCCATGTCCACATTGCCGTGCTTGTCGCATTGGGTGACCACCACCTGCAGGCCTACCATCTGGGCGCTGGCCGGGTTGGTGCCGTGCGCGCTGCTGGGAATCAGACAGATGTTGCGGTGCCCCTGACCGTGGGCCCGGTGATAGGCCTGGATCACCAGCAGGCCGGCGTACTCGCCCTGTGAGCCGGCGTTGGGCTGCAGGCTGATGCCAGCATAGCCCGTGGCCTCGCACAGCCAGTGGCGCAGCTGGCGGTCCAGTTGGGCATAGCCCTGTAATTGGTCGGCCGGCGCGAAGGGATGGATGTGCGCAAACTCGGGCCAGGTGATGGGAATCATCTCGCTGGTGGCATTGAGCTTCATGGTGCACGAGCCCAGCGCAATCATGGTGCGGTCCAGCGCCAAGTCCTTATCGCCGAGGCTGCGGATATAGCGCAACATGCCGGTTTCGCTGTGATGGCTGTTGAACACCGGATGGGTCAGGAAGGCGCTGGTTCGCCGCAGGTCCAGTGGAATCAGGGTCTCGATGCCGCTTTCGTGGTCGGACACGCTGGGCAAGGTTTGACCAGCCGATGCAAAGAAGCTCCACAGCTGTTCGATGTCTTCACGGGTGGTGGTTTCATCCAGGCTGATACCCAGTGCGTCTTCGCCCAGACGACGCAGATTGCAGCGGTGCTGCCGCGCGTGCTGCAGTAGGGTGTCGGTGGCCGCGCCCGCGCGCACCCGCAGGGTGTCAAAGGCAAATTCGGTCTGCACCTCGACCCCCAGGTCTCGCAGTCCGCGCGCCAGGATGGCGGTGTAGCTGGCCACGCGCCGGGCGATGCGCCTGAGACCAACCGGCCCATGGTAGACCGCGTACATGCTGGCCACCACTGCCGGCAGTACCTGTGCGGTGCAGATGTTGGAGGTTGCCTTTTCACGCCGGATGTGCTGCTCGCGCGTTTGCAGGGCCAGCCGGTAGGCGGTGTGGCCATGGACGTCCACGCTGACGCCCACCAGGCGACCCGGTAGCGAACGCTTGTAGTCATCGCGACAGGCCAGGTAGGCTGCATGTGGACCGCCGGCGCCCATGGGCATCCCAAAGCGCTGCGTGGTGCCCACCACGATGTCGGCGCCCCAACTGCCCGGGGGTTCCAGCAGGGTCAGCGCCAGCAGGTCGGCCGCCACGCAAAAGGCGGCCTGATGCCGGTGAGCCAGCTCGGCCAGCGGGCGCAGGTCATGGATGGCGCCATCCGTGGCCGGGTACTGGGCCAGGGCACCGAAGAAGTCGCCTGCGGCCATCAGGCTCGACAAGGGCTCGCTGCTACTGGCTACCTTGACAAGGATGCCAAGAGGCCGCGCCCGGGTCTCGATCACTTCCAGTGTTTGCGGGTGGCAATCAGCGGCCACCAGAAACACCGAGCTCTTGCTTCTAACGCTGCGCTTGGCCAGCGTCATGGCCTCGGCCGCCGCCGTGGCCTCGTCAAGCATCGAGGCGTTGGCAATGGGCATGCCGGTCAGATCGGTGACGAGGGTCTGGAAATTCACCAGCGCCTCCATGCGGCCCTGCGAGATTTCGGCCTGGTAGGGCGTGTAGGCGGTGTACCAGGCCGGGTTCTCCAGGATGTTGCGCAGAATCACGGTGGGCGTGTGGGTGCCGTAGTAGCCCTGGCCGATATAGCTTTTAAAGACCTGATTGCCCGCTGCCAGCCGCTTGAGTTCAGCCAGTGCCTGCGCCTCGCTCAGCCCCGGCTCGATGGCCATGTGCGTGCGTCTTGCGATCGATCGCGGCACCACCGCTTCAATCAGGGCGCGCCGCGAAGCCTGGCCGATGGCGCCCAGCATGCGTGCCTCGTCCTCGGCCGTCAGGCCAATGTGGCGGGCGATGAATTCCTGCGGGTTTTCCAGTTCGCGCAGCGGATCAGTGGTGGACATCAGCATGGCGGGGCTCAGCGGTGAAGGATCAAAAATTCAGGGGGTTCGGGGGCTCAGCTGCTCAGGCGCGCATAGTCGGCTTCGTCGAGCAGACCATCGATCTCAGCTGGCTGCGAAAGCTCGACCTTGAAGAACCATCCAGCGCCCATTGGGTCGCTGTTGGCCAGCGACGGATCGGCGCGCAGCGCCTCATTGACCTCAAGGATCTTGCCGCTGACGGGCATGTAGACGTCGGCAGCGGCCTTGACTGACTCCACCACGCCGGCGGTGGCCTTGTGGGCCAGCGTGCTGCCGACCTCGGGCAGGTCGACAAACACCACATCGCCCAGCGCGTCCTGGGCATGCTGCGTGATACCGACCGTGGCGGTCTGGCCTTCGATGCGGATCCATTCGTGGTCTTCGGTGTACTTGATCATGGCGGGTCCTGATGGGTTGATCGTTGAAAGGGTAAAGGGTATCAGCCGCGCACGTAGCGCGGCGGGACAAAGGGCAGTGGCGCCACCTCCATGGGGACGGCCTTGCCGCGCACGCGGGCGTTCATTCGGGTGCCGACTGCTGCAAAGCGGGGCGGGACATAGCCCATGGCAATCGGTCGGTCCACCGTGGGAGCCAGCAAGCCGCTGGTGACTTGGCCCAGCGGTTGTGCGCTCAGGTCTTCCAGTTCGGTGTGCTCACGCACCGGTACCCGCTCCAGTGCCAGCAGACCCACCCGTTGTCGGCTCAGGGGCACGGTGCCATCTAACTGCCCCAGCACCCGGTGCGCACCGGCAAAGCCGCCTGCGCGTGCACCGCCGCTGCGTCGGACTTTCTGCAGCGCCCAGTTCAGACCCGCCTCGACTGGGGTGGTGGTGGAGTCGATGTCGTTGCCGTAGAGGCACAGGCCAGCCTCCAGGCGCAGCGAATTGCGCGCCCCCAGGCCGACGGGCTGTACCTCGGGTTGGGCCAGTAAGGCACGGGCAAAGTCCTCGGCGATTGCAGCCGGCAGAGAAACTTCAAAACCGTCTTCACCGGTGTAGCCACTGCGTGTCACATACAGCGGCTCGCCTTGCCAGGCCGCGGGCATACCGGTCATGAACACCAGCTGCTGTATCCCGGGCAGCAGACGGGTCAATGCGGTCACGGCCTGCGGGCCCTGCAGCGCAAGCAGGGCGCGGTCGAACCGCGGCAGTACCGTGCAGCGCTGGCCGATGCGCTCCTGCAGATAAGCCAGATCGGCCTTCTTACAGGCGCCATTGACAATCAAAAACAGGTCCTCGCCGCGATTGACGAACATCAGGTCGTCGATGATGCCCCCCTCCTCATTGAGCAACAGGCCATAGCGCTGTTTGTGCAGCCCCAGCCCGAGGACATCCATTGGGATCACAGTCTCCAGGGCCAAGGATGCATCGGCGCCCAAAAGGTGCAACTGCCCCATGTGGGAGACATCAAACAGCCCCGCCGCTTGGCGCGTATGGCGGTGCTCGGCCATCAGGCCCGCCGGGTATTGCACCGGCATTTCATAGCCGGCAAAGGGCACCATGCGGGCGCCCAGTTCCAGGTGCAGGGCATGCAGCGCGGTCCGCTCAAGCGCAACAGGGTCGGTGGGGACAGTGGGCAAGGACAACTCCAGGGCAAGGCAAGGGCCATGACGCATCATGGGCTGCCCTTCTGTCCTCTTTACCTGAGAGATTCACCCGGCGATGCGGGTTTGCTCCTTCGGTGGGTCCGCGCGGCGGCGGACCTCTCTCCAGACGGGATCGCAGCGCCCGAGGGCCGCCGCGCTTGTCAGTCCTGGGTGCCTGAGCGTTCAGCCCGTTGCGGTGGGGCAAGGGCCTGCGCCTTCGGCGGTCTTCGGTGACAAAGACGCTCTCCTGACGCGCGCATTCTAGCCGGGGGTCTGAAGCAGTCCACCGGTACGTATGGGCACTACTCTAAAGTCGTGCAGAAGTGGTTAAGGAGGCAGCCTGTCGCGGGCAGCCGGTCTTGTCCTACGACTGAGCCGCAGGGTCATCCGAACAATGCGGCTGTGATGACGCTCGCCGATCGAACCGAACAGACAGGGGCCCGCGCCGGGTGGCGTAGGTATGTACCTGAACCAGGCGGGCGTGGCCAGCTGGCCGGCGCAGAGCCGGGTCGCAGCCCCCTGCTTGATGCGATCGAAGTCTGGGGCGATCCCCTGATGCCGGTGCTCACCCTGCTGGTCCTGTGTGGCCTGGGCATCGGGACGATCGATGCGCCGATGGGGGTGCTGGCCCTGCTCATCTTTCTCCTGGCCTTCCCCGGAGTCACCCTGCGACATCTGGGCCTGTCGCGCATGGCTTTGCAGGTGCTGGCACGCTGGTCGTGGCGGGCCGCTGTGCTGGCCTGGGTGGGGTTCGCGACCTCGTATCTGCAGGTATTTGAGCCGCTCTTTTTGCTGCATGCCTTGTGGTTGGCTCCGGCGGCGCAGTGGTCGCTGCATGCCTTGCTGCGTCTTGCTGCGCCGAGCCTGCTGAGTTGGCAGGGTCCGCTGCGACCGGCGGTGATCGTGGGGCTCAATCCCCAGGGTCTGACCCTGGCCGAGCGATTGCGGACTTCGGCCGAACAGCGCGTGCAAGTGCTTGGCTTCTTTGACGATCGCGATCGCTGGCGCAACGGCGATGCAGCGGTCGCCCCGCTGGCCGGGCGCCTGGGGCAATTGCCCGACTATGTGCGCCACAACCGGGTGCAGCTGATTTATTTGTCCTTGCCCATGTCTTCAAGTCCGCGCATTCTGGCTTTGCTCGATGAACTCAAGGACACCACCGCTTCGATCTATTTTGTGCCCGACATGTTCATCACCGATTTGATCCAGGCTCGCAGCGACCAGGTGTGCGGGGTGACGGTGATCTCGGTCTGCGATACGCCCTTTCGCGGCTGGACCGGGGTGCTCAAGCGCGGCAGTGACCTGCTGCTGGCCAGCCTGATTCTTTTGCTCATTGCCCCCGTGATGCTGCTCATTGCGCTGCTGGTGCGTCTCGAGTCGCCGGGGCCGGTGATTTTTGTGCAGCGTCGCTATGGTCTGGACGGGCAGGAGATACGTGTCTACAAGTTCCGCACCATGACCGTCACCGAAGACGGCCCGCAGATCGAGCAGGCCCGGCCGGGTGATGGGCGACTGACGCGGATCGGGGCTTTCCTGCGGCGCACCTCACTCGATGAATTGCCGCAGTTCATCAACGTGTTGCAGGGCCGGATGAGCATCGTCGGACCGCGCCCGCACGCCGTGGCGCACAACGAGCTGTATCGCAAGATGATCAAAGGCTACATGGTGCGACACAAGGTCAGGCCGGGTATCACGGGTTGGGCCCAGGTCAACGGTCAGCGCGGGCAGACCGATACGGTTGACAAGATGCAGGCGCGCATCGATCTGGATCTTGACTATCTGCGGCACTGGTCCCTGTTGCTGGACTTGCGCATCATCGCGCGCACCATCGCCCTGGTGTTCAGGGATGCCCAGGCCTACTGAAGGACCCACAACATGCGAACCAATCGGCTCTTTTCGAAGCTCACCTGCGCTGCTGTGCGCTACGCGGGTTTTGCCGTATGGGCCGGTGCCCTTGCGGCGGCGTCTGCCTGGGCGCAACCGAACGCCTGGCCCGCTGAGCCCGTGGCCCAGCCCGAAGCTGGCCGACCCCTGATTCTGCGGGCGGGCCTGCAATGGCAGCGCGACAGCAATGTGCTGCGCACTGCCAGCAGCCCGCTCAGTGACCAGATTGGCGTCTATTCGGCCGGCTTGACCTTTGATCAAACTTACAGCCGTCAGCGGGTGGAGATCGATGCGCAGGTGGATGCCTATCGTTACCAGAGCACGTCTTCGCTGGACTTCGATGCCCTCAATTACCGCGCGGCCTGGCACTGGGGCCTGGGCCCGGATTGGAGCGGACGCTTAGCGGCTGAGCGTCGGCAGTGGGTGGACCGGCTCGGCGACTCGATCGCCTCCAGTGGTCTGGTGCGCCGCACCGAGGCTTTGCTCTCACTGGAGCTCAAGCGCCAGCTCGGCGCCTCCTGGCAGGCGCTGGGCGGACTCTTTGAACGTCGCCAGAACAACACCGACCCCTTGGGGCAGGAGCCTGACAGCAGGGTTAGCGGCGCAGAGATCGGACTGCTGTACCAACTGCCCTCCGACAACAACCTGGCTTATCGGTTTCGTCAAGGCCAGGGCCGCTATTCGCAAGCGATACAGCCTGGCGCGCCTGGCGACTTTACCGAGCGCGAGCATGCGCTGGACTGGAACTGGGCTGGTTCGGGTCGTCTGCGTCTGCAGGGCCAATTGGCTTATCTCGATCGCCTCCATGACACCCGTCCCGATCGCGATTGGTCCGGCTGGGCCGCCAGGGTGGGCGGGCAGTGGGATCTGACCGGTAAGACGATGCTGGGCGCAGGCCTGGTGCGTGAGCTGGGGACCTACCAGACTGCGCAGGCCAGCTACTTCGAGGGGTACCGCGTTTATCTGGCGCCGCAATGGCAGGCCGCCCCAAAAACCTTGCTGCGGTTGCGGGTGGAAGAGGGCGAGCGCAGTTACAAGGGCGCCCCCGCGGGCGCGACGTCTCCTGGCCGACGCGATCGTCTGCATGGGCTGGCGCTGGAGCTCCAGTGGCAGGCTCTGCGCGCGCTGCGCCTGGGTCTGAGCGCCCAGCGTGATGAGCGCCGGTCCAACCAGGCGGGCCTGAACTACCGCGCCCATTTGTTCACCGTCTCGGCTCAAGCCGCTTTTTGATGAACTCACAGGAGCCTTTGCATGAAGCTCGATTCCCTTTTTACGGTCGCTCTTTTGTTCTTGGGTCTGGGCCTTGTGTCCGGGGCTGGATCGGCTCGAGCCCAGATGGGGACCAGTGCGGCCCTTGTGGCCAGCGATTACCGCCTTGGCCCTGGGGATGTGATCGGGGCTGCCGTGTTTCAGAACCCCGACCTCACGCTCGATGTGCGCGTGTCCGAAGGGGGCCTGATCACTTACCCCTTAATTGGCGCGGTGGAAGTTGGCGGCCAGACCCTGATGGAGGCGCAGGCCCGCATTGCGCAGGCCCTGCGCAACGGCGGCTTCGTCCGTGACCCCCAGGTCAGTCTGGTGCTGCGACAAATGCGCGGCCATCAGGTGTCGGTGCTTGGCCAGGTGGCGCGTCCCGGCCGATTTGTACTGGAGAACACCCAGACCCGGGTCAGCGAAGTGCTGGCCGCCGCAGGCGGCGTGGCCCCCCAGCGGCGACGACTGGGTGGTGCTCACTGGCACCCGCGCGGGCCAGCCCTTGCGCAAGATGATCGATGTGCAAGCCCTGTTCGGCCCCAAGCCCTCGGCCGACGATCTGGTGCTGGCTGCCGGCGACACGCTCTATGTGGGCAAGGCGCCGCAGTTCTATATCTATGGTGCTGCGCAGCGCCCCGGTGCGTATCGGCTCGAGCGCGGCATGACGGTACAGCAGGCCTTGGCCGCCGGTGGAGGCCTGACGCCCCGTGGCAGCCAGAAGCGACTCAAGCTGCACCGTAAGGACGAGCAGGGTCAGGTGCTTGAACTGAGCCCCTCGCTGACCGATGCGGTACGCCCCGAGGACGTGCTGCATGTGGGCGAGAGCCTGTTCTAGAAGGAGCGCATCGCATGACCCTGCATCAATTTCTGCTGATCCTGCGAGCCCGCTACCGTCTGGCTCTGTTGGTGGCTCTGCTGATCACCGCTCTGGGCCTGCTCACCGGCATGCTCAGACCCCGCAGCTACAGCGCACAGACCAGCTTGCTGGTCGATGTGAGGGCGCCTGACCCAGTGGCCGCAGCGCAGGGCATCAGTGGCGTGATTGCGCCCAGCTACATGGCCACGCAGGTTGACATCATTGCCGGTGAGCGCGTGGCGCAGCGGGTGATTGACCAGCTCGGGCTGGCCCAGAACTCGCAGTGGCAGGCGCGCTGGCAGGCGGTCACCCAGGGCATAGGATCGTACGAAGCCTGGTTGCTGGAAACCCTGCGCAGCGGGCTTGACGTGCGACCGGCCCGCGAGAGCAATGTCATCCATGTCAGCTACAAGGCGCCGGAGCCCCAGGTGGCCGCTGATCTGGCCAATGCCTTTGCCCAGGCCTATGTGGAGACGGTGCTGGCCTTGCGCACCGAGCCGGCGCGGGTCTATGCCCAGTGGTTCGATCAACAGGTGCGTACCGCCCGTGACCAGCTTGAACTGGCCCAGTCGCGCATGTCGGCCTACGCGCAGCGCGTGGGCTTGGCCTCGACCGATGAGCGGCTCGACCACGAAACCACGCGCCTGGCCGAGCTGTCCTCGCAGTTGACGGCCGTGCAGGGACAGAACACCGACGCGCAAAGCAAACGCCTGGCTGTGAGCGAGACGGTGGCTGAGGCCATGAACAGCCCACTGATTGCCGGCCTGCGCGCCGATTTGGGCCGGCTCGAAGCGCGCTTGCGTGAGCTGGGCGTTAACCTGGGCCCCAATCACCCGCAAATACTGCGCCTGCAGACTGAGCTGGCTGCGGTGCGCAGCCAGTTGCAGACCGAGACCGCCCGCGTTGGCAGCGCCATTGACACCAGCTGGACGGTGGGGCGCGAGCGCGAGCGTGAATTGCAGTCGGCGCTGGCCGCGCAGAAGTCCCGGGTCATGTCACTGAACAAGCAGCGCGACGAGCTCAATGTGTACCGCCGCGATGTAGAGGCCGCCCAGCGCTCCTACGATGAAGTGAGCAAGAGCGCCTCGCTGACCCGCTTGCAGAGCCTGAGCAATCAGACCAACATCATGCGGCTGGACACTGCGATGGCGCCGCAGCGGCCGACCGGTCTGTCCACCACCCTGCTGGCTCTTGCCGGCGCCTTTGGGGGCGGTTTGATCGGCATCGGTCTGGTGCTCTGGATGGAGCTGGCCCATAGGCGAGTGCGATCGGCTGCCGATCTGGTGCAGGTGCTGGACCTGCCGGTCCTCGGGCGCGTCGGCGACCGAGGCGGTGCTGGCTTTCCTCGTCTGGCAGGCCGATCGACTCCCTTGTCTCTCGGACATCAGAGGTCCCCATGAATCGCAATCCTCCCCCGCATATTCTGGAAACCGCGCTGGCCGTTAGCGCGCCGTCCACGCGCCATCAACGCATGGGTCAGATTCTGGTTCAGTCTGGACGCCTGGCGTCTGAAGACGTGGATCGCATCCTGGCCTTGCAGGCCACCAGCGGCAAACGCTTTGGACAGCTGGGCCAGGAACTGGGCCTGCTGACCGCAGACGATGTGCGCTTTGCGCTGTCGGTCCAGTTTGACTATCCCTACCTGAGCCCTGAAGCCAAGCTCGCCCCCGAGCTGGTGATGGCCCACAGCCCCGAAAGTGCAGCGGCCGAGCAGTGGCGGGGCTTGCGTAGCCAGCTGGTGTTGCGCGGCCTGTCCAATGCGGGTGTGCCCCAAAGGCTCGCGGTGCTCAGCCCCGATCGCAAGGAGGGTCGCTCAGTTGCCGCGGCCAACCTGGCCATTGCCTGGGCCCAAATGGGCCGTCGCACTTTGCTGATTGATGCCGATCTGCGCCAGCCTCGCCAACATCAGCTTTTTAATCTCGGTCAGGCCGCAGGTCTTTCGGATTGGCTGGCGGGGCGGAGCATGAGTGAAGGCGTCAAGCCAATCGCGGGCCTGCGCGGCTTGTCGGTGCTGTCGGCTGGCACCCCTGCACCCAATCCGCAGGAGCTGCTGAGCCAGCCCCAGATGTCGCAGCTGTTGCAATGCCTGGGGGAGGAGCACGACCTGATGGTGCTGGATTCGCCGGCCGCTTCGCAGTGCAGCGATGCACTGCATGTGGCCGCCCATTGCGGGGCTGCTTTGCTGCTGGCCCACCGCGATGTGTCTTCTTTGCCGCGACTGCTGCAACTGAGCCAGGGCTTGCGCGATCTCGGGGTTCGCGCGATCGGCACGGTTCTGCGCGAGTCCTGATCATGGACGCCTGGCCGGGCATCATGGAGCGGCTGCGTTGTGTGCCCGACGAGTCGGCGGTCTTGGTCTTGCTTGGCCGCTTGCGGCGTCTTGCCACCAAGGGACGCGGGCCGCACGTGCTGGCTTTTGTCAACGCCCACGCGCTCAATCTGGCGGCCACGCAGCCGCCGTTTGCGCAGGCCCTGCTGACCAGCGACATCTTGCTGCGCGATGGCAGCGGCCTGGGGTGGTTGCTCGGACGCTGCGGGCAATCGCCTGGCCTGAATATGAACGGCACTGACTTCGTACCCCGTCTGATGCGCGCCTGCGATGGCCTGCCCACGGCCGTACTGGGCACCCGTGATCCCCACTTGGCCCGCGGCCTGCAGCAGATACAGCAGCAATGGATGCCCCACAGTGCACTGTGGGGAATGGATGGCTTCCAAGAGCCCAGTGCCTATCTGGATCTGCTGCGCCAGCGCAGGCCCTCCCTGGTGTTGCTGGGCATGGGCATGCCCCGCCAGGAGCAAATGGCCCAGTGGCTCAAGCAGCACCTTTCCCACAGTTGCCTGATCGTCTGCGTGGGCGCGCTGATCGACTTCATGGCCGGCCGCACCCGCCGCGCCCCCAAGGTCTGGCGCCGCGCCGGCCTCGAATGGCTCTGGCGCCTGGGCCAGGAACCCAGACGCCTGTTCGCCCGCTACGTCATCGGTAACCCCGTCTTCATCTGGCGCTCACTGCGCCTGCAGCGCAGACTGTCGGCGTGTACTCGCAGCGGAGTGGTTTGAACATGGCGGGGTGTGGGGTGTGGGGTGTGGGAGCCGCGCCCTCGCGGCGATTCTCCAAGCAGTGACCCACTCACTTCATCCTGCCTTGGGCCAAGTGGTCGAGCGATTTGTCGGATACTTAAAAGGTACTCTGCATCCTCTTGAGGCAAGGTCTTTATGCCCATCGTCACGATCACCGTAGCAAAACCCAAGCCCCGTGAGTTCAAGGCTTTCATCCTGTCAGCAGTTCATGAGGCACTTTGCTCGGTGGGCGTCAATCCGCGAGACCGCTTTCATCGCGTCATCGAACTCGACAAAGACGACTTCCACTTCGACCCGCACTTTCCCGACGTCACGACTGAAAGAACCTCATACTTTGTCTTGGTCGAGATACTGCTCGGTGTTGGCAGAAGCGTGAAGCTGAAGAAAGCTGTCCTGGCCCACCTTACAGCCTCTCTGGCAAAGAGTGGCTTTGACACGGAAAACCTGATGGTTGTCTTCCAAGACGTGGCTTGGGAAAACTGGTCCCCTGCTGGAGGCCGTGTTCCTCATTCTTAGCCTTGGATGCCGCCTGTAGGAGCCGCGCCCCGGCGGCGCTCCACACCTCACGCTCACATCCCACGCAACGCGCCAAGCCTTCTCCCATAGTTCGGGAACTCCTGTCACTCAGCTAAGGCTCTTGCGTGTTTGACCCTGCGCCCAAAAAACTCCTGATGCAGTTGGGCCACCCGCGCCTGAAATCGCGGCAGAGAAAACTCGCGGGCATGCAGTTGCTGGCCGGCCGCTTGCAGCTTCAGGCGCAGGGCTTCGTCGCCCAGCACCCGCTGCAGTTGACGAGCCAGAGCCGGTGGGTCACCCGGGGGCATGAACAGGGCGTGCTCGCCTTCCTTTATGAGGTGGGCAATTTCGCCCACCGGGGTACAGACCACGGCCAGGCCCTGGGCCAGAGCTTCCAGAATGACCAGGGGCAGGCCCTCGTCGTAAGAGGGCAGCACCAGCGCGTCTGCGCTGGCCATGAGCTGGGCTATGGCCTCGCGTTCCACCCATCCGGTCCATTCGATCCAGTCGCTCAAGCCTAGGGCCTGGGCCTTGCGGCGATAGCCCTCTACATCACCGCCGCCGGCCAGGGTGATGCGGGTGCGCTGGCGGTCCCATCCGGGCAGGCTCAGGGCCTGCAGCAGATCGCCCACGCCCTTGCGTTCCGACAGATTGCCCACAAACAGCAGGTGTCGCAGCGGCGCCAGGCGACTTTGGGGCAGGCGGGCTGCGGGCACGCCATTGGGCACGATGCGCACCCGCTCGGCTGGCACTTGCAGTTGCTGCACCACGAAGGCCTGGCTGCGCGGTCCCAGCACCACGATCAGCAGCGGCAGCTGCAGAATGCGCCGGGTCAGCCAGCGGGCCGGGCGGGGCAGGCTGTCGTAGAACTGCGGAAACTGCGCGGCGTGCACATGCACGATCGTCGGTACGCCAAGACATTTGCACCAGATCATCAGCAGGCCTTTGCGCAGCAGGCTCATGCGCTCGGCCAGATGAATATGCACCCCGGCCAGGTCGCCCCTTCGATGGCCTTGCCACACGGTTCGCAGGGCGCGTGCCAGCACCTTCAGGCTGGACAGGGCCGAGCCCTGACCGCGCGTGTCCAGACCTTCGAGCCGAAAGTCGGTGGTGCTGGCTTGGGCCGCCTGGCTCATCAGGTAGTCCACCACCCGGTACATGCCGCCGCCTACCGGCCCCCAGGGGCAGGCCATGAGAATGCGCTGCGGTCCGGCACCCGTTCGGTGGCTCAGTGGAGGGCTGCCGGCCTTCATGGCCGCGACCCTGAGGCGCAAGCCTTGGCGCTGTAGGGCTCTCGGAGCACCCGCGAGGCAATCGGCTCGGTGGGTGGGCGCCGCGTCTGCAGCAGGCCGCGCAGGAATCCGGCCGCATTGAAATGCCAGGCCGCTACCGCATAGAGTCCCCGTTCAAGCGAGCGCTTGCGCAGGCTCATCAGGGCCAGGGCCAGCAGGGGCGTAGACGATGCGGCAGCCATCTTGCCTTGGGCGGGCAGGGGCAGCAGCAGCGCGACGGCCAGTAGCAGCCAGGCGGCCAGCAGGGCGAGGTACAGACGCGTCTCGCGCAACTGCAGCACTTGCCGACGCCGCGCGGGATGGAGCCAGCTGGCGCGCAGCAATTCACCCAGACCCATGATGTAGCCGCTTTGCCAGCGACGCAGCAGCAGTTGATACGGTGCTGTGGCATGACCCTGGTGGGTGGCGGCGACCTCGGGCAGCCGCCAGAGTTTCCAGCCGCGCTCGCGCAGGCGCAGGCTGAGCTCGTACTCCTCGTAACTGTGCAGGTTGCGGTCGGACAGGTAGCCCACCGATTCAATGGCGCTGCGCCGGTACAGGCCGCCGCCATCGAGCCGGTCCACTTCGGCGCTGCGCGCCTGGGCCTGCGGCTTTTCGTTGCGGGCCCGGTATTCCAGATGATCGGCATTGAGTTCAAGCACCTGACCGCCCACCCCAGCCAGTTCGGGCCTTTGCTGCAGCAGGCTCAGGGCCCGGGCTAGAAAGTCGGGCTGCAGCTGCATGTCGCCATCCATCAGGTACACAAAGGGCGTGTCGGTATGTGCATAGCCCAACTGCGGGCCTATGCCGCATCGACGCTCCAGCGGCTGGGCCAGCTGCACGATGCGGATCGGATAGGCGCTGGCGCGTGCCACGGTGGCATCGGCCGAACCGGAATCAGACAGCACCACTTCGCCGCTTGAGCCGTTGGGTGCGCTCAGCGCATGAAGGGCCTTCAGTGCGCTGCGCACGCTCGCCTCGATATGGGCCTCTTCATTGAGGGCCTTGATCACAATCGAAACCGCAGGGGCCTTGAGGGCTTCAGCGCTCATGGTTTAGCGCACCGAATCGGAGGCCTGCAGCCCTTGTTGAGATCGGGGGGCCTGTTGTGGGTGGCGGGTGCGCCAGCGCAGGACTGGGGTGATCCATCGATGCGGCAAGCCCACGATCATGATCAGAGTGAACCACCATCGGCGGCCGCGCAGGGCATGGTGGGCGCGCAGCAGCCAGCGCAGGGCCTGGGCGCGATACCCGGCCTGCAAGGCCTCGCGTGCCAGACTCAGTTCATGCTGGGCAATCAACCAGCGGGTGTCGCGGCGCAGCTGGGGCGGCAGTTGACCCTCGCGCACGCGCTGGCGCAGCCGCTGCAAGAAGGGGGGGGCTTCTCGCGCTGCCCCCAGCACCTGATGGCTGCTCAGACTGCCGCCCACGGCCACCCGGTAGGCCACCCGGGGTTCATGCACCAGCGCGATGGGAGTTTGTTCGGCCAGCCGAAACCACAGGTCGAGGTCTTCCCCCACCGACTCGCCCAACGGAAAGCAAGGCTGTAGAGCCAGCAGCCGGCTGCGTCGCACCGCCACCGAGCTGCTGCTCAGGGAGGGGTAGCTCATCCAGTAGCGGGCCAGCCTCGTGATCAGTTCCACACGCGCTCCTTCAGTGGGGCTGGTCCAGCCCGGTGGCCAGGGGCCCGGCGCGTGCGGTACGCGCACGAAGTCGGCGGCCAGGACATCGGCCTGGGGGTAGAGCTGATGCGCGCGCTGCAGGGCGCTGAGGTAGCCGGGGTCTAGCCAGTCGTCGGCATCGAGAAAGCACACCCACTGCCCGCGTGCTGCTTCAATGCCCCGGTTGCGCGCAGCCGCCACGCCAGCATTGGACTGCTGCAGCAGGCGTACCCGTGGGTCGGGGCATTGCGCGACGATCTGCGGGCCGTTGTCGTTTGATCCGTCATCGACCACCACCACTTCCAGATCGCTGAGGTTCTGCGCCAGCACCGACTGCAGGGTGCAGGCGATGTAGGGCCCCTTGTTGTACATCGGGATGACCACCGAGAACATCATGCGGGATGCCTCCCGAGGTGATGCGAGCCCACTGCGCTCACCGGACCAGGCGCCTGACGGGGCACGGCGACCCTTTTTTCGCTGGCTGCCGCTAGAACTGCCAGCAGCAGCAAGTGCGCAATAAAGTCGGGACCGTAGCCCATCAACAGCAGCGGGACTTCGCTGCCAGCCCGCAGCCACAGGGCCAGCAGCAGGGCCAGCGACAGACCGCGCGTGGCACGGCTGCAGCGCAGCGCCAGGAGCGTGAGCACCAAGCCATACAGAAGCAGCGCGGCCGCGCCCACCAGACCCGCGCGCGAGAGGGTGTCCATCAGCTGGTTGTGGGCATGGGTGGCGTTGGCCAGCCCGATCGATTGCCGATACGCCTCGCCCCAGATCTGCGGCCCCCAACCAAAAGTCCGGTGGGCCAGCCATTCTTCCCAGGCGATGGCCCAGATACGGTCGCGGCCAGTGAAGGAGCGCAGCTGCTGGCCTTCGGGGGTATGCAGCAGGCGGTCTATCCAGGTGGTATCGCCCAGCCCGAGCATGAGCAACAGGGCCGAGACCGCACACAGGGCCAGCGTCAGTAGGCTCAGGGGGACAGCCGCTTGTTGTACATCGCCCAGTTGACGCTTGAGCAGCGGCCCAATGCGGTAGGCCATCATCACGGCGCTGCACAGCAAGAAGGCCAGCCATGCAGTCTTCGATTGAGCCATCAGCAGCACGCCCAGCCCCAACCCCCAGGCGACCCGGTTGAGCCAGACCTGCTGCAGCGGCCGGGCCATCAGGCACAAGAGTCCAAGCTGCGCGAGCAGCCCCATGGACACCGGATGAGTGGCCAGACCGCCAAAGCGTGGCAGCCCGTCGATCAGGCCCTGCTGGTAATTTTGGTCCAGCACCAGAGTGGTCTTCCAGGGGATGAGCAGCACGCCAGCGAGCATCAGCAGCAGCAAGGCGTTTCGGCTCCAGCGCAGCACCCTCTCGGTATCGTTCGCACTGGCCAGTGTGGCCGCCAGCCCGATGACCAGCGGATATAGCAGATCGTGGCTCCAGGCCGGATGAGCGCCCAGCAAGGCCGGTGATGCGGTGCTACCCAGCCAGAACAAGAAGAAGCTCAGAGCTAGCCATGGGCTGAGGGTTCGCTGGCCCGGCAGCAAAGCGCGGCTGAGGATGCGTTCAAAGCTCACGGCCAGCAACAGCAGCGACAGCACCGGTTGCACCGTATCCAGTAAAGCGGGGCGGGGCGGGTCGGGCCTGAATTCGGGCAGTAGAAAATTGCTGGTCAGGTCCCTGCCGCCCAGCCAGACGCCAGCGGCCATGATCAGCAGCAGCGCCGGCACCACCGCATGCAGGTAGCAATGCGCCTGCTGACCGCTGCGCTGCAGGGCAGCCGCCATGCCCAGCCAGGACAGCGCCGCTGCCAGCAGGCCGCCCAAGAGCAGGGGCGCAAGCGAGGTGAAATTCATGGCCTTCCCTGCACCTGTTCACGCTGCGCTGGCGCGTCCGTGGAGGTCCCTGCGATGGAGACTGGGCGCAAAGCGCAGCACCATGGCCCAAGTGGGCGCGCCCAGAGCCCGCTGCAGCGCATGCGGCTGCAGCCACCACAACAGACCGATCAGAAATAGCGGCAGCGCTGCGCTGACCAGCAGACGCAGCACCGGCGAGGCAATCAGTGCCTGCACCGAAAGCACCGCAGCCGCTGTGGCCAGGCTCAGCACGAGCGCCCGCAGCGCGTGGGGGCTCAGGGCCGACGCGGGCACTTGCAAGGCACGCAGCGCTGCTCCCACCAGTAGGGCCGCTCTCAGCAGCACCAGCGTGGCGGTTGCCACCGCCGCGTAGGTCAGTCCCCAGGGGGCGGCAATCCACAAGGCCAGCGCGCCCAGGGCCAGCAGGGGCAGTTGCAGCAACCATTCATGGTGCGAGCGTCCGGTGTTCCACAGTACCGGTGTGGAGATGCCCCAGATGGCCAGCAGCGGCATGGCCGCCAGCAGGCAAGCCAGCACCGGTGAGGCCTCCAGCCAGCGCGCGCCGTAGAGCAGGCCCATCAGGTCGGGAGCCAGCAAGGCCAGGGCCAGGCCGGCGGGAATGCCCAGCACCATCAGCGTGGCCAGCATCTGCAGATAGGCCTGGGCCAGTCGCCCCGGTTCCGCCCTCATCTGCGCGCCAGCGGCCACGAAGGCCGGTTGCAAGGCGCCCAGCAAGATTTGGCTGGGCACACTGGCTAGGTTGTAGGCCACGTTGTAGAGGCCCAATGACCAGGTGCCCAGCAGCCGTCCGATGAACAGGCGGTCGAGGTGATTGAGTGTCCAGTTGACCAAATTGGTCATGAACACCGCCTGCCCCACACCGAGCATTTCGCGGGCACGGCCATACCAGAGAAGTGGCGTAAAGGCATGAGGCCGCACCCACAGACTGGCCCCAGTGACCAGCGCCGCTTGCACCAGCCACGCGCACAGCAGCGCGTTCACGCCGGCGTGATTCCAGGCCAGGGGCAGGCCAACCAAACCGTAGCCGACGAGGTAGCTCAGCAACTGGATCAGACCCAGGCTGCGGAAGTCCAGCGCCCGAGTCAGCAGATGGGTGGCCGGTGCAGCCGCTGCCTGAAGCAGGCAGCCCAGCGACATCCAGCGAATCACCGCCTCGGCGGCGGGCTCGCGCATCGTCTGCGCAATCAGGGGCGCCAGCGCCTGCAGGGCGAGCAGGGCGGCCAGGCCCATGAGCAGTTGCCAGGTCCAGGCAAAGCGAATGTCGGCCTCCTCAAGCTGGGCGCGCTGCATCAGGTTCCAGCTCAGGCCAAAGCCGGCCAGAAAGCCGGCCAGGGTGAGCGTGACCAGACCGATGGCGAAAATGCCAAAGACTTGCGGCCCGAGCATTCGCGCCAGCCAGACCTGAATGAGCAATTGCAGCACCAGTCGGGCCGCTGAGGTCAGGACACTCCAGCGCACGGCCTGAGTACCCGCACGTCCGAGAGGTCGATTCACGGCACTCCCCGAACACATGGCGCTGTGGGACAAGAGAACTCTCGCATGCCCCTATCGTGTCGCGCCCTGCAGTGCCGCGCTGTCAGCGTTTGCCGCATCGCGCCGAGGGCGGCGCTCCCACTTTGCTCTTGAGGTCCTCGCTCTACTGGAGTTAGTGGGGGAGCCTCCCCCTCACGGCGATGGGCCTTGAGTGACTAACTGCCGCACCGCGTTGGGGGCGGCGCTCCTGCTCCCCCGCTCGCTCCGCGTCCTATATCCAGAGCTTGATGCGCAGGTAGTCGATCAGGCGGTGGGTGGCGATCCAGGCCAGGGGGCGCCAGCCAATCGAGATTTTGGCCACACCGGTCATACCGGGTCGCCAATGCTCGGGGGCTGATCCCTCCAGTTTCAGGCGCACGGCAAAGGTGTTTTCGCCATCAACCACCGCCGCTTGCGGAATGATGCGCTGCACGCTGAGTTCGTGGGTCAAAGCCGGCTCGGCCAGCAGGGTCAGGCGCGTGGGCTGGTTGATCTCCACATGGCCAAGATCTTTTTCGGATACGGCCGCCTCCACGTAAAGGGCTGAGAGTGCCGCGATCTTGACCACCGTATCGCCGCGCCGCACCGCGCCACCCAGATTTTTGCCGGGCTCGCCTTCGATCACCACGCCATCCATCGGAGCGATGACGCTGGCTGACCTGACCCTTTGCTGGATCTGGGCCAGCTTGGCCTGGGCCTGCGCCACTTGCGCCTCGGCCACCTGCATCTCGGCCAATTGATTGACCGCGCGACGCTTGTCGGCCTCGCGGCTGGCTTGAGCGATCTCGGCCTGGATGCTCGCGCGTTCCAGGGCGAGTTCGCGCGTCCCCACCGAAAACAGCCGGTCTCCCGCCCGCACCTGGGTGCCCGGCTGGACAGCGCTCGATTCGAGGTAGCCGTCAAAGGGCGCTCCTACAAAGGCCATGGTGTCGGTCTTGACGGTGGCGCCAGCCGTGACTTGATGTGGCCAGGGGATCAGTCCGATGCCAATCACAGCAGCTACGCCCATCAGGGCCAGATTGCGGCCAGCGATTGTGCGTGGTTGAAGGGCGCGTGGCAGGCTGTGTTTGAGCTCGCGCAGCATTCGCACCGGCAGGGCGCGGCTGCGCTGATGTGCCTGCAACAGTGGCTGCAGCGCCATGTCGGCATACAGGCGCAGGGCCCAGCGCTCGGCGTTGGTGAAGGCCATGCCTTGCCGCTCCACCGTGATGCTGCCCCACGGACGGTCGGGCTCGCCAACGGCCCCCGGCTCGCTAAGCGGCAGGGTGTAGAGATGTCCGGGCTGCTGCAGCAGCGCGTAGCGCTCGTGCGCGCGCTCGACCACCTTGTCCTGGCTGGGCCAGGCTATTTCCCGGCCTTGGCTCAGCGCCTCCTGGCCTGCTTCCTCCAGCAAGGTCGAAATTTCGCTGCGTCGATCGAGCTTTTCGGTGTGGCTCAGGGCTCTGAGCTTGAGCCCTTCGCCAGCGCGCCAGCACACTGCGACCGATTGACAGGCAAAGCGCTCGGCCAGATCGTTGGCCAAGATCAGCGCAGCCCGATCCAGGTTCTGTGCCTCTTGCAGCAAGCGTCCGGCGGTCTCAAGCACCTGCGCCAGTCGGGTGGCGTCGCGCTCGCTCTGTCTTGCTTGGCGCTCGCGTTCAAATAGACGCGGCAGCCACGACAGTGCGGACAACGCAGCCGCCTCCTCGGCGCTGGCCTGGCCTTGCTCGCTCAGGAGGCAGGCCAGGTAGACCTCGCGCGGCTCTTGCAGGTGCAGGGCGGCCAGGCCGATGCGCAGCGCTCCGCTGCTGCTGCGCCCGAGGGCCCATCCTTGGCGACGTGCCTGTTGCAACAGTGGGCCGCCGAGATCGGTCAGCCAGGCAGGCGCAGTCGCTGTGGCCGGGTCGCTGGCCATTGCCTGCAGGGTGGCTGGTGCGGTCGTTGTCCGCCAGCACACTGTGGTCGCTTGTGCGCCTAGCACCAGCCGGGCCACTTGGGTCAGGTGCTGCCAATACTGTGCAGGCGTACCCTGCCACTGGGCCAGTTGCTCAAGCCACTGTCCGCTCAGGTCCAGTGCGGTGTGATCCAGTTGCGAGTTCAAAAGCCTTCCTTCTCCAATTCGCTGTCTTGTTCTAGTGTGTTTCGACGCTGCCGAAAAGCCAGCCGCGTGGCCCGATTCTGCGCCAAGCGGATCATCAACGCTGCCATGGGCCGGCGCAGTGGCGGTAGGCCGTGGTGAGCGACGCCCCAAAACCAGGCCAAGGCAGGCGGTAGGAAGCGGCGCAGCAGTTCGTCATCGAGGGCCACAAACACTTGCACCGAGCCCGGATCGCCTTGACGCGCGCAGCGGCCAACCAACTGCCGGTCAATGCGCGCGTAATCATTGACCTCGGCCACGATCACATGCAGGCCGCCGGCCGCATGAACTGCCGGGTCGAGTGCGATGTCGGTACCACGCCCGGCCATATTGGTGGCGATCGTGATGGCCCCGGCCCTGCCGGCGACCGCCACGATGGCGCTCTCGCGCTCGTGTTCAAGTGCGTGCAGCACGTCGACTGGCGCCTGTGGCAGGCGCGCCCTCATGCACAGGCCCAAGGCGGAGCTCGAGCGCACGCTGCGCAGGCCGATCAGCACGGCGCGTTCCTGCGCGATCAATTCCTGACAGGCGCGCGCCACCGCCTCGAACTTTTCTGTCTCGTTGCGAAAGACCCGCAAGCCCAGATGGCGCCGCCGCACCGGACGGTGTGTAGGCACCGGCACCAGGGTCAGGCCATAGACCTCGGCAAATTCCTTCCGGGCCTCACGGGCCGTACCGGTCATACCGCCCAGGCGGGCAAAGCGGCGAAAGAAACGCTGAAAGCTCGAACGTGCCGAAACCTCGCTCGGCGCAGAGATCGGCAGCTCCAGGCTGGCCTCGAGAACTTGCTGCATCCCCAGGGAGAGTGTGCGTTGTTGGGCCAGCCGTCCGGTGAGTTCATCGACAAGGATGACTTTCTCCCCGTCGACCACATAGTGCTGGTCGCGCACCATCAGGTGCATCGCATAGAGGGCCATCTGCACCAGCTCTTCGGCTCGATCGGCACGCCGCCAGAACGGCGGCATGTCTCGGGCCAGCTGTTGCAACAGGCTGCGGCCCGATGCCGTCCATTCAATATGCCGCAGCGCCCGCTCAATCTTGAAATCGTCGCCAGCACGCAGTTGGCGCGCCAGCGTCACCGCTTCGCGGGCCGCTTTCTCCAGCAGTTCGTCAGGCCGCTGCGCCGAAATGATGAGCGGCGTCACCGCCTCGTCGATCAGTACGCTGTCGGCCTCGTCGACGATCACCTGGTGCACTCCGCGCATCACCACGCCCTCTACACCCGCCTGCCCACCCTGTCGCGCGGTCCCCAGGGCGAATCGGGTGCGATAGGCCCCCTGACCCAAGGCCAGTGCATCGCGCAGGTGATCGGCCAGGAGATCCTTGGCGGTGGTGTAGACGATGTCGTGTTGGTAGGCCGCTCCTCGCGCCTGTGGCGGCGTCTCCCCCGTTACGCTGGCCACCGAGACCCCACACAGTGCGAACAATGGTGCGCCAATCTGCGCATCGCGCGCGGCCAGATAGTCGTTGGCGGTGACGACATGGCAGGGCAGGCCACGCCAAGCAGCCACCACCGCTGCCATGGCGGCCGTGAGCGTCTTGCCTTCGCCTGTGGCCATTTCGGCCAGCCGGCCCTCGAGCAGAGCCAGCGCGCCGATGATCTGCTGGCGGTGCGGCCAAAAGCCATGGACCCGGTGGACAGCTTGCGCCACTCGCGCCAGGGCTTTCAGGTCGGCTGCGGTCGAGCGCCGGTCGATTCCGGTGCTGCCGTGCATCTTGCAGTCTGCGGCTGCTTCGCGCAGGGCTTCGTTCAAGACCTGATCGTCCCGATCGGCTCCGTCCTGGCTCAGCTTCTGGACCCGCGCAGCCAGGCGACCCAGGCGAGGCAGGGGGCGCAGCCAGCGCCCTGCCAGTGCGCTGAACCAGCGGCCCCAACGATCGAGGTGAACGGTCGGCGGCTCGCTCTTGTGGCTGCCCAACACTCGCAATTGCACCGAAGGGCTGGCGGTGCCCGTCGGCCCGTCGGCCCAGAGACTGGGTAGCTCGGGTGCCGAGAAGGCGCGCTCCAGAATTTGCTGCAATGGACGTCGGGTATCCGAGCTCATACCTGATAGCGCCGCTGAAAAAACTGCTGAACCGCCTGCCACAGCCTATCGGCCAGGGGACGCGGGGGCAGTTGCACCCGGATCCAGCCCGAGCGGCCGTTGCGAGAAGCAGCCTCTGGCCCCTGGCTGGTACTGGAGTCGAGCTGGGCGCGCAGCAAGAAAAACTGTTCGACTGCTTTGCGTCCGGTCTGGTCCTGCGCCGACACTGCCAGATCTCCACCGGCCAGCGGGGTCAGGGCGGCTGAGGGCAGGTCTTTTTGGGAGTGGGGCACGACGGTCAGTTGTGTCACCGCGTGTTCATCGGCCCTCTCGCCTTCGATGCGCACCCGGCTGTCTTGCGCTTTGAGTCGATCCCAGTTCAACGCCGCCTCCTGTTTGACCACTCCCAAAAAGAGATGGCTGCGTTCGTCCACCACCCGGCCGAGCTCTTTGCCTCGGCTGACCCAGTTGCCCTCCATGTGCCTGATATCGGTGCTGTGCCACAGGCCGTCGTGGGGCGCCTGAAGCCGCAGCGACTGGATCTGCTGCAGGATGTAGTCCTGCGTCTGCATCAAGGTGCCCAGCTTTTCGCGGATGGGTCGCAGATCGACCGAGGCTTCGGTCAATGCCTTGCGCTCCTGCGCCCGCACCTGCACCATCTGCGCCCGCACCGCACGCAGCTCCTGTTCCAGCTCGGGGTTGTCCAGTTCAATCAGCAACTGCCCGGCTGACACCCACTGGCCGCTGCTTACATGCACCTTGATGATGCGGGCGTTGCTTTGGCTAAAGAGGGTGGTGTTGTGCTTGGCCTCGACCACGCCGCGCAGCACACGGCTTTCGGGCACCGGCATCCACAGCAGCAGGGCCAGCAGCATAAGCAGCACGGCGGCGCTCAGACGCAGCTTGCCCTGCTGCTGATACAGAAATAGCGGACTGCGCAGGGGGCGGATGACTTTTTTCAGTGGCATCACAAAGCTGCTGTAAATCAGGGCCAAGCCCACCACCAGGCCGACGCCCCAGTACTGGTCGGCCACGAACAGAACGATGCCGAGCATGACCGCCCAGCGGTAAATGTTCGATCCCACAAAGAAGAGAGCCAGACCAGCATGCCGGCGGGAGCTGACTTGTCCCAGATCGGCGCTGTCGGGCTGCCCCAGAATACGAGTCTTCCACCAGCGAGTGAATTGCTGCTGTGCGGATTCATGCAAATTGGCAATGCCCAGAATGTCGGAGAGCACATAGTAGCCATCAAAACGCATCAGCGGGTTGATGTTGAAGATGAAGGTGTAGACCGCGGTGGAGAACATCAGGTTGTAGGCCAGTTCATTGACCAAGCCTGGCGGGCTGTAGGCCCAGATGATGGTGGCCACCGCTCCCACGAAGAGGTCGGTGGCCATGCCGGCCGAGGACACCCAAGCCCGATGCCACCGGTTGCGAAAGGTCCAGCTCGATGACAGATCGACGTAGGGCAGGGGCGTGAACAGCAACAGCATCACGCCCATGGTGCGAACCTGGCCACCGTAGTACTTGCAGGCCAGTGCGTGGGCCATTTCGTGGAGGAAATGATTGAAGAAGATCGCCAGATACAGCGGCATCAGATTGCCCAGCTGCAGGACCTCCTTGGCTTGTGTCCAGACCCGGGGCCCGGCCAGCGCAAATTCCACCAGGGCCCAGGCCATGGTGAGCGCGATCAGTAGCCAGGAAGGCCAGCTCCATAGCCGGGCGAACAGGCCCTGGTGGCGTTTGAGCCAGGGTTCGGGATCCCACAGGGGGATGCGCATGAAGAGCAGTTCGGAGATGCGATTGGCCCAGGGCTTTTTCTTCTTGCGCTGTGGACGATCGATCAGCTTGGCCTCATCAACCCCTCCTTCTATTGCAAGCATGTTGTGGCGATGCAAGGCGGTGATGAGCTCGAAGACCTCTTCTTGGCCGGGCGCCTGCGCCGGATCGGTCTCCACCGCCTCGCGCCAGATTTCATCGACGGTGTGTGCTGGATCGAGTCGGCAGGCAAAGCGGTACGACTGGGGTGCGAGCCTGAAGTAGCCAGCATGGGCCTGCTGATGCAGCACATACCAGGGCTCGTCGCGGTAATGGTGCAGGCGCACCACCACCCCCTGGCGCAGTCCCAGACGCAGACCGGCGATGCGGTGCCATTGGTCGTAAAAAGTGCGCTTCATGGAAGGGCGCTGAAGCGGTGCAGCCGCCAGTCTATTGGGTCAGAAGGACGGCGCTGATGCCCGGACGCACTGCGGCCGGTGGGTTGAGAAGGTCGGCCTTGATCTCGCGCAGCCCGCTGGCCGGATCGATGACCGGGGAGACAAATGTGATGCGGGCGGTGACCGTGGCTGGTGGGACTGAGGCGACCTGTATTCTCACCGCCTGCCCCTCGCGCAGCCGCTGGCTTTGATCGGTGGGCATATTGGCCATGAATTCGATCCGGCTCAAGTCGCAAAGGCGCAGCACCGCCTCATAGGCCTGCGCGCTCTCGCCGGCTTGCTTGATGATGCGGGTGACGATGCCGTTGGTGCCCGAAGTCAGAGTGCGGCGCTCCAGATTTTCCAGGGCCGTCAGGTAATCGAGTCGCTCGGTTTCCTTGAGGGTGCGCACTCGCTCAAGCTCTGCCTGCGTGGTGCGCACGGCCAACTCACGGTTCTGCACCTCTTCCATGCTGATGCCACGGTTTTCGTTGAAGATGGTACGGGCTGCGGCGAGTTGCTTGCTGGCCGTCTCATAGCGTGCCTGAGCCACCAGCAGATCGGAGGTGCCTTGCCATTGCACCCTTCTGCGCTCGACATCGAGCTCCTCGGCCGCCCGGTCGAGCTGCATCAGCAGATCGCCCTTCTTGACCACGCTGCCCTCGCGTACCAGGGCTCTGGAAATACGGCCCGCCAGGGGGAAGGCCAGTTGCAGGTCGGCGGCGCAGCGGGTAAAGCCGCGCACCGGTTCGGCCCAAACGGCCGGTGCGCTGGACATCAGCATGAGGGCGGCCAGCATCCAGGCAGATCCGGCGGCACTGCCTTTGCACCGCAGTACTTGAGCAGGGGTGTGTTTCATCATTCCAGTCCCAGTCTGACCAGCAGGCCGCCATTGACCTGCGAGGCCACGAAGGAAGATCGGTTGACCTGAGCCAGCGCATCGGTCAGGGCCTCCCGCGCAGTGGCAATTTCGATTTCGCGCCGAAGGACATCGAGCAATGACTTCTGGCCCTCGCTCATCATGCGCCGCTCGGCCGCCAGCAAATCCTCCTGGGCCCGGACGATCTCGCCCTGGCGCTCTGCCTGCTGCAGCGCTCGATCGAGCACCGACCGCACGCTCAGAAGCTCGTTGGTGATGCGTTGCTGGGCCGCCCCTAGCGAGAGCTCGGCCTGCGTCTTGCGCATGACCGCAGTCTGGTACTCGCTGTCTTTCTTGGCGTCGCCGCTCAGCCCGATGCGCAGGTTCAGGCCGATTCCCCAGGTGTTGTATCGCGGCCCGTTGTGCCAGTAGTACTCGTGGGGCGAGAGAGGCTGGCCGGTCAGGCTGTCCTTGCCATAGCGCAGCTTGAGGTTGAGTTCTGGTTCGGTCTGGTTGCGTGCGAACTGCCGCTTGAATTCCTCTCGCTCGATGCGCAGGCGATTGACCCGGGTTTCCGGCCTTTGATCGAAGGCCGTCTGCGGGTCGGTCATGCGCAGGCTGTTTGCAAAGGCCGGCTCGGGCATGCGCAAGGGATCGGCCGGCATCCAGCGGCTTGCCACTGGCTTTTGCTCCTGAGGGGCCTGAACGGCCAGAAAGACCTGCAGCGCGTTGACCTGTTCCTCCAGATCCTGTTGGGCCTGAGCCAACTGGGCCCGGCGCAGTGCCAGCTGCGCGCGCGATTCCGACAGCTCATTCTGGGATTTCAGTCCCACCTGTACTTGGCGGGTGATCTCCGCTTCCAGGCGGGCGGAAAGTTCCGTGGCCTGCTGTCTCCACTTCACCCGTTCCTGGGCACGCTGCACGAAGAGATAGGTCTGCAGTCCCTCGCCCACGCGTTGAGCCAGCACCTGCCTCACCGTCTCGCGCGCAATGGCCTCTTCCCGCTCGGCCACGCGGATACCCGATTCCGTCACCTCGCGTCCGGCGTTGCGCATCAGGGGCTGCGTGACGGTAAAGCCCAGGGAGCCCCGGTACTCGGGGCTCACTGCATTGGCCTGCGGTTGCAGCGAATTGACGATGGCTTCCAGGCTGTAGGAGATTTCCCAGTCGGCGCCAGTCGAACCCTTGAGGTTGACGCCCAACTTGAGTTGGTTGACGTAGGACTCGTAAGGCAGCGGCGTGCCGCGCGAGAAGGATTCCTCGGCTGATGTCGGCACCAACTTGCCTTCTCGGTTGATAGAGGCAGAAAGGAAGGGCTCGTAGATCGCGCGCGCCCCGCGCAGACCCTGCACGGCAATGGACTCTTCCATAGCCTGTGCTCTGACCAGTTCATCCGAACGGGCCAGCATGCGCGCAAAAGCCTCTATCGTCAGATTGGGGCCTAGGGCAGCTGTAGGCGCGGCTGAAGGGCTTCCGGCCTGGGCCAGCGCGCCGATGGGGGCCGCTACGGCGGCCAGGGCCACCAGGGCGGCCGTGGCAAGAGGCTGAAAAGCCGGACGACCGATTTTCATAGCGTGGATCCTGTTAGACGATCTTGCCGATCTTCTCTTCATACTCCTTGAGCACCCGCTCAAGTGTGGCGGCGAAGTTCTTGGCTACCGACGGGGTCATGATGATGCGAGAGGACAGCGCAATCACGATTTCGTCACCCACTGCGCCCCAGGTCTGGTTGGTGCCGAACAGCAGCGTCACCTCGTCCTTGCTCATGCCGACGTTGGCCACGTTGGCGTAGTGGGACGTCATTTGCCTGTCGTCAAAGCGCACCCGGACGTTGCGTGCGGCTTCACCTTCCGCACATCATTACCATTGAGCAATAAATCCAAGAAAATAGGATCTTTAAGTTTTCTACTTTTGGTTTTCCCGAGGGACTTTGTATTATTCGAGCCAGATACTATTTGAAGATCATGATAGATTAAGTCCGGATTCTTTTGGATTACTTCACACACAGTTGATAATTTTGTTGTGAACCACCAGTCGTCTGAATCCAGGAAAGCCACCCAATCACCTTTTGAATGACGGACTCCCATATTTCGGGATGCA
>JBEIHE010000017.1:0-31326 GCA_040381515.1 Polaromonas sp.
AAGCAATGGCGCGCCTGGCCCACCACCGATGGTAAACACATCGATCAAATCAGCGAAGTCATTCAACGCATTCGTACCGAGCCCGATTCGCGACGCCTTATCGTCAGCGCCTGGAACGTAGCCGAGCTATCCAAAATGGCGCTCATGCCCTGTCATGCCTTCTTCCAGTTTTATGTGGCGCCGGGGCAGGACGGGCAACCCGCACGGCTGAGTTGTCAGCTCTACCAGCGCAGCGCTGACATCTTCCTGGGCGTGCCGTTCAACATTGCCAGTTACGCCCTGCTCACCCACATGGTGGCTCAACAGTGCGATCTGGGGGTGGGCGACTTCATCTGGACCGGCGGCGACTGTCACATCTACAGCAACCACCAGGAACAGGTGGATCTCCAGCTCTCGCGCACACCCCTGCCCTGTCCCAGGCTGGTGATCAAGCGTCGGCCAACCAGTCTGTTCGACTATGCCTTTGAGGACTTCGAAGTAGTGGGCTACGAGCACCACCCGGCCATCAAGGCGCCGGTGGCGGTCTGATGCTGAGCGCGCCTCGCATCGCGCTGATCTACGCGCAAGGGGCCAACCGGGTGATCGGACATGAGGGCCGCATGCCCTGGCATCTGCCCGAAGATCTGGCGCACTTTCGGGCCCTGACCCAGGGCCATCCGGTGATCATGGGACGCAAGACCTGGGACTCGCTGCCCGATCGATTCAAGCCTCTGCCGGGACGGCGCAATATTGTGCTTACACGTCAGCCCTCCTGGCAGGCTCGCGGCGCGGAACAGGCAGACAGCCTGCCACAGGCCCTGCAGCTGTGCGCGGGGCTCGAGCAGGTGTGGATCATTGGCGGGGCACAAATCTATGCCCAGGCCCTGCCCCTTGCACACCGGGTGGAAGTGACCGAAATCCATCAGGATTTCCAGGGTGATGCCTTTGCGCCACTACTTGGTCCGCAGTGGCGCGAGACCTCGCGCCGGTCGGCACAGTCCAGCGGCGGTCTGAACTACAGCTTTGTGAGCTACGAACGCGCCTGATCAGCCCTGCTCGCCCCGGCGCAACGCGCGGTGAATGCGGCGAGTCATGCGCCAGACCAGCCACAGCACCAGGGGCACCATCAGCCCCACGGCGACCTCCGGATCAACCGGCAAGCCCGCACCCACCAAGGCCTTGCTGGCGTACATCAGCAAACTGATGACGTAGTAGCTAATGGCTGCAATCGACAGGCCCTCCACCGTGGTCTGCAGCCGCAGTTGCAATTCCTGGCCCCTGGTGAGTTTTTCCAGCAATTGCCGGTTCTGCTCTTCAGTGGCGATGTCAACCCGTGTGCGCAGCAAGGCACTGGTTCGCGAGATCCGTTCAGCCAGAGAAGACAGACGCTGCGCGGTGGCCCCCACGGTGGCAATGGCCGGTGACAGGCGGCGTTGCATGAACTCACCAATGGTTTGGGTGCCAGAGATCGGCTGCTCACGCAGCTCGTTGATGCGCTGCTGCACCAGCGCCTCATAGGCCCGGGTGGCCGAGAAACGGTAGGCGTGCTCGGCCGTGGCCCGCTCCACACGAGTGGCCAGGGCCACGAGGCGGTCGAGCAAAGCCTGATCCGAGGTGTCCTTGTTGTCCAGGCTGGCCGTGATTTCCAGCAGAAGGGTTTCCGCCTGTCCCAGCACTGGGCCGAGTTCCTTGGCCACCGGCAGGCCTCGAAGCGCCATGATGCGGTAGGTCTCAAGCTCCAACAGCCGCTGCGAAATACGACCGGCACGGGCAGGGGTGGTGCTCGAAGGGGCCACGACCAGAATGCGCTCGAAACCGCTGGGCTGCATGATGAAGTCGCTCACCGCCCAGGAATGACCGTTGTTCCCCATCTTCGAGGCCACCACCACCGGGTCACCGAACCAGTGTCGGGCCAACGCCATGGTTTCGTCGGGGGTCGACAGATCGCCATGCACCATGGCCATTGAAATAGCCGCCATCGTTCGTCCCGGGATGCCAGCGAGCCACTCGCGCGGGACCGCTAAATTGGACATCAGATCCGGGCCGGAAGCACCCAGATAGGCATGCTCGGGCAGGTGCTGCACGATTGAGTAGCGGGTAAATTCGGTGTGCCGTTCCCACTTGACCGTATGGGTGGCAAAACGCAGCCGCAAAAAGTTGCCCACCAGTTGATGGTCCTGCAGATGCTCCTGACCGGGCAGCCGACGCAGATGCTCGCTCTCCTGCTCTCGGGAGATGCCCTCATTGAGCACTGCCACATAGATCACCAGGGCCGGCAAGCGAATGCGTGCCGTCGGCCTTGCATGCACCTCGTTGTGCAAGATCTCACGCTGGTCATCGTCACGGGGCAGCAAAGTCATGGTCGGTCCAACAGGTCGGCTATGGTGCGATTGTGGCCGTTACGGTCCTTGTCGAGCCCCGCATCGACCTCAATGCCCGTCTAAATCACTTCCTCATGCGGCGCGTCGCAAGCATGAAAGAATCGCGACCTCGGGCGACTTAATCAGCCCCAGGAGGATTCAATGGGCATCTGGTTGGAACTGGGCATTTTTTTGTTGGTGTTGATTTGGGGCATCTGGCAAATCCGCGATGCCCGCCAGGCGCTCGCCAAGAGCGTGGCCGAAAGAAAGGCCCGTGAATCAGCACAGGCCCTGAGTTCGGACGGACCGAAGCCCGGCGAGCCATCCGAAGCACGACGCCTTGATCCACCTGCTTGAAGGCCACGCACAGGCGGCACCGCTGATTTCACCGGCCGACCGACACAGACAGTCGAACCCTAGCAGAAACCCTTATGTGTCACTTCAAGTTGACACATAAATCTGTATTCATGTGTCATACTCGCCGTATGGCGTACACCTTCCCTTTCGCCGCCATCGTCGGGCAGGACGAGATGAAATTGGCCATTCTCATGGCCGCTATCGATCCCACCCTGGGGGGCGTTCTGGTGCTCGGTGACCGCGGCACCGGCAAGTCCACCGCAGTCCGTGGGCTGGCCAGCCTGCTGCCCGCCATGCGGGTGGTCAGCGACTGCCCCTACCAATGCGATCCGGCCGAGCCCCAGCGCTGCTGCGAGAGCTGCCGCCGTGCTCTGGCCGAAGGCACCAAACTCAAAACCCATACCCGGGCCGTTGCGGTGGTCGACCTGCCCCTAGGGGCCACCGAAGACCGGGTGGTGGGGGCACTGGACCTCGAGCGGGCCCTGTCTCAGGGCATCAAGGCTTTCGAGCCCGGGCTGCTGGCACGCGCCAACCGGGGCTTTCTCTACATTGACGAAGTCAATCTGCTGGAAGACCATCTGGTCGATCTGTTGATCGATGTCGCTGCATCGGGCGAGAACGTGATTGAACGAGAGGGGCTGTCGGTGCGCCACCCCGCGCGTTTTGTGCTGGTCGGCAGCGGCAACCCCGAAGAAGGGGAACTGCGACCCCAGCTTCTCGATCGATTCGGCCTCTCGGTGGAGGTTAGAACCCCAGGGGATCTGACCAGTCGGGTGGAGGTGGTCCGACGCCGCGAAGCCTTCGAGAACGACCCGGCGCTCTTCTGCGCGCAATGGGAAAAAGAGGCCGACAAGATACGCCGCAAGATCACCCAGGCACGCAAGCGACTGCACGACATCGACATCCCCGAGGCGGCCCGGCAACGCACCTCGGAGCTTTGCATGGCCCTGGGTACCGATGGGCTGCGCGGCGACATGACCCTGATGCGAGCGGCCCGCGCCTGCGCTGCACTGGAGGGCGATCGACAGGTCAACGACAGCCATTTGCGCCGCGTGGCGGCACCAGCGCTGCGCCATCGGCTGCGCCGACATGTGCTGGACGATACCGGCTCGACCACCCGCATCGAGCGCGTGCTCTCCGAACTCATGCCGGCCTGATGGCCTCTACCTAGAGGTTCTGGCCGCCCTGCTCCACGACGCCAGCGCTGACCCTAACGACGGCCCATGCACGCCCCTCCATCCCAGGTCGAGAATCCGAACTCCTGGAACCGGCGGGCCCGATCGACTCCAGGGCCGACCGAAGACCCGCTAAACCAGGTCCAGATCCTGCTCTCAGACGAAGAGGCCTGGGCCGCTGCCCTGCTGGCTGTCGATCCCATCGGCCTGGGCGGGGCCTGCCTGCGCAGCGGACCCCATCCCTGGCGCCAAGCCTGGCTGGATCGACTCAAGAGCCTGCTACCTACGGGCACACCCCTCAGGCGCATGCCAGCGGGCATAGGCGACAGCGAACTGCTGGGGGGGCTGGATCTGCCGGCCACCTTGGCCAGCGGTCGACCGGTGCTCAGGGGCGGGCTAATCGGTCAAACTCATGGCGGTCTGCTGCTGCTGGCCATGGCCGAGCGACTGCCTGCAGAGACCGCGGCTCGGTTGACGGCTGCGCTGGACAACCGGCATATGGATCTGCAGCGTGAGGGCCTGTCCCATCAGGTGCAAACGGCCATCGGCCTGGTTGCTCTGGACGAAGGTCAGGACGAAGAAGAGGCCCTGCACCCGTCCCTGCAAGACCGACTGGCCTTTTGGCTGTGTGCGCCACAGATCGAGGATGAGGCACAGTCGCTGGCGCGGGCGGCAGAACTTCAATTGCAGGAATCGGTGGAAGCCGAACAGGTGATAAACGCCCGTCTGCACCTGCAGCAGGTTGAACTGCCCGAGACACAACTTCAGGCCCTGTGCGCCACCGCCATGGCCTTGGGCATCGACTCGCTGCGTCCCCCCCTGCTGGCCGCGCGGGCCGCCCGTGCGGTGGCCGCCCTGCAGGGCGCCTCGAGCGTCAGCACGGAGCACGCCACGCTGGCCGCCCGGTTGGTGCTCGCCCCGCGCGCCACCCGTCTGCCCCCAGGCGAGACCACCGAGGCCGATTCGCAAGAGGCACCACCGCCGCCGGAGCCACCGGCCTCGTCGGATCCTCAATCGCCGCAAGCCCCGCCGGAGCCCGAAGAACAAGCCCTGAACTTGCCCAGTGCCGAAGAACTGCAGGAACTCATGGTGGCAGCGGTTCAGGCCAGCCTGTCACCCGGACTGCTGGCCATGCTGCAAGCCAAGCAATCCATCCGAGCGCAGCAAAGCGGCGCTGGCAAGGCCGGTGCCTCGATCAAAAATCGGCGACGCGGCCGGCCGCTAGGCGCAATGCGCGGCGAGTTGCGCGACGGCGCGCGCCTGCATGTGCTGGCGACCCTGCGCGCAGCTGCGCCGTGGCAGGCCCTGAGGCGGCGCAGCCGCCCGCCTGCACCCCCTGGCGCAGGTCGTATCGAAGTGCGCCGTGAGGATTTCCACATCAAACGCTTTCGGCAGAGCAGTTCAACCACCGCCGTTTTTGTGGTGGATGCCTCAGGCTCCTCAGCCCTGCACCGCCTGGCCGAGGCCAAGGGTGCAGTCGAGCTGCTGTTGGCCGACTGCTATGTGCGGCGCGATCGGGTGGCGGTGCTGGCCTTCCGGGGCACAAAGGCCCAGCTGCTCTTGCCACCCACGCGCTCCCTGACCCGGGCCAAACGTTCGCTCGCTGCCCTGCCTGGCGGTGGGGGCACGCCGCTGGCCGCCGCCCTGCAGGCCACGCAGGCCCTGACCCACCAGATCAGCCGCGGCGGCGATACGCCCCTGGTGGTCCTGCTCACCGACGGCCGGGCCAACATTGCCCAAGATGGCAGCCCTGGTCGTGCCAAAGCCACCGAAGACGCCCTTGCCGCAGCCCAAGGCCTGGCGACGCAGGCTTTAACCTGCCTGCTGATTGACACTTCGCCCCAGGCGCAAGAAGCCGCGCGAACCCTGGCCCACGCCATGGGCGCCCACTACCTGCCACTACCACACGCCGATGCGCAAAAGCTCTCGCAAGCTGTGCGCCTGGCGCGATCTGAAGCGGCCTGAGCAACGATGGACAAGCTCGCTGCTCTGGATTGGGAACGCGATGGACAGAATTGGCCGCACCGCGAGCGCAGCCGCTTTGTGCAAGCTGCCGGTCTGCGCTGGCATGTGCAGCACTGGCCAGCGCCCGCACCGCATGCGGCCACCGTCCTCTTGCTGCACGGTACCGGCGCCTCTTCGCACTCCTGGCGAGATGTGGCCCCGCTGCTGGCGGGTCATCTGCAGGTGATCAGTCTGGATATGCCCGGCCACGCCTTCACCGAATTGCCCATGGCCGGCGCCTCCTCGCCGTTGTTGTCGCTGACCGGCATGGCCCAGGGCACCCAGGCCCTTGTGGATGCGCTCAAGCTCCAACCCGACCTGATCGTCGGCCACTCCGCCGGCGCCGCAGTGGCCGTGCGCATGGCTCTGGACCGCTTGAGCAAGCCTCGCCTGATCGTCAGCCTCAATGGCGCACTACTGCCCCTGCACGGTTTGGCCGGCCAATTCTTCGCTCCAGCGGCACGCCTGATGGCGGGCATGCACTGGATCCCCCGGCTGTTTGCCCATCAGGCCAGAGACCGTGCGGTAACCGAGCGCCTGCTGCACAGCACCGGCTCACGCATCAGCCAGGAGGGCGTGGACCTTTATGCCAAGCTGGTGGCCAGTCCCAGCCATGCAGCGGCCGCTCTGGGCATGATGGCCCAGTGGAATCTGCATGAATTGGCTGACCGGCTGCCACGCCTGCGCGTGCCACTGGACCTGATCGTGGCCACCGGTGACAAAACAGTGCGCCCGTCACAGGCCGAACAAGTGCTGGCGCTGCTCGACCCGACGCTGCGAGCCACGCTGACCCGCTTCGAGGGCTTGGGCCATCTCTCGCATGAGGAACAGCCCTCTCGAACGGCCGAGAAGCTGATCGAGCTCTACCACCGCAGACTGCCGGCATCCTGATCGCCAAGAGCAGTTGGGTAGAGAGCTGACCTGTCTGCGCGGCCCTCACTGACAGAACGGCCGAGACCCAAGCCCCGGCTTGGCCGTAAATTATTCGGGCATGCCCCTCGCCCGCAATCGGTCTAGAGCCGACTCGACCTACCTGCTGATCAGCCCCCCCGCGCAAGAGCGCGAGGGCTGGAGGGCTTGGTCGCTTGAGCACGGGGCGGATCCGCTGGCTTCCGCGCCTTCACCCTCCGTACTGACAGGCCCTCCAGGACAGTGGCCCCGAGCCAAGGAAACCGTACTCGTGGTGCCAGCCAGAAAACTGTCCTGGCACCGGACCACCTTGCCCCAGCTTGCAAGGCGTCGATGGGAACAAGCGCTCAGAGGATTGCTTGAGGAGCAGTTTCTAGAAGATCCTTCCCGGCTGCATCTGGCCCTTGCACCCGGGACCCAGGCGGGACAGATCACCTGGGTGGCCGCCTGTGAGAAAGCCTGGCTCGAAGGCATGGTCCGGACGCTAAGGGAGGCCGGACACCGCCCCGATCGCATCGTTCCGGAGCTCGAACCCTCCTCGGACGACGAGCAAAACACTTACCTTTGGGAAGAGGACGGACAGGTCATTTGGGCGCAGACCGGACCCGGTGGCGTGCTGGTACTGCCGCTGACCGAACCCTCACCGGCTGAGCCAGGCAAGGTCACCTTGCCGCCCATGTCATCACCACCTTGGATAGAGCCCCAGCTGATCGAGTCAACGCCGACCCTCTGGCCAGGGCCCGCTCTGACCCTGACTCGCGCAGCGCGCATGCAGCGCGCGGCTCAATCGCAGTGGGAACTGTCTCAATTCGGGCTTAATCCTGACGCCCTGCTCGGCTGGCGAGCCCACTGGAGCGAGCGCTGGATGCGCTTGTGGCGAGCGCCTGCATGGCGGCCTTTGCGCTGGGGCTTAGCAGCCCTTGTGCTCACACAGGCCCTTGGACTGAAGGCCTGGACATGGCGGCAGGCCCAGTTACAAGAAATCGGCGAGACAGAAATTGCCAGGCTCCTCAATGAGACTTTTCCCGACCTTCAAGCCCTCCAGGATCCTATACCCATGATGCAACAGCGAATGGCAGGGTTGTGGGCGAACAGCGCCGCCACCGCGCCAACCGATCTCTCGGCCCTGCTTTACGCACTGGCGGCGGCCCAGGCGCCCGCACCGCGAGATATTGACTACGCCGATGGACAGCTCTTGCTGACCCCATCGGACCAGGCGCCGCTGGATCGCAGCTCTGCATGGATTCAGTCCTTGAGTGCCCAGGGCTATCTGCTCGAGGACACCGGGGGGCGTTGGACGATACGCCCCCGCAACCCTTGAGACGACTCCATGATCCCGACACTGCAGCAGTTCTGGAGCCGACGTGAAAAGCGTGAGCGGGCGCTCATCGTCGCGGCGCTGCTGCTGCTCGGTCTGGCTCTGCTCTGGGCCGGACTCCTGCGACCCGCGTGGCAACTTTGGAGACTCTCGCCGGCCGAGCTTGAAGCTCTCGAGCAAAAGCGCGCGGCCGTGCATCGCCTTCACGGCCAGGCCCGCGCCCTGCAGGCACAAAGGCGGATCGACGCGCAACGCGGTCGAGTGGCGCTGACCGAATCGGTGCAGCGTCTGGGCGGCCAGCTGTACACCCAAGATCAGGGCTTGCGCATCGAGTTCACCAACGTTGCAGCGGCCGACCTGAGCCACTGGCTCCACAAGCTCAAAACAGAAAGCGGAGCGCGCATCCTCAGAGCCCAAATGCGGGCAGTGGGCTCCGGCCTCTGGAGCGGGCAGCTACACCTAGAACTGGGGCCTGCATGAAGCGATCGATACGCCGCCAAGGGACGCACACCCTCGCCGGCCTTACAGCCCTCTGCGGCCTGCTCACGCCCACTGCAAACCAGGCACAGGGCAACCCCGCTGCGACAGCGCCGGCAGCCAGCACCCATCGCAATCCGGCGCGCCCCAGCAACCCGAGCGATCTGGTTTCGATGCAGTTTGATAACACCGACATTGGCGAGTTGGCACGCACCATAGCCCTCATCACGGGTCGGACCGTGGTGGTCGATCCCAGGGTCAAGGGCACCTTGTCGCTGAACACCGACCGCCCCGTCAGCAAGGCCGCCGCCTTCAACCAGTTCGTCGCTGCCCTGCGACTGCAAGGTTTCGCCCTGGTGGACACAGGGGGCATCTACAAGATCCTCCCAGAGGCAGAAGCCAAGCTCCAGGCTGCTGAAGTCAACGACACCGCTTCACCACCCGGGGGCCAGCAGATGGCCACCCAAATCTTTCGGCTCTCGCACGAGAACGCCAGTAATCTGATCCCCATCCTGCGCCCGCTGATCAGCCCGAACAACACCATCAATCTCAATCCAGGCACCAATTCGCTGGTGGTGACCGATTACGCCGACAACCTGCGTCGCATCGGACGCATCATTGCCGCCCTGGATTTGCCCAGTACAAGCGATCTGGAAATCATCCGTCTGCAGCATGCCATCGCCTCCGATATCGTGCCCCTGTTGCAGCAACTGCTCTCCTTGCAATCCGCGGGGGCCGGCCCAGGCGCTTCGGATTCGGGTCTTCGCACCGTGGTGCTGGCCGAGCCTCGAACCAATGCAGTGATCCTGCGGGCCGCCAACGCATCCCGATTGGCTCTGGCTCGCAGTCTGGTCGAACGACTGGATCGGCCGCCCGGCGATGGCGCAGACAGCGCCAGTCCGATCCGTGTGGTTTACCTGCGCAATGCCGATGCCACGCGGCTGGCAGCCACCTTGCGAGCCGCCCTTACAGGCGCGGCACCAGTCCCCCTCATGCCACCGGTGGCTGCCGGTGCTGGAACCGCCTCGACCCCAGCGCCGAGTCCGGCCAGTCAGATCCAGGCCGATGCCACCACCAATGCGCTGATCATCAGCGCGCCAGAACCACAGTACCGCCAACTGCGAGCTGTGATCGACCAACTCGACACCCGCCGAGCCCAGGTACTGGTGGAGAGTCTGATCGTTGAAGTTCGAGCCGATAAGGCGGAAGAGTTCGGGATTCAGTGGCAAAGGCTGTTGGGCAACCGAGGGGATGCCACCATCGGATTTATTGGCACCAATTTCGGCAGTGGTGGCAACAACATCCTGACCCTGCAGACGCAAGGAGCCAGCGGCAATGTAGTGCCAAGTGCGGGCCTCAACTTCGGCCTTTTCAATCGCACCGGCAACATCTACACCCTGGGCTTGCTGGGCCGCTTCTTGCAAGAAAGCGGTGATGGCAACATTCTCTCCACTCCGACGCTGCTGACTCTGGACAACGAAGAGGCACGCATCGTGGTCGGTCAGAACGTACCGTTTATCACCGGTCAGTACACCAGCACTCCCACAGGCAGCACGGGGGTGGTCAATCCTTTTCAGACGATTGAACGGCGAGATGTGGGTCTGACTCTGCGGGTCAAGCCACAGATCAGCGAAAGCGGCACCGTACGGCTCCAAATCTTTCAGGAGGTCTCCAGCATCTCGCCCACTCTCAACGCCAGCGGTCTTATTACAAACAAAAGGTCTATCGAGTCGAACGTCTTGGTCGAGGACGGCAGCATTGTGGTCCTGGGAGGGCTTCTGCAGGACGAGTTCTCAGGCAACCAGGATCAGGTGCCGGGACTGAGCAGATTGCCCCTGCTCGGGCATTTGTTTCGAAGCGAGGCACGCAAACGCAATAAAAGCAATCTGATGGTCTTCCTCAGGCCGGTGGTGGTCCGCGATGCCCAGGCCAGTCGGGGGCTGTCGATTGATCGCTACGAACTCATGAGAGGTCTGCAGCAGGGTCTTCAGGTCCACCCTCACCCGGTTTTACAACTGCAATCCAATCCTGGACTACCGGCCGCGCCGGGCCCCGTGAGCACGCCACCAGCGGCGCCGGCCGATGCCGCCTCAGACGGGCGCTAGCCATGCAGGAGGCCCTCCTGCCCTATGCCTACGCTCGAGCGCACCGCATCCTGCTGCTGGGCGACGGCCAGAAGCTGACCCTGTGGCTGTGCGAAGAAAGCGACCCACAGGCAACCAGCGAGGTGGTGCGTCTGCACGGACAGGGCTCGAGTGCCATCGGCCTCGAACACCGTGACACCGCCGACCTGATCGAGAAGATCGATCAGATCTATCAAGCCGGAAGCTCCAGCGCCGCGGCTGTGGTCAGCCAGGTTCAGGCCGACGTCGATCTCAATGCGCTGATGCAGCTGCCCGCACCCGAGGACCTGCTGGCCTCTCGCGATGATGCCCCCATCGTGCGCATGCTCAATGCCATGCTGACCCAGGCCGCTCGCGAAGGAGCCAGCGACATCCATATCGAACCTTATGCAGACCACTCCTGCGTTCGGATACGCATGGATGGCGCTTTGCAGACGCTGGTCCAGCCCCATAGGGGGCTACACGAGGCACTGATCTCGCGCCTGAAAATCATGGCGGATCTGGACATCGCTGAGAAGCGGCTACCTCAGGATGGTCGACTCTCATTTCGGGTGGGCGCGCGATTGCTGGATGTACGGGTCTCGACGCTGCCCTGTGCCCAAGGGGAACGTGCGGTCCTGCGGCTGCTCGACAAATCGGGGGCCCGGCTGCGCTTGGTCGATATCGGCATGCAAGGCCCCCTCCTTAAAGCTTTTGTGGCCATGGTCCATCGACCCCATGGCCTGATTCTCGTCACCGGGCCGACCGGCTCGGGCAAAACCACAACGCTCTACGCTGCACTAAGCGAACTCGATGTCAACCACTACAACATCATGACCGTGGAAGACCCGGTCGAATATGAGCTGGCCGGTATCGGCCAGACCCAGGTCAACCCTCGCATCGAGCTGGGTTTCGCCCGCGTACTCAGGGCGATCCTGCGTCAGGATCCAGATGTCATCATGATCGGGGAAATTCGCGACCCCGAGACGGCACAGATTGCGATCCAGGCCTCACTGACTGGACATTTGGTTTTGGCAACCTTGCACACACCCGATGCAATCAGCGCCATCACCCGACTCAGGGATATGGGCATCGAGTCCTATCTGATCGGTGCCTGTCTGTCGGGGGTTCTGGCGCAGCGCCTGGTGCGAAAAATTTGCAGGGCTTGCCTGGGTGCGGGCTGCAATCAATGTGCCCAAAGCGGCTTCAGAGGGCGCACCGGCGTCTTCGAGTGGCTTGCGATTGAGGAGACGGTGCGCACATTGATCCACCAGGAAGCGGCCGAGGCGAACGTTCGCGACGCTGCGCTGAAGGTGGGGCTGATACCCATGCGCCAGGATGGGCAGCGCCTGATACAGGAGGGGATCACCCATGAGCAGGAACTCATGCGGGTCACCAGCTAAAAAGGTGCGGCTCGTCCGTCTGGCATGACCATGATCCGCTACTCCTACGAAGCCGTGGACAAGCAGGGGCGCCCGATCCGTGGGGTGATCGAGGAGGAATCGGCTCAATCCGCACGCCACGCGCTGCGCGAGCGCGGATGGGTCCCGATGCAGGTCCAGCCAATCGCCCAGCCTCTGGAGACCGCCCGGCGCTGGTTGCAGCGCGACATCTGGCGACGGCCTGCGATCGGCGAGAGCCAGCGCGCCCTGCTGACGCGGCAGCTGGCCGAACTGGTTACCGCGGGTCTGCCTGTGGCACAGGCACTGTGGGCGATCGCCGAAGAGAGCGAGAACAAGCGACAGAGAAAGCTTCTGCTGGACCTGCATGCGCAGGTGCAATTCGGGAGCAGTCTGGCCGGGGCCCTGAACCGAGTGCCAGGAGAGTTCAACCCCGTCTATCGTGCTGCGATCGCGGCTGGAGAGGCGGGTGGAAAACTGCCCTCCCTTCTGGCGCATCTGGCGCGCGATCTGGAGGCAGCGCAAAACCTGCGTGAAAAACTCATCAGCGCCACGGTCTACCCCATGATGGTCGGCCTGGTCGCGCTGGGACTGCTCACCTTTTTGCTCACCGCGGTGGTTCCGCAGATGGCCGAGGTATTCGTAGGCCGCCAGAAAACACTGCCTCTTGCCACGGTACTGCTGCTCCAGCTCAGCGAGGGCATCCGGCAGTTTGGTTTGTGGATCCTGCTTGCGCTCGCCTGCCTGGTGCTGATCGCTGCGCAAGCCTTCAGGCGCGAAGCGTTGCGCCAGCGGTTCGACGCACTGCTGCTTCGGCTGCCAATGCTGGGAGCCATCCTTCAGGGCTATGAGGTGGCTCGCTTTGCTGCGACGCTGGCCCTGCTGATTGAAGCCGGCCTGCCACTTTTGCGGTGCCTTCAAACCGCGAGTGCTACGCTGGGCAATCGCGCCCTGCGCAACGACGCAGAGGCGGCCGTACGTCAGGTGCGCGAAGGCGCGTCCCTGGCCCGCGCGCTGGGATCGTCTGCGCGCCTGCCCCGGCTGCTGGTGGTCTTCGTGCGATTGGGCGAACAGACCGGCGCCCTCGCCCCAATGCTCGATCGGGTTGCGCAGCAGATCAGCAATCAGGTGCAGCGCAGGTCCATGACCTTGGCCACGGTTCTGGAACCCGTGTTGATCACGGTTTTGGGCGGCGTGGTCATGTTCATCGTCTTGGCGGTGCTGCTGCCCATCATCAGCCTGCAGCAACTCCAGCTCTGAGACCCATTCAAAGGTCAGTCACCATATTGTCCTCACAGACTCATGCCCAGTTCTCTAAGAATGGAAGCATTGTGCTGGCCCACCTCAGGGATCGGATCCATCCGCGGCTCAAAAGCGGTCTGACTGGCAGGTGGCCACAACGCCGGCAAGGGGCCCGACGGTGAATCGACCGTCGTCCAGCGTCGACGCGCCACGAGCTGAGGATGGTCCCATACATCGGACAGGCTGTTCATTCGCGCATAGGCGATCTGCGCCGCCTCCAGTCGCTGGCCAACCTGCTCGACGGTCAGATCCGCGAACACCTGCAAGATCATCGTCCTGAGTTCTGCTGCGTTTTGGCTGCGTCGAGCCACCGTATCAAAGCGAGGATCTGCGGCCACGTCGGGGCGCTCGAGCACTTGCACACAAAAGCGCAGCCATTCACGTTCGTTTTGCACACCCAAAACAACGGTGGCTCCGCCCCCTGTGGCGTACGGACCGTAGGGTTGTATCGTGGCGTGCGATGCACCGGTGCGCGCAGGCGGCGAGGCGCCGTCCATGGCGTAGTACATCGGATAGCCCATCCACTCGACCAGCGCCTCGAGCATGGAGACATCGATGTGGGAACCCTCTCCCGTCTTGCCTCTCTGGATCAGCGCCGCCAGAATCGCCGAATAGGCATACATGCCAGCGGCAATGTCGGCCATCGAGTTGCCCGACTTGGACGGATGCTCGGGTGTGCCGGTCACGCTGATCAGCCCGGACTCGCCCTGAATCAAAAGGTCGTAGGCCTTGCGATCCCGGTAAGGCCCGTCCTGTCCATAACCCGAAACATCACAAACAATCAGCGCGGGCTGTTTCGCGCGCAAGGTGGCCGCGTCGAGCCCCATCCGAGCCGTCGCCCCCGGCGCAAGGTTCTGTACCAGCACGTCGGCCCGAGCGATCAGGGCGCGCAGCACTGCAAGATGGGCCGCATCCTTCAAATCGAGAGCCAGACTTTCCTTGGACCGATTGACCCAGACAAAGTGAGAAGCCAGACCCCGGGCGCGCTGATCGTAGTCTCGCGCAAAGTCACCCCCACCCGGCCGTTCAACCTTGATAACCCGAGCCCCCAGATCAGCCAGGTGCCGCGTGCACAGCGGCGCCGCAATGGCTTGCTCAAGGGAGACGACGGTCAGTCCGTCGAGGGGGCGGGGTCGAGACACGGTGCTTATGCCCCCTCCGCTCCCGCGTCGTAACGCTGCCCCAGGGCCAGCAGTTCGGGCGTACCGATCAAGGCATTGAGCTGATCGAAGTCGAGCATCTCGTCTTTGAAGGGTGCCGTTGTCTGGTGCTGATGCAAGCTGGCATAGTAGCGACGCAACAGGTGCGAAACCGCGCGCGCGGTGCCACCGGGGAAGATGACAATACGAAAGCCCAACTCGCCGAGCACCGAGGCACTTTGCACTGGAGTCTTGCCCCCTTCAACCATATTGGCCAGCAGCGGTATGCGGGCAGCAAAACGGTCGCAGGCCGCCCCCATCTGTTCCGGGCTGCGAAGGGCCTCAATGAAGAGAGCGTCAACGCCGCAGGCCAGGTATTGCTCAGCCCGATCCATCGCCGCTTGCAAGCCCTCAACTGCCACCGCATCGGTGCGCGCCAGGATCAAGGTGTCCTTTGAATGGCGCGCGTCGAGCGCAGCGCGCAGCTTGCCGCACATTTCGGCAGCGGGCACCACACCCTTGCCGTCGAGGTGGCCGCAGCGCTTGGGAAAAGTCTGATCCTCCAGCTGAATCATGGCCGCGCCAGCGCGCTCGAAGGCGCGCACCGTGCGCTGCGTGTTCAGGGCGTTACCAAATCCGGTATCGGCATCGACGATGACCGGCAGCTTCACCCGCTCGGTGATCCGCGCCAGGGTATCGGCCACTTCGGTCGCTGTGGTCAGACCAATATCGGAACGGCCGAGCCGGGTATAGGCTATCGAGGCACCCGAGAGGTACAGAGCCTCAAAACCGGCCTGCTCTGCCACCAGAGCGGTCAGAGCGTCATAGACGCCGGGGGCAAGCAAAGCCTGTGTTTGCTGCAATCGCTGCTTGAGAGTCATGAAAAGGCACTCAAAAAATCAGGAGAAAACACACATCAAATTCTTAGCCGCGAGAGGATCCGCCCCACGCTCAGGCAGCGCCCAATTGCAACGCGATATCGCGCGCGGCCAGCCAGCCGCCACCGACCGCACTCAGCAAGCCATTGCCGGCCAGATATCCATCAGCGCCACGGCCCGATACGCCACGGGCTGCACCGCCGGCTGCATGCAGATTGACCATGGGCCGGCCATCGGCACGCAGCACACGGCAGCGAACGTCGATATCCAGGCCACCCTGGGTATGAAACAAGGCACCGGTCACCTTCACCGCGTAGTAGGGCGCCTGCAGGGCGCGCGAAAAGGTACGGCCCAGCGCGTCGGTATGACCCGGCCTGATGTCCTGCAGGGTGGCCCCGAGCACAGCCGCATCGCAGCCGATCAAGGCGGCCAGGGCCGGCAGATCGACCGCACTGCGCAAGGCGCCCGCCTCCTCGGCCTCTCGAAAATCGGGAAAGCCGCGCAGCAGCTTGAGCAGGGGCTCATCAAACACATTCCATGCCACGCCGCCGGGCTGAGCCAGTACGTGCACCGCCGCCTCGGAATAACCGCCAGTTTCGTCATTGAAGCGCCGCCCAAGACTGTTGACCTGCACCCCGCCTTCCATGATGAAGGCCCAGGTCATCAGGGCCCCCTGCGGCGTCACCCACGAACCGTGACCCTGATAGGCATCCAGGTCCGCCATGCGCAAGCCCAGCTCACGCGCCCAGAGGATCGCCGTTCCGTCGTTGCCCTGGTGACCGGCGAACGTGGCCTGCGCCATCTCGGGCAACAGCTCGCTCACCAAGGCAGGATTACCGCCGAAGCCATTGCAGGCCAGCATCAGGTCTCGGCAGCCCAAATGCTCCATCGTGCCATCAGGCCGCTGGTACCCGACCCCAAGCACCCTTTGGTCGGCATCCACCCAAAGCTCGCGCACCAGGGCCTGCAGCAGGATGTCCACCCCCTGAGAGACTGCAAGACGCTCCAGGCGGCTGATAAAGGTCTCACCAGTCTTCTCGGGCATGCAATGCATGCGCCGGACGCTGTGTCCGGGATAAAGAAATCCATCGACGATCTCGAAAGGCAGGCCCTGCTCCTGCAAAACATCAATGGCCTCGGTCACCGCTTCCACATAGGCCCGAACCAAAGGTCGCGGCGCCTGGCCATGGGCCTTGTTCAAAATGTCCTCGACCAGCTGCTCCCAGGTGTCCTCAATGCCCAGGGCACGCTGCAGCCGCGTTTGGGCCGCGGGGATGAAACCAGAGGACAACGCGGTCGATCCGGTGGCGCGGGCATCACGTTCGAGCACCACCGAGTCGATGCCAGCGCGCCGCAGAGAGATGGCAGTGCTCAGACCGCAGGCACCTCCTCCCACGATCACCACTGGTACCTCTGGCGTACCGGCGGGCATCGCCTGCGATCGCACCACGCGCGGCAAAGATGCATCACTCATGCTCGATCCCCCTTGAACTCATGCGGCGCTTGAGCTGGGGCAGAAGACCACCGGCTTCCACCATCTCGAGCAAGAAATCAGGAATCGAATCACAGGCCAGCCGCTGCCCGTCGGACAGGATGATGGCCCGACCGGGTAAATCCAGTTGCACCGTCTCCCCCTCGCGTATCCGCTCGGCCTCCTTGCAGGTCAGCAAGAGCAAGCCGAGATTGAATGCATTACGGAAATACAGGCCACTGTAGGACGGTGCAATCACCGCCTTCAAGCCCAACTGCACCAAGGCACCCGCCGCCTGCTCGCGCGACGAACCAATGCCAAAGTTGGCACCGGCCACAAGCACATCGCCAGGACGCACCCCAGGGGCAAAGTCGGGCCGAATCCCCTCCAGGCAATGCTGGGCGATGTCGGCCAAACCCAGCTTCATGTAAGCACCAGGGGCGAGCTGGTCGGTATCCACATCGGCACCGACCTTCCAAACCTTGTGGGGGCCGCTCATGCCATCACCTCACGCGGGTCGGTAATGCAACCGCGCAGCGCCGAGGCCGCCACGGTGTAGGGCGAAGCCAGATACACCTGGGCCGTGGCCGATCCCATACGACCCTTGAAGTTGCGCGCAGTGGTGGCGATCACATTCGCACCGTCAGGAATGCTGCCGCCATAGCCCGAACAGGCGCCACAGGCGGTGGGCAGCACCTCCGCGCCGGCCGTGCGCAAGACCGCCATCACCCCTTCGGCCTCGGCCTGAGCCTGATCCTGCAGACTTGCCGGAGCGACCATCAAACGCACGCCCTGACCGAGCCGGTGGCCGCGCAGGACCCGCGCCGCCGCCCGCAGGTCCTCCAACTTGGCACCCGTGCAGGCGCCTACGTAGGCCACTTGAACCGCCGTGCCCTCAAAGGCTTGCACCGGCCGCGTATTGGCCGGGCTGTGCGGGGCAGCCACCTGAGGCACCAGAGTCGAGGCGTCAAACTCGTAGGTCACGCAATCAGCGCTCTCGTCGGTCGACCAACCCTGCACCTGAATGTCACGCACGCCAATGCCCTCGAGCCATTGCCGAGTGACCTCATCGGGTGCAATAAGGCCTGCCTGCGCGCCAAGCTCAGCGCTCATGTTCGACAGTGTCATCCGCTCCTGCATCGACAGCGCCTGCACCGCCTCACCGCAAAATTCCACCGCCTGATATTGCCCGCCGTTCATACCGAAGCGACCGATCATGTGCAGCATCATGTCCTTCGCAGTCACGCCCGCCTGCAGACGCCCATCCCAACGCATACGATAGGTTTCAGGCACCCGAACCCAGATTTGCCCGGTGACCACCACGCCCAACATCTCGGTACTGCCGATGCCAAACATGTAAGCGCCAAAAGCTCCGCCCGTCGGCGAATGCGAATCGCCACCGACGCAAAACAGGCCCGGCTTCAAGTGTCCCTTCTGCGGCAGGACCACATGACAAATGCCCATGCTGTCGTAGACATGGGGCAGCTGCTGATCCCGGGCCCAATCGCGAGCGATTCTCACAATCCGTCGCGAATCCTCGTCCTGCTCAGGCACATAGTGGTCCATGACCAACACGATGCGCGACTTATCCCACACCTGCGCGCCCAGCTCTTCGAGCATGGGCTTGAGCCGGCGCGGCCCTGAGGAATCATGGAACATCGCCAGATCCACCTGACAGTTGACGATCTCACCCACCGAGACCGAGGCTCGGCCAGCAGCCTTGGCGATGAGCTTTTGCGCCAGCGTTTGTGCGCTCGACTCAGGTTTACTCACAGCGGTCCCTCCTGCCGCAGATGACTGATGCGAAATTCATGCAACACCTTGCTGATCCTTGACGCTAATACGCGCATCCACCCCTCCGATGCGCGAGACTTCCATGTGGTATTCATACCGATCAGGTCGATAAAGCCCTTCGAGCCATTGAACCGGCCGGTCCTGAAGATCAAAAACCCGGCGCCGGACAGACAGCAAAGCCGTGCCAATGGCCACACCCAACTCCTGCGCCACAACCGCATCGGCCTGACGCGCCGAAATCGTCTGCTGCGCCCGTCCCAGCGCGACGCCTGCCTCCTCCAGCAATTGCAGCATCGGCTTGCTACCGAGGTCACGTCTGGACATTCCTGTGGCCAAGTCGTTGGGAACATAAGTGGTGATGTAGGAAAGCGGCCCTTCTCGCGAGCTGCGCCTGCGCACCGCCTTCCTCACGGGGGTGCCCACTGGAATATCCAGGGCCGAGGCGATCAGCTCCGGCGCACCGAGGGCCCGCCATTCAAGTACCTTGACCGTGGTGGCACGGCTGGCGCTGACGATGTTTTCCATCAGGCCGGCCAAACGGGTCGGCTGGGCCTGCACCGGCGCGACTGGCGATGACAAAGCCCGCCCCTGAGCAGTCGGAAAGGTCCCCCTGCCAGCCACGCGCACAATCAAGCCCTCGGCCACCAGTTGCTCCATCGCGTGCCGTACCGTCACGCGGCCGACACCAAACTGCCGGGCCAACTCGGTCTCCGCCGGGATGCCCTGCGCAAACAGCCCCTGCTGCAGTTGCTCGCGCAGAACCAGGTAGATCTGGTGGTACTTGGTCAGAGGCAGGCGTGCTGTCATGCCGCGGACTCCTGCAAATTCCAATCTTCGACCGCAATCTCGAAAACCTCATCGAGATTCGCACCCTCAAGCAAGTGGTACAGCACGAAGCGGTAGCTCTCACTGGCCTCGATCTCGCTGGGCGTAAAAGCAAAGGCAAGATTGCCGCCGGTCGTCAATCGTCCGGGGTAACCCAGATGCAACAGGTTCTGCTTAAAAACCGAAGCGGCCGCACGGGCCTGCTGGGCATCCTCGGCTAGAAATTCAAGCACCAGGCCGACCTCGTGATGGCTACGCCGTGAATCGGGCAGCGGACGCACCGCCCCTTGACCATAGACATGAGGCACCACTTTCCAAGCGCCCGGCACCAAGCCCCTAACCCGTGCCTCGACCTCGGACAATGCACTCTGCAAGCGAGCAATCAAAGTGGGGTCGGCCACACCCGCGAGCAATACCGCCCGCGCGCCCACACGAGCCGCCCCCTCCACCTTCAAGGTGGGCCGCGAACGCGGCTGGTAACGGGCCCCGCTGACACGGGTCCGCCGGTCATCGACAGCCTCGTAGCAGGCCGAGCTCAAATCAAGGGTGCCCTCAGGCTCTTCCACGAACCAGGGATCGGCCTGTTCATACAGCGCATGCGCCGCCACCGACGAGGGAGTAGCACGCAAGGCCTGGTTCATGCTCTCCAAGATGAAATCTTCGGCTCCCAGCTCAGCCAACATCGCATCGCGTCCACCCGGCTCACAGCACAAGGAGGTGCATTCGATGATCTTGGCCATGTGCAAGGACAAAGCCGGGCTGTAGCCCAGCATCTGTGGCAGAGCCGCAAAAATCGCGGTGTCGCAGGCACGCCCGGCCACCAACACGTCGGGCAACGTTCGCAGTGCGCGCTCGAAGGTGCTACTGCCACACTGAGCCACACGATGGCCGCATGCGCGCAACTGCGCTTCATCAGGCAAGGGCAGGTCCAGGCTCGCTGCCGCCGGCTCGAGCGACCGCAACCGCCCCTGGCGTACCGCCTGCTCCAAAGTGGAGACCGGCACATCACTGGCTATCGTCGCCACGCGCATCGACCACCCCCGGTCTCGAGCCACCTCACGGAGCAATTGCAGGGTCGCCTCCAGATGAGGGCGGGCACCCGCAGTCCCCGCACTGCCAATAATCAAGGGCACATCCAGCCCCCGGGCTGCACTCAGTACCAATTGAAGGTCACGGCGGACCATGGACGGCTGCGCCGCCATCTGACCCGAACCCAGATAGAAAGGCCCCGGGTCGATGGATCCCATGTCACAACCTATGAAATGCGGTCGCCTTTGCACGCCGCGATCAAGAGCCGCCTCGGCAATACCAAAACCCAGTTGCCCGGATGCGGACAAGACCCGAAGGCGCCCCACGCCGGGGCGATGGGTCTGCAGCAGGCGAGCCACCGCGCTCATAACTGAAGATCCAGCAAGGGTGCGTGCTGCTGCGCGCCGTAAACATCACCATCGCCAGGATCTCCTGCGCACAGCCGTCTGGGCATGGACAACTTGATGGCCTTTATGGCTTCCAAATCAAAGCGCAGAACCTGCGCCGTGTCCAGGCCGTAGAGAGCAGCCACAGCGGACCGGCTCAAGGCCTGGCTGTCCCGGGCTCGCTCAAAGGAGGGCTGATCCGGAAAAAACAAGTCAATGGTCAGACACAGCGGTCCGGCATTCTTGCTGCGAACCACGCGGGCCAACTGGGACAAAGGCAAGGTCGTCATGCTCTCACCGCGCCGTAAAACCGCCATCCACACACACGAGCTGACCGGTCAGAAAAGAAGCGCGTGCCGAAAGCAGAAAGCTGACCACTTCCGCAATTTCCTCAGGCCGACCGAGACGGCCCATGGGTATCGAGGACTCCATCGCAGCAAGGGCGACCGGATCGGCCATGGTGGAAGCCACCATTGGTGTAGCGACTGGGCCGGGTCCGATGGCGTTGATCCGAACGCGCTGGGTCGCCCACTCAAGCGCAAGGGATCGCACCATGCCATTGAGCCCGGCTTTCGAAGCCGCATAGGCCGCCCCACGCGCATGTCCAACCCGACCAATCTGACTGCTGATCACCACTACGCTGGCATCGGGCAGCGCCTGCTCCCGCATGCAGGCAATGGCGGCGCGCGTCAGGATGAAGGTCGAGTCCAGGTTGAGCGCCAGGGTTTGACGCCATTCCTCCAGGGAGGTGTCGTCAGAGCCCTTCTTGAAGAAAACACCGGCACAGCAGGCCAGGGCATCGAGCCCCCCTAATTCGGCCTGGGCCCGAGCCGGCAGACGAGCGCAGGCCTGATCGTCCAGCAGGTCCTGCACAAAAACCGTGGCCGATGGCAAGGCTTGCCTGAGGGTGCGCTGCTGCTCCTCGGACTGCACCACCGCCGCCACACGAGCGCCCTGTCGAGCCAGTGCAAGAGCGGTGGCCAGACCGATGCCCGACCCCGCACCGGTGACCAGTGCGCGTCGGCCGGCAAGCTCGGTGACGCCTGAGTCCATGCCTCAAAGCCCCAGATAGTTTTTGCGCAGCTCCGGGTCGCGAGCGAGCTCATCAGACTTGCCCTGCATGGCGATGATCCCGTTCTCGATGATGTAGGCACGGTGGGCGATGGCCAGCGTCTGCACCGCGTTCTGCTCCATCAGAAGAACCGGCAGACCCTCACGATTGATGCGCTGAATCAACTCGAACATTTGTTCGACCAGCAAGGGCGACAAGCCCAGGGAGGGCTCATCCATGATGAGCAGCGTGGGCTCGGACATCAGCCCCCGGCCGATCGCCAGCATCTGCTGCTCACCACCGGAGAGGGTGCCGGCGAGCTGGCCAAAACGCTCCTGCAGCCGCGGAAAGATCTCGACCACCCGCTCGATGTTTTGAACCCGTCGCTCCCGACCGCGCACCAGACTGCCCAGCTCAAGGTTCTCGCGCACACTGAGGTTGGGGAAAATGCGCCGACCCTCAGGCACGTGAATCAAGCCGCGCCTGACCACCTCGCTGGACGACAAGCCCGAGATCTCCTCTCCCTGGAACCGAATGGAACCGCCAAACGGCGTGTACAAGGCCGAGATGTTGTTGTTCAGAGTGGACTTGCCCACCCCATTGCTGCCCAGCACCGCCACAATCTCGCCGGCAGCCACATCCAGGTCGATGCCTCGAAGGATCTCGACGCTGCCGTAACCGGCGCGCAGCTGACGAATCTCAAGCATGCGCACCTCCAGTCGACACCACGCCGGCCATCTGATCGGCCGCACCTCGGCCCAGATAGGCCTCCACCACATCACGGTTGCTCACGATATCGCGGGGTGCTCCCTCGGCAATGATTTTTCCGTAGGACAGCACGTAGATATGCTCCGACAAGCTCATCACAGCATGCATGACATGCTCGATCAGCAGGATGGTCACGCCGCTGTCGCGAATCTGACGCACGATGGCAATGATCTCGAGGATTTCCTGCGGGTTCAGTCCAGCCATCACCTCATCGAGCAGCAACAGCTTGGGCTCGGTGGCCAGGGTGCGCGCCAACTCCAGCCGCTTGCGACCGGCCACTGTCAGTTCCGCGGCAGGTTGATCGAGCATGGAGGCGGGCATTCCCACCCGCTCGGCCACCGTACGTGCATGAGCCATCGCGTCGGCACGCCGAGCGTGCAGTTGGTGCGAGCCCACGGCGATGTTCTCCAATACGGTCAACTTGGCAAAAGGCTGCGTGATCTGAAAAGTGCGCACCATGCCTCGTCGCGAGATGTCGTGCACCTGCAGGCCGGTGATGTCCTGACCCAAAAATTCCACCCTGCCCTGGTTGATCGGCAGAAAACCCGCGATGCAGGCAAACAAGGTGGTCTTGCCGGCCCCATTGGGTCCGATCAGAGCCACGATGCGACCCTGGTCGACCTGCAAGGAAGCGTTGTCCACCGCCCGCAGACCACCAAAAATCTTGGTGAGGTTTGAAACCTTGAGCATCACGCGCCTCCCGATCGGCCGGAGCGCCGCTTGAACAGATCAATCAAGCCGTTGGGCAGGTAGGCAATGATCACCACCAGCAAGGCGCCGTAGAGAACCAGCGACAGGCCCTGGATGGTGAACCAGGCTCGCGTGACTTCGCTGACAGCGGCCAGGAGCACGGCCCCGATGAGCGGCCCATACACGGTGCCCGCCCCGCCGATCATGCTGACCAGCAGCATCTCCACCGACTTGTCCACGCCAAAAGCGATCATGGGGTCGATGTAGAGGAAGTACTGGGCGAAGAAGCAGCCCCCGACGCCCGCAATGGCCCCCGAGATCATCATGATCTTGGTTTTCTCGGCGAAGGTGTTGATACCCAGGGCGCGCGCCGAATCCTCATTCTCGCGAATGGCGGCCAATCGAGCGCCAAAGCGCGAGGCCTTGAGCCAGAGCGCCAGCGCGACCGAGATCACCGTCAGGGCCAAAATGATGTAATAGAAAACGCGACGATCACCAAACTGGAAATTGGCTGCGGTTTGCTTCATCGGAATGAGCATGCCCAGACCGCCGCCGGTAATTTCCACCGAGTTGGCGATGATTCGAAAGACTTCGGAAAAAGCCAGGGTAATGAGCGCAAAGTAAGAGCCCTTCAGGCCGGCGCGGAAGGACAGCACTGCGATCAGCCAACCGGCGGCTGCACCGGCCAGCGCGGAGACCGGCAGGCCCATCCAAGGGTTCCATCCAAAGCGCATCTGCACAATGGTCGAGGCGTAGGCGCCCACGCCAAAGAAGGCCACATGACCGAAAGACAACTGCCCGGCAAATCCACCGGCAATGTTCCACGACTGGCCGATGAAGGCGTAAAAAAGCGCCAACACCGCAAAGTTCACCATGAAGGGCGAGCTGAAGACCAGCGGGAACAGCAGGGCCAGCAGCAGGATCAGGCCGTGCACTGCCCATGAGGAACGAGCCGGCGTCATCGCTTGTCTCCAAACAGTCCCGAGGGACGAAACAGCAGGATCAGGATGAAGATCAGCGAAATCCCGATCTGGCCCAGGCTCTCACCGAGAAAGAGACCGCCAAAAGACTCCGTCAAACCCACGATCAAACCCCCGATCACCGCGCCCAGAAAACTGCCCATACCGCCCAGCACCACCACAGTAAAGGCCACAATCACAAACACATGACCGCTGGAGGGAGACACATAAAAAATCGGCATCAGCAAACAGGCCGCCGCGCCCAGCGTGGCCAAACCAATGCCAAAAGACACCGCAAAGATGCGATCGACATCGATTCCTACCAATCGCGCGCCCATGCGTTCCTTGGCCACCGCCCGAATTGCCTTGCCGGTGTCGGTGCGGGTGATGAACAGGCCCAGCAGTCCGCACAGCACCATCGCCGCCACAAATGAGACCACCTTGGGCACCCCCAGCAGCAAAGGGCCGAGTTCAATCATCTTGTCGCTGTAGGCCAGGGAAATCGTGCGCGAATCGCCCTTGAAGAACATCAAGGCCAGGTTCTCGATCAGGATGGAAAGGCCCAAAGTGATCAGCAAAATGTTTTCATCACGGCCCAATGAAAGCTTGCCAATCATGTGCCGGTACAGCAGGTAGCCCAGGCCGTACATGCCCGGCACCATGACGAGCAAGGCCAAATAGGGGTCGACGCCGGCCTTGGTAAGCAGAAAATACACCCCGAACATGGCCAGCATCAGCATGCTGCCGTGCGCGAAATTGATGATGTGCAGCACGCCATAAATCAGCGTCAAGCCTGAAGCCACCAGGGTGTAGATGCCACCCATCAGCAACCCGTTGATGGCCGCCGCCAGCAAGATATAGGGATCCACGGAAATTCCTGAATTCAGGGAATAAAGGCCCACCTGGCCCTCTGTCCAGCCAAGGACACAGGGCCGGGCTCACCGCATCCCCACCCGGGGGTTGCGGCGGCCTTCTTGTCCCAGGCGAACAATCAGCTGAACTTGGGCTTGGGGAAGACGGGCTTGGCCGCTGCAAACTCGTTAGGCCAGACCACGTCGATGTCGGTGCGGGAAGCCTGCAAGAGCACACCGCGGCCACCCTGGTTTTGACCGTTGACGAACTTGGTCGCTCCGTAGGGCATGAAATGATCCGACCAGGTGCTCGCCTCCAGCGCGGCGATGACCTTCTCTTTGTCGGCCGTACCCGCACGCTGCACCGCATCGGCATAGCACTTGACCGAGTTGTAGCCGCAGTAGACCTCGAAGGTGAACAGGGCGCCGCGATCGGCCGCACGCTTGCGCAGGTCTGCCGCCCTGGGGTTGCGCGGGTTGAACCAGTGATTGAAGTCCATCATGTGCTGAGCCACGTCGGGCTGTTCCTGCACCAGCTTGTAGTTAAAGCCACCACCGAGCACACTGAACATGGCGGCCAGGTCCACCTTCTGCTGATGCAGGGTGCGGGCCAGCAGCACGTATTCGTTTTGGTAGTTGCTCATGATCACCAGATCGGGACGCAGGCTGCGGATGCGCAGCGCCACATTGGAGAAGTCCCGGGTCGGGTTGGCGTGCTTGATGACCTCAGCCACCTCAATACCGATGCTCGGGAGCTTGCCGGCCAACAGCCTTGCCGTGCCGGTACCGAATTCGGACTCTTCGTGAACCAGCACCGCCTTTTTGGCAATGCCACCGGCGGCCTTGTTGACCTGACCCAGACCCTCGATCGCATCGTCGACGCATTTGCCAAAACCAGGGGCCAAGCGAAACACGTTCTTGAGACCGCGGTTGACGATGTTGTCAGACACGCCGACGTCAATCATGAAGGGCGTGTTGTACTTGGCAGCCGCTTGGGTGGCCGGCAGCGCGATGGCACTGGAGAAGCAGCCCACGTAGGCGGAGACACCCTCCTGATGCAGGCGCTCGACCTCAGACACGCCGACCTCAGGGCGCGACTGCGAATCGCCCAAAGCAGCCTCCAGACGAGCTCCTCCCATCGACTTGATACCGCCTGCCGCGTTGATTTCGTCAATGGCCAACTGGCAGCCCAAACGACCTTGTCCGCCGCTGTAGGCCAGACCGCCGCTGACCGGATGCACCAGACCAATCTTGATCGGACGAGCCTGGGCCAACAAAAGACCGGGTGCGCCGAGCGCAGAAGCGGCCGCACCGGCCTGCAGGACCAAACGACGGGAGACGCGAGCTTGAGACGTCATGGGATATCCTCGAAGAAGGGATGAGACAAAACAAAGAGGGCATTGTTCTATTGATAGAACAATGGGGCATACTGTGCAGGGTCGGCGGCAACAAGTCAAGCGGCGTATTCCCGAAGGGTTATTGGCCCTCCGGACGGGGCTCTGGCCGCCTATGATGCGGGTCCTATGGACCATGCCCACTATGGCTACAGTGCCCTGCCCCGGAGAACGCAAAATCTCCTGCCCGCCGGCCTGCACCTGTTCGTGGTGCTGTACCTGGAGCATTGGGATTTCGAGGCGCCCCAAGGCAGTCTGCGCGACCCACGCTTTGTCGGAGAGTTCGGCAGCTTCAATCCCGACTACCGAAGTTGGTCTCAGCGCGAATATGGTCTGAGGGTGGGCGTTTTCCGGCTCCTTGAGGCTCTGCAGCAAACCGGCATCACGCCGGTGGTGGCCGCCAACAGTCTGGTCCTGCCACGTATTCCTGCCGTTTTGCAGCGTCTGCGCCAAGCCGGTGCCGATTGGCTGGGTCACGGTTTAGCTGCCACGCGCATGATGCATGCGAACATGCCCCTTGAAGAGCAGCGCCAACAGATTGAATCCTCTATCGCCTCGATCACGCACTACGCCGGGCAGCCTCCGCGCGGCTGGATCAGCCAGGACTGGGGAACCAGCGTCCACACCCATGCCCTGCTGGCCGATGCGGGGCTGCAATACACCCTGGACTGGGGCAACGACGACCAGCCCTATTGGATGTCGCCCGCCGGCCAGTCTGGTCGCCGCCTGCTGGCCCTGCCCTTGTCCAGCGAGTGGGATGACGTTCAGACTCAGTGGCTGCGCCACCTCGAGCCGGCCGAGCAGGCCCAGCAGATCCGAGACGCCGTCAAACGCATGAGCCAGGAATGCCGGGATCAACAGCGATGCGCGGTGATGGGCTTGGGCTTGCACCCCTGGGTCTGGGGCATGCCAAGCCGCATCAGCCATTTACGACGACTGCTGACCGACCTGCGGCACACGGACGCCCAAATCACCACGGCCGATCGCCTTTATGCGAGCTGTGCGGCACAAGAAATCTTCTGAATCATGACGTGGAACACCTGATGCACTACCTCGACCGACTCAGCCAATTCACTGCAGAAATGGACTACAGCCAACTCAATGAGCAAGTCCAGGATCAGGTGGGCTGGATCCTGGCCGACACTGTGGCCGCCACAGCAGCCGGGTCGGCCGAACCCGAACTCAAGGCTCTGGCCTCGCGTCAAAGTCGCAGCGAATCGGCCACCCTGATCGGCCTGGGGCGGCGCGGTACCTGCGAGACCGCCGCCTTCATCAATGGCACTGCGGGGACCTTTCTCGAAATGGATGAAGGCAATCGCTTCTCGCGCGGCCACCCGGCAGTGCATGTCGTCGCAGCGGCGATCGCGCTGGCTGAAGAGCGCGAGGCCAGCGCCGAGGATCTGCTGGCCGGACTCGTCGCTGGCTACGAAGTGGGCTCACGGTTCGGCGCCGCTTCACAACTGCGTGGCGCCATGCATCCACACGGCACCTGGGGCACCTTGGGTGCCGCTGCCGCCTGCGCCCGAATCGCGCACTTCAGTGCCAGCGCGGTACGCGAGGCGCTCAACATCGCCTCCTCACTGACCACTGCCACCTCCAAAAAGACCATGCTCGAAGGCGGCCTGGTTCGCAACACCTATGCCGGGCTGAGCAACCGCAACGGACTTCTGGCCATCGATCTGGTCGAATGCGGCTTCACCGGCGAACGCGATGGGCCAAGCTCCCTTTTGGGACAGATCATTTCGGAACAGTTCAGGCCAGAGGAAGTGATTCGGGATCTGGGGCAGGACTGGCACCTGATGCACAACTATTTCAAGTTGCATTCCTGCTGTCGGTACAACCACGGCACCCTCGACGCAATCAATGAATTGGCTGCGCGCGATGGCTTGCCCAGCGCCGATCAGATCGATCGGATCGAGGTGCAGACCTACCATCTGGCCGCCGAGCTCGATGACCCCGCGCCAACCAACACTCTGGCCGCCAAATTCTCGGTCCCTTTCGCGGTGGCCACCCGAATCGTCAATGGATCCAGCGCGCTGGAGAGCTTTACCTGGGAGGCGGTGCGCGACCCTCGGGTTCTGGAATTGGCAGGCAGGGTACATCTCACCCACGATCCGCAGATGAGCGCAAGGCTTCCGATGGAACGGCCTGCTCGGGTCAGTATTCGCCTGAAGACCGGACAAGAGCGGATCGGGCAGGCCGGCGTCAACCGCGGCGATGACGCTGCGCCCTACAGCCGGGAGGAGTTGCGAGGCAAATTCATGAACCTGGCCGAACGGATCTGGTCCAGGCAGCAGAGCCACGAACTGCTTGAGGCCACCTTGGGTCTGGCACGCCTGCAAGTGCCCCTGCGGCGCTGGCTCGCCCTGCTCTCGCGTCCGCCCGCGACCACCTGAGACAGCACCGGGCGAGCTCCCCTACCCCAGCCGAGAGCTGCATCGGTCTGGTGTCAGACCCGTTAAAGACATTCGTGCGGCAATAGCGGCTAGTTGCGATCAGCGCAAGGAATTGTCCCCGCTCATATAGACGTAGACCTGCGCGAATAACCCCTCACGCAAGACAAAGAAGTTGCAGTTGTTCTTGTGCAGCTTTTCACCCGCATGGGTTGTATTTTCGACGCGAAAGCGACTGGCCACACGCTGGCGGGGCACATCGATGACGTGGTCAAAGTCGCCATGCCAGACGCTGGCGTAACGATCGTGCAGCCGCTCAAACATGCCGCGCAAGCCAGTGTCGCGGCCCTGGTATTGAACCTCGTGATTGGCAATGACAAATCGGGCGTCGGGCACAAAACAGGCCAAAGTGGCCTGCATGTTCATCTCATCAACCGCGGCGAAATAGCGTTCCACCAGCGCTTGCATCTGAACTTGATCCAGTGAGTTCATCTATGGGCTCCTACAGGTTCCCCCAAAGGGCTCGAAAAGCCGGCGTCCTGCAGACTTCGAAACAAGGCCAAAGCCTGACTGTGACAGGTTCGGGCCTGCTCAGACAAGGGCTGCCGCAGGCGCTCCTCCTCCACGAAATGGCCATGACTGCGCCCCCGCACACACAAAGCGGAGGGGCGAATCGCACCGACCGGCTTGACATGGGCGGGGATGTAACTGATGGCAAAACCCAGGCGTCTGTCGTCGGTGTGGTTACCCGCCGAGGCATGCACCAGATCGGTATGGTGCAGCGACATCTGACCAGCCTGGACGGGCATGAATTGGCCTTGCGCATCATCGAAGCGACCACTGATTCCCTGACCGCGCCGAATCATGTTCATCGGCTCGGGCTTGTCGTCATGCTCGAAGGCGCCCCAGCGATGGCTGCCGGGCAAGGCCTGCATGCAACCGGCGGCAATGCTGGCATCGGAAAGCGCCACCCAGGCCGTGACGTGGAGGTGCGGATGCAGATAGAAGTAAGTACTGTCCTGATGCCAGCGGACATAGGCAGGGGTCTGCGCCTCCTTGACAAAAAGGGTCGAGTGGTAGACCAGGATATCCGGACCAATGAGGTCCTCCACCGCATCAAGGATCCGAGGATGGTGAACCAGACGATCAGCCCAATCGAAGAGCAGATAGCTCTTCGATTTCTCAGGAAAGTCGATCAAGGCGCCGCGCGCACGCTCCCAGGCTTCCAGCTCTGTTCGGCATGAGCGCACTTCCTCAGGTCGCAGCACGTCGACGGGGAACACAAAGCCATCGCGCTCGTAGGCCTGGACCTGTGCATCGGTTAACAACTTGGGCATGAAAACAGCTCCTGCCTTTTCGGCTATCTAGGGCCGCAGCGACTGCTGGGCCGCCTCGAGCATGGCCTGTAGCATGTCGAGCCGCGGATGCATGGGTCGAGGATAGGCCCGTCGACTGTGACTCAGGCCCAGCCCCAGAGCCGCCTCGGCCATCTTGTAGCTCAACGGACCAGGATTGACGATGGGCACATCCAAGCGCCGACTCAGCCAGGCATGGCTCTGGTGCATGGTGGTTGAACCGAGGATTAGGACATCGGCGCCGTCCTCCTCCACCGCCCGGCGAGCCGCCTCTTCAAGGAGCGGAAACACGTCCTCTTCCTTGCCCGAGAGCAGGGCCTGGTTGTCGGGGGGCACCTCGATGGAACGGACCGAAGCACACTTGTGGTGTAGGCCCAACTCGTCCAGCGCTTTCTTGTACAGCGGCTTCCAACGGCTGGCCATCGTGAGAATGGAGAAGCGTTCACCGAGCGTCAAGGCGGTCAACATCGACACCTTGCCCGGACCGAAGACCGGGATATCAAGCACCGAACGCAGTGCTGCGACGCCCGAATCACTCATGGTGTCGATGCAGACCGCCGCAAAGCCCTCCTGCTGGGCACGGCAGCCCGCCTCGAAATTGGCGGCATCGGCCAGCACAAAGTCATGGTGGCTTGAATAATTGGCCGGACCAGCCCTGACGGGCCTGAATTCAAATTGCAACTCGGGGGACAAGTCAATGCCCCGCAGTTGACCCTGACGCAACGCCAGGTTCTCCGCCGACATAGCAAACGGCACAATCACCAGCACCTTGCGCGTCATGTCGCCTCCCTCAGTTCAAACAGAACCTGTTCGGCGCTGGCCACTCGCCCAAAAAGACGTTGGAAGTTTCGCATCGTCACTTGATGCAAGTCTTCAAAGGTGGTCCCGCACCCGTCTTCTACCAAGGTGACCTGATAGCCCCGATCGGCCGCCTCGCGTGCGGTCGTTTCCACGCACATA
>JBEIHE010000018.1:0-31214 GCA_040381515.1 Polaromonas sp.
CCTGTGCCCACCGTCTGGACCGAGGCCGGCGTGGTCACGCAGCGCGTGGCCGATGCGGCCGAGCGCGCCGGCTTTGTTTTTGCCGTCGACCCGACCTCGGCCGAAGCCTCCTGCATCGGTGGCAATATCGCGATGAATGCGGGCGGCAAGAAGGCGGTGCTCTGGGGCACGGCCCTGGACAACCTGGCGTCCTGGCGCATGGTCACACCCGATGCCGGCTGGCTGGAGGTGGTGCGGCTGGGGCACAACCTGGGCAAGATTCACGACGCCGAGATGGCCAGTTTTGAGCTGCGATATTTCGAAGCCGATGGCCGTACGCCGGTGCGCACAGAGCGGCTGGACATTGCCGGTAAGACCTTTCGCAAGGAGGGCCTGGGCAAGGACGTCACCGACAAGTTTCTTTCGGGTCTGCCGGGTATCCAGAAGGAAGGTTGTGACGGTCTGATCACCAGCGCCCGCTGGGTGGTCCATCGCATGCCTGAGCACACCCGCACGGTGTGTCTGGAGTTTTTCGGACATGCGCGCGAGGCCGTGCCCAGCATTGTCGAGATCAAGGATTTCATGTTTGCCGAGCAGCGCCGGGGGGGCGCCATTCTTGCTGGCTTGGAACATCTCGATGACCGTTATCTCAAGGCGGTGGGCTACACCACCAAGGCCAAGCGGGGTGGCTTGCCCAAGATGGTGCTGATCGGGGACATTGCCGGCGATGACGCCGACATGGTGGCCCGTGCTGCCTCCGAGGTGGTGCGTATTGCCAATTCGCGCAGTGGCGAAGGTTTTGTGGCGATCAGCGCCGAGGCGCGCAAGAAGTTCTGGCTCGATCGCAAACGTACAGCGGCCATCAGCCGGCACACCAATGCCTTCAAGATCAATGAGGATGTGGTGATTCCGCTGCCGCGCATGGCGCAATACACCGACGGCATAGAGCGAATCAATATCGAGCTGTCGCTGCGCAACAAGATTCGACTTTGCGATGAGCTCGAGGACTTTCTGGCCCGTGGCAGCCTGCCACTGGGCAAGGCCGATGAGGCTGGCGAACTGGCGCCGGCCGAACTGCTGGAGGAGCGGGTGGCGCAGGCCCTGGCCCTTTTGCGTCAGGTGCGCCAGCAGTGGGCGCAGTGGCTCGCCGACGTGCAAACGCTGTTCCCGCAGCTGCAGGACCATACCCTGCGCGCAAGCTGGAAGACCCAGCTGCGTGCGCCTTTGCAGGATATCTTCTCGGGTGCGGTCTTCGCGCCGATTCTTCAGGAATGTTTGGCCATCCATCAAAGGGTGCTCAAGGGGCGCGTCTGGGCGGCCCTGCACATGCATGCGGGCGACGGCAATGTGCACACCAATCTGCCGGTCAACAGCGACGACTATGAAATGCTGCAAACCGCGCACGAGGCGGTGGCGCGCATCATGCAATTGGCGCGCTCCTTGGACGGTGTGGTCTCCGGTGAGCACGGCATTGGCATCACCAAGCTCGATTTCCTCAGCGACGAGGAGTTGGCGCCTTTTGCCGACTACAAAAAGCGCATTGATCCGCACGGCCGCTTCAACAAGGGCAAGCTCTTGCGTGACGATGCGCTGCCGGCCGACTTGACCAATGCGTATACGCCTAGCTTCGGCCTGATGGGGCATGAATCGCTCATCATGCAGCAGTCCGACATCGGCGCCATTGCCGATTCGGTCAAGGACTGCCTGCGCTGCGGCAAGTGCAAGCCGGTTTGCGCCACCCATGTGCCGCGGGCCAATCTCCTGTACAGCCCGCGCAACAAGATTCTGGCGACCTCGCTGTTGGTGGAGGCCTTCCTCTACGAGGAGCAAACCCGCCGCGGCATTTCGATCAAGCACTGGCAGGAGTTCGAGGATGTGGCCGACCACTGCACCGTCTGCCACAAGTGTCTTTCGCCTTGTCCGGTCAATATCGACTTCGGCGAAGTGTCCATGAACATGCGCAATTTGCTGCGCAAGATGGGGCAGAAGTCTTTCCGGCCCGGCAACGCGGCCGCCATGTTCTTTCTTAACGCCACCCAGCCTGAAACCATCAAGTTCATGCGCAGTGCCATGGTGGATGTCGGGTTCAAGGTGCAGCGCCTGGCCCATGACCTGCTTGCCAAGGTTGCCCGCAAGCAGACGGACAAGCCGCCTGCGACGGTGGGCACCTCGCCGATCAAGCAGCAAGTCATTCACTTCATCAACAAGAAGATGCCCGGTGGACTGCCCAAGAAAACGGCGCGGGCCCTGCTGGACATCGAGGACCGGGACTACGTTCCCATCATCCGCAATCCGGCCACCACCTCCAGCGAGACCGAGGCGGTTTTTTATTTCCCGGGTTGCGGCTCCGAGCGCCTGTTCTCACAGGTGGGGCTGGCCACGCAGGCCATGCTCTGGCATGCCGGGGTGCAGACGGTGTTGCCACCGGGCTATCTGTGCTGCGGCTACCCGCAAAAGGGCAGCGGTCAGTTCGACAAGGCTGAAAAAATCATCACTGACAACCGGGTGCTGTTCCACAGGGTGGCCAACACGCTCAATTACCTCGACATCAAAACAGTCGTGGTGAGCTGCGGCACTTGTTTTGACCAGTTACAGGGCTATGAGTTCGACAAAATCTTCCCGGGATGCCGCATCGTTGACATTCACGAATACCTGCTCGAGAAGGGGATCACGCTGCAAAGCGGTCAGGGCTATCTGTATCACGACCCCTGCCACAGCCCGATGAAGCAGCAAGAGCCGATGAAGACCGTCAAGGCGCTTGTCGGCCCTAACGTGCTCAAGAGTGAACGCTGTTGCGGTGAGTCAGGCACGCTAGGTGTCACGCGGCCTGACATCTCGACGCAGGTGCGTTTTCGCAAGGAAGAAGAACTGCGCAAAGGGGAGGCCGCTTTGCGAGACAGCGGCGCCATTTCTGCCCAAGCCCCGGTCAAGATCCTCACCAGCTGTCCGAGCTGTCTCCAGGGTTTGTCGCGCTATGGCAATGACCTGAACAACGGCTTGCTGGAGGCCGACTACATCGTGGTGGAGATGGCGCAGCAAATCCTCGGACCCGACTGGATGCCCGCCTATGTCGAGGCGGCCAATCGTGGTGGCATCGAGCGCGTGCTGGTCTGAAGACCGGTCACCCCATGATGAAAAGCTCGCGCATGGATTTTGACGATGGCCGGTCTTGAGTCCAACACCCCATGGCCCACTGCCTTGACCTTGCACGGGCGCTCGCGCTTGCTCGAAGTCGAGTTTTCCGACGGGGCCTCTTTCCGTCTCCCGTTTGAACTGCTGCGCGTTTACTCTCCCTCGGCTGAGGTTCAGGGTCATGGGCCGGGTCAGGAGGTGCTGCAGACCGGCAAGCGTGAGGTGGATATTCTGGAGGTCGAGCCGGTCGGTAACTATGCGGTCAAGCCCCGGTTTTCTGATGGGCATGACAGTGGGCTTTTTACCTGGGCCTACCTTTACCATCTTGGACGGGACCAGGATCGCCTCTGGGCCGATTACCTTGAGCGCTTGCAGGGCGCTGGCATGGACCGCGACATGCCCATGGGCGCTGCATCTGAAAGGGCCTCTTCATGAGCACCACACATTTCGGTTTCGAGACCGTCGATGAGCGCGAGAAGGCGCGTCGCGTGCGCGGCGTTTTCGATTCGGTGGCCTCGCGCTACGACCTGATGAACGACCTGATGTCGGCCGGGCTGCATCGCCTTTGGAAGGCTTATACCGTGATGGTGGCCGACGTCAGGCCTGGTATGTCCGTGCTTGATATTGCCGGCGGCACCGGAGATCTGGCTCTTGCATTTGCGCCCAAGGTCGGCCCCACCGGGCAGGTGGTCCACACGGACATCAACGCGGCCATGCTTGAGCAAGGGCGCAACCGTCTGATTGACGCGGGCGTGGCCCTGCCCACCCTGGTCTGTGATGCCGAGGCATTGCCTTTTCCCGACGCCCACTTTGATCGGGTGACGGTGGCGTTTGGTTTACGCAACATGACCCACAAGGATCGCGCCCTGGCCGAAATGAACCGGGTTCTCAAGCCCGGCGGCAAACTTTTGGTGCTGGAGTTCTCCACGGTTGCTCAGCCGCTGCGCAAGGCCTATGACTGGTATTCATTCGAGGTGCTGCCTCGGCTGGGCCGCTGGGTGGCGGGCGACGAGGCGAGCTACCGTTATCTGGCCGAGTCCATTCGGATGCACCCGGATCAGCAAGCCCTGAAGACCCTGATGCAACAAGGCGGTTTCGGCCATGTGGACTATCACAACCTTACTGGCGGTGTGGTTGCCTTGCATGTTGCAATCAAGTGTTGAAACAATCAGCGGGTCGAGAGCCGAGTTTTGACTTCAGTTCCTGACCCAATTTTTTTCTTGAGAGGAAGCTCACCATGAAAGTCTGGTCTGCCTTGTTGGCCGGTATCCTGACCGTCACAACCGCCTTTGTTTCTTTCGACGCACAGGCCAAGAAGCGCCTGGGTGGAGGCCAGTCTGTGGGCAAGCAGTCCTCCAACGTCACCAAGCGCGATGCGGCCCCCGCCCAGCAGGCCACTCCGGCTGCACCGGCTCAGCAGGCCGCCGCTCCGGCCGCTGCGGCCGCGCAAAAGAAGCCATGGGGCGCAATGCTCGGTGGTTTGGCCGCTGGCCTGGGATTGGCATGGTTGGCGCACAGCTTGGGCTTTGGCGAGGGTCTGGCGCAGTTCCTCATGTTCATGCTGCTGGCTCTGGCCGTGATGGTGGTGGTCGGTCTGGTGTTGCGCAAGTTGCGCAGCGGCCGCCAGGGCGCGTCCTCTTCCCCCTTTGCCATGCAGGGGGCGGGCGCTCCCTCGGTGCCTCAGTACAGCCCTCAGAATGTGGGCAATGATGCCTCGGCTCGCCCGTGGGAACGTCAAAACGCGAATTTCGATGCGTCTGCGCCGGCTGCCACTTCTGGTTCGATGATCGGTTCGGCGCTGGCAGGTTCCCAGTCGACTTCCTGGGGGATCCCTGCCGATTTCGACGTGGCCGGTTTTCTGGACGCTGCCAAGTCTAATTTTGTCTCTTTGCAGGGCGCTTGGGATCGTTCGGACATCCCGGCTCTGCGCGCCATGATGACCGACGAGATGCTGGTACAGATTCAGGCTCAGTTGGCCGAGCGCGAAAGCCACACCGGCGGCGTGAACAATTTCACCGAGGTCCTGTCTCTCGATGCCAAGCTGCTCGGGATCGAGGAACTCGAGGACGTCTACATGGCCAGCGTTGAGTTCTCCGGCATGATCCGTGAGGACCAGTCGGCAGGCCCCAGCCCCTTCCGCGAGGTCTGGAACATGACCAAGCCTCGTCACCGGGCGGGGGGCTGGCTGGTCGCCGGCGTCCAGGCCCTGCAGTAAGGCAGCGCAGGGCCTGCCCGATGCCAGGGCGGGCCCGGTCCGGGCCGGTCCAGGAGGTGCCGGCCTTCCTGCCCCAGCAGCCGCCCCATCGCTCGCCTGAAGGCGAGGGTTCGGGCGGCTCTTCTTTTATCCGTCAAAATCGGGGCATGAGTTCCCAGTCCCCTTTTGTGTTGCTGCAATCCTTGATGCAGGTCGGCCTGAGCCGGCTCGAGCCGCCCCAGTGGCTGGCCGACGAGTTGCGTGTGCGCTTGGTGCTGCTGATCAATCATGTGTTGATGCAGGAGCCGCAGGCTCAGGCTCGCTTGGCTCGGCGCCGATCGGGTGTGATTCATTGGCGTTGGGGGAACTTAAGGCTGTGCTGGCGCATCACCGCGGCGGGTTTGCTTGAGGTGTGCGGTGAAGATCAGACGCCGGATCTGGTGATCTCGCTCGATGGCCAGACGCCCGGACAGGTGGCCCGGCAGGTCCTGGAGGGTCAACGCCCGCCCGTGCAGATTGAGGGCGATGTGCAGTTGGCTGCCGAGGTGGCCTGGCTGGCTGAGAACCTGCGCTGGGATGTAGAAGAGGATTTGGCCCGACTGCTCGGCGATGTGCCCGCTCACACCCTGGCTGAGGCGGCCCGACGGTTGCTACAGGCGCTGCGGGCCTTCGCCCAGCGATCGCCACCACGCTCTGATGCCCAAGGACTTGGGGCCGGCGCATGAGTCGGCTGCTGCGCGGACTCTTTATTGCCTGGACCGTTTTGCGTTACGGCCTGGATGAGCTTTTTCTATCGAGCTTCGAAAGCCCGGGCCTGCGTCGGCTGACGCGCATTGTGTCCATCGGGCGCAACCTGCGCGCACCGCGGGGTGAGCGCTTGCGTCTGGCGCTGGAGAGCTTGGGTCCTATCTTCGTCAAGTTCGGTCAGGTTCTCTCGACCCGGCGTGACTTGCTGCCGGCTGATGTGGCCGATCAGCTGGCCCGCCTGCAGGATCGGGTACCTCCCTTCGATTCGGACCGGGCGGTGAAGATCATCGAAGGCTCGCTGGGTCGGACCCTCTCTGAGTTGTTCGTGCACTTTGAACACCAGCCGGTCGCCAGTGCTTCGATTGCACAGGTGCACTTTGCCACGCTGCACGGCGGGCGCGAGGTGGCGGTCAAGGTGTTGCGCCCCGGCATGCTGGGGGTCATTGAGAAGGACCTGGCCCTGATGCACATGATGGCCGGCTGGATTGAGCGACTCTCGGCCGACGGTCGGCGGCTCAAGCCGCGCGAGGTGGTGGCTGAATTCGACACCTACCTTCACGACGAACTCGATCTCTTGCGCGAGGCCTCCAACGCAGCCCAACTGCGTCGCAACATGCAGGGGATGAATCTGGTACTCATCCCCGAGATGCTGTGGGATTTTTCCACCACCGATGTGTTGGTGATGGAGCGCATGAAGGGCGTGCCGATCAATCAGGTTCAACGCCTGCGCGATGCGGGCGTCGACATCAAAAAGTTGGCGCGCGATGGGGTGACCATCTTTTTTACCCAGGTCTTTCGGGATGGTTTTTTTCATGCCGACATGCACCCCGGCAACATTCAAGTCAGCCTGGAGCCGGCCACTTTTGGTCGCTACATCTCGCTCGATTTCGGCATCGTGGGCACTTTGACCGAAGTGGACAAGGAGTATCTGGCCCAGAATTTCACCGCCTTTTTTCGGCGTGACTACAAGCGGGTGGCCGAGTTGCATCTTGAGTCCGGCTGGGTGCCGGCCAGCACCCGGGTTGACGCGCTGGAGGCCGCTATCCGAGCGGTTTGTGAGCCCTATTTTGATCGGCCCCTCAAGGAAATCTCCCTGGGTCTGGTTTTGATGCGTCTTTTTCAGACCTCCAGGCGATTTCATGTCGAGATCCAGCCGCAGCTGGTCCTGCTCCAGAAAACCTTGCTCAATATCGAAGGGCTCGGACGCGACCTGGATCCCGACTTGGACCTGTGGACTACTGCCAAGCCTTTTTTGGAGAAGTGGATGGTTGAGCAGGTCGGGCCCGCCCGACTCTGGGCCCAGCTCAAGGCCGAGGCGCCTCTCTATGCCAAGTTGCTGCCGGCCTTGCCGCGTCTGATGCACCAGTACCTCTCGCGTCCGGCCTCGACCTCGGTGCGCGGCATGGAGGATTTGCTGGCCGAGCAGCGGCGCACCAATCGCTTGTTGCAGGCCCTGCTTTACGGGGCGGTGGGCTTTTTGATCGGTCTGCTGACCATGGTGCTGGTCCAGGTCTCCGGCACCTTCTAAGTCGGATCGGGCTGGCGGGGCCGGGCTCCGCAAAACGGGCCTGCTGCCTATAATGAAAGGTTGTTTCGCTCCAAGCGCCGGTTTTCTGACCGAGCAGACCCTGCTATAGCCGGTTTCTTCTTTGGCTGACGGTCCCGGCCGATTCGCCGGGCCAACTTAATCACCTGCTTTCGACATGCCGATTTACGCCTACAAATGCGACAGCTGCGGGCATTCCAAGGATGTCCTGCAAAAGATCTCCGATGCGCCGCTGACGGCCTGTCCGCAGTGTGGTGCAGCCACTTTCTCCAAACAGGTGACGGCGGCCGGTTTTCAGCTCAAGGGCTCTGGTTGGTACGTCACCGATTTTCGGGGCGGCTCGACCGCAGCCGGCGACAAGTCGGATTCGTCGACCGAGTCCAAGGACAAGCCCGCAGCAACTGAGGGCGCGAGCAGCGGCAGTCCTGCCGCTCAGTCGCCGGCTCCCGCGCCCGCACCCGCTGCTGCCGCCCCCGCTCCCGCAGTGACGAAGGCCCAAGCATGATGTCTGCCCTGCGTCGGTGGCTGCTGGCGGGCCTGCTGGTCTTGCTGCCGCTGATGATCACCATCTGGGTGCTCAACTGGATCATCGGCACGCTGGACCAGACGCTGCAGATCCTGCCTGAGCATTGGCACCCCGATCGCCTCTTGGGCATGCACATCCCGGGTTTTGGCGTCCTTCTGGCCCTTGCGATCGTGTTGGTCATTGGTGCGGTCACCAGCAACTTCGTGGGTCGGCGGCTGATGTCCTGGTGGGATTCGCTGCTCGGCCGTATCCCCATCGTTCGGTCCATCTATTCCAGCGTCAAGAAGGTCTCCGACACTCTCTTCTCAGAGAAGGGCAACGCCTTTCGCAAGGCACTGCTGGTGCAGTGGCCGCGTCCGGGTGTCTGGACCATTGCCTTTCTCACGGGCACGCCGGGCGGCGATGTATCGCGTCATCTGGCCGATGACTACCTGTCGGTCTACGTACCCACCACCCCCAATCCCACCGGAGGGTATTTCGTCATGCTCAAGCGGTCGGACTGCATCGAGCTGGACATGACAGTCGACGAGGCGCTGACCTATGTGATTTCCATGGGCGTGGTGGTGCCTGGCTCTAATTCGAACCCATCCAAGTAATCTCCTTAACTGACCGGCCTGTGTGACCGGCGTCTATTTTTTGCGAGTGAATATGTCCAAGGATTCCAGCGCTTCTCAGATGCGATCCCACTACTGCGGTCTGGTGACCGAGGCTTTGCTTGGCCAAACCGTTAGCCTGTGCGGCTGGGTCAATCGGCGCCGCGACCACGGGGGCGTGATTTTTGTCGACCTGCGCGATCGCGAGGGCTATGTGCAGGTCGTGTGCGATCCGGACCGCGAGCAGATGTTCAAGACCGCCGAGGGCCTGCGCAATGAGTTTTGCGTTCAGGTCAAGGGTGTGGTCCGTCAGCGCCCTGGCGGTACTGAAAACGAGAGCCTGCGCAGTGGCAAAGTGGAGGTGCTGTGCCATGAGCTGGTGGTGCTCAATCCCAGTGTCACACCGCCTTTCCAGCTCGACGATGACAACCTGTCGGAGACCACGCGCCTGACGCACCGCGTGCTCGATCTGCGTCGGCCCTACATGCAAAACAACCTCATGCTGCGATACCGGGTGGCGATGCAGACCCGCCAATTTCTCGACGCGCATGGCTTTGTTGACATCGAAACGCCCATGCTCACCAAGAGCACTCCGGAGGGGGCGCGTGATTACTTGGTGCCCAGTCGCGTTAACGACGGGCAGTTTTTTGCCTTGCCGCAATCTCCCCAGCTGTTCAAGCAGCTGCTCATGGTGGCCGGCTTTGATCGTTACTACCAGATCACCAAGTGCTTTCGTGATGAAGACCTGCGTGCCGACCGACAACCGGAATTTACGCAGATCGATATCGAGACTTCTTTCATGGCCGAGCAGGATATCCGCGATCTGTTCGAGCGCATGATTCGTGACATCTTCGCCGCGGTCATGAAGGTGGATTTGGGGCGCTTTCCGGTGATGGCATTTGCTGAGGCCATGGCCCGCTTTGGATCGGACAAGCCGGACCTGCGTGTCAAGCTTGAATTCACAGAGCTCACCGATGTGATGAAGGATGTTGATTTCAAGGTCTTCAGTGGACCGGCAACCACTCCGGGCGGTCGGGTGGTGGCTTTGAGGGTTCCGGGTGGAGCTGAACTCAGCCGCGGCGAGATCGATGCTTACACCGAATTTGTCAAGATCTATGGGGCCAAGGGCCTGGCCTGGATCAAGGTCAATGAGGTGGGCAAAGGCCGTGAGGGTCTGCAAAGTCCTATCGTCAAGAACCTCCATGATGCGGCCATCAACGAGATTCTCAAGCGCACCGGCGCTTGCGACGGTGACCTGATTTTCTTTGGTGCGGATAAGGCCAAGATCGTCAACGACAGCATCGGCGCCTTGCGGCTGAAGGTCGGTCATAGCGAGTTTGGCCGCAAGGCAGGTCTCTTTGAGGCAGGCTGGCGGCCGCTGTGGGTGGTTGACTTTCCGATGTTCGAGTTTGACGAGGAGGCCCAGCGCTGGAGCGCCGTCCACCACCCGTTTACTGCACCCAAGGACGGTCATGAGGACTGGATGGACACCGACCCCGGACGCTGCGTGGCCAAAGCCTACGACATGGTGCTCAACGGTTGGGAGCTTGGTGGTGGCTCGGTCCGTATTCATCGCGCCGATGTGCAGAGCAAGGTGTTCAATGCGCTCAAGATCGGCCCCGAGGAAGCGCAGCTGAAGTTTGGATTCCTGCTCGAGGCACTGCAGTACGGTGCTCCGCCGCACGGCGGCCTGGCCTTCGGTCTGGACCGTCTGGTCACGCTGATGACCGGGGCCGAGTCCATTCGGGATGTGATTGCCTTCCCGAAGACTCAGCGTGCGCAGTGCCTGCTCACTCACGCGCCCAGCCCGGTCGATGAAAAGCAGTTGCGCGAGCTGCATATTCGTTTGCGCAATCCCCAGCCCGCCTGATCTACACCGCTCCTGAGCGGCTGCTTGAGGGCTGGACCCGCGAGCGCCCGAGGCAAACAGATCGGACCATGGCCTACAAACAGCCGGTGTCGGTGCTGGTGATCATTCACACACCTGAGGGCCAGGTGTTGCTGATCGAGCGAGCCCAGCAGCCGGGCTTCTGGCAGTGCGTCACTGGTTCTCGTGAAGCCCGTGATGCCGATCTCTTGCACACCGCGGTGCGGGAGGTGCGTGAAGAAACCGGTATTGAGGCGCGGCCGCAAGATCTGTTGGACTGGCAGATCACCAACACCTACGAGATTTATCCGGCCTGGCGCCACCGCTACGCGCCCGGGGTGATGCACAACACTGAGCATGTGATGAGTCTGTGCGTCCCGAGGACGCAGTCCGTGGTGCTCTCGCCCGATGAGCATCGCGATTGGCAGTGGCTGGGCTGGCGCGAGGCGGCGGATGTTTGTTTTTCGCCTTCAAACGCCGAGGCCCTGCTGTTGCTGCCTCGCTTCTTTCAGTTACCCAAATGAGCCCGGCGCGGTGCAGGATGAGGCCGGGGTAGGCACAATCTTTCCTGGTCTATCCTGACTTCCGATGACGTGCTCAATGACCCCGCCTCTCCTGTGACGCCGCCGATTGCTGGGCAGGCGTCCTATCGTCTGCTGCAGAGCGGTGAGGAATTTTTTCCAGCGCTGATTCAGGCCTTGGACTCCGCACGACAAACGGTGCAGCTGGAGACCTATATTTTTGATGTCTATGGCGCCGGTACCCTGGTGGCACAGGCCATCGAGCGTGCCGCCCGGCGGGGCATCGAGGTGCAGGTACTGGTCGACGGGGTGGGTACCCCCGAGCTGCACGAGTCTTGGTTGCGGCGCTGGCAGGCCGCCGGTGTGCAGTACCGCGTGTTTGCCCCCCTCGGGCGTTTATGGTCCTCGGTGAGGCTGCTGTTGGCCCCCGCTTACTGGCGCCGCCTGCATCGCAAGCTGTGTGTGATCGATGGGCAGGTCCTGTTTTGTGGCGGTATCAATGTCCTCGATGATCTCTACGATCCCAACCATGGCTCGTTACAGGCACCGCGTTTCGATTTCACGGTTCGGGTTGAGGGCGAGGTGGCTGAGAGAGCGGCGCAGGCCATGAGCCTGTTGTGGACCCGGGTGCAGGTCGGACAAAGCGTGCGTGAGCGCCAGCTCGGTCAAGCCTGGGAGACCTGGCGTGAGGCGGTACAACGCCAGGGCGTCATCTGGCCTCGGTCCCGCGGGGCGACTCGCGCTCAATTGCTGCTGCGTGACAATTTGCGCTTTCGCAACAGCATTGAGCGCGCCTACCGCAAGGCCATCGGACAGGCACGCCGGGAAGTGCTGATTTCCAATGCCTATTTCCTGCCGGGCGGTCGGCTGCGACGCGCTCTGATTCAGGCGGCCCGACGAGGCGTCAAGGTGCGCCTGCTGCTGCAGGGCCGTTACGAATACTTCATGCAGTACCACGCGGCCCGTTCGGTTTATCTTGATCTGTTGCAGGCCGGGGTTGAGGTGCACGAGTACAGCACCAGCTTTCTGCATGCCAAGGTTGCAGTGGTCGACGGACGCTGGAGCACGGTGGGCTCTTCCAATCTCGACCCCTTGAGCTTGTTGCTGGCGCGCGAGGCCAATGTGGTGATCGAAGATGAGACCTTCGCGGCCCATCTGAGGCAGCGGCTCGAGCGCGCCATTGCCGGACCCGGCCGTCAGGTGAAACTGGAGGACTACAGCCGCACCCCTTGGCGCGAGCGCCTCATGAACAAGCTGGCCTATGCCTTGATGCGCATGGCCTTGTTCCTGACCGGTCATCGGTATTGAGGGGCGGCCCGCACCCGCCCGCAGGATGATGTCCCATGAGCCACAGCGCTGATCTGATCGTTCGCCGCCCGCAGGGTCTGTACTGCCCGCCAGGCGACTTCTACATCGATCCCTGGCGCCCGGTGGATCGGGCGGTGATCACCCATGCCCACGCCGACCACGCCCGGCGCGGGCATGGTCACTATCTGGCTGCCCACAGTGCTGCGGGCGTGATGCGGGCCCGATTGGGGGATATCACGCTGCAGGGCCTGGACTATGGCGAGCAGATTGAGCACCGGGGCGTGAAGATCTCCTTGCACCCGGCCGGCCATGTTCTCGGCTCGGCGCAGGTGCGCCTGGAGCACGGCAATCAAGTCTGGGTAGCCAGTGGGGATTACAAGGTGGCTCCTGACCGCACCTGCAGCCCTTTTGAGCCGGTGCGCTGCGATGTCTTCATCACAGAGTCGACCTTTGGGCTGCCCATTTACCGCTGGGCTGAGGATGCGGCTGTTTTTGCCGACATCAATCGCTGGTGGGCGGCCAACGCAGCCCGAGGACAGGTCAGCGTCTTGCTGGGCTACAGCTTTGGCAAGGCCCAGCGCTTGCTGTCCGGTCTCGATCGGCAGCTGGCGCCGATCTTGGTGCACCCTTCGGTTGAGGCGCTCAATCAGGTGTATCGCTGCGCCGGTGTGGACCTGCCCGAGACCTTGCCGCTGTCGCGATGGACAAGTGCGGCGCGTGCCCGGCAGGCCGGATGGGGCACCTCACTGGTGCTCATGCCCCCCCAGGCGGCCACGCCGGCCTTGTTGCGGCGCCTGGGCGATACGTCTACCGCCTTTGCCAGTGGCTGGATGCAGCTGCGCGGCGCCCGGCGCCGCGCTGGCTGGGACACTGGCTTTGCTCTGAGCGACCATGCCGACTGGCCCGGGCTGCACGCTGCCATCGCAGCCACCGGCGCGCGCCGGGTCATCGTGACCCACGGCAGTGTGGATGTGATGGTGCGGTATCTTTGTGAACAGGGCTTGCAGGCGGAGTCATTCGAGACGGAATACGGGCCTTCGCATGAGGCGCAGGATCTGCAGACCCTGTCGGAGCAGTCTGTGCTGATGCCTCAACCGTCATGAAGGCTTTCGCGGCTCTCTACGCCGAACTCGATGCCAGTGCCTCCAGCGCGATGAAGCTGCAGGCGCTCAAGCAGTATTTGGCGCAGGCCGATGCAGCCGATGCGGCCTGGGCGGTGTACGTCCTGGCCGGCGGCAGGCCACGCCGGCTGGTACGCACCGCCCTGATCAGGGAGCTGGCGGCCGAGCGGGCGGCCTTGCCCTCTTGGCTGTTTGAGGCCAGCTACCAATCGGTGGGCGACCTGGCTGAGACCGTGGCCTATCTGCTGCCCGATGCCGGACAACCCGATGACACCTCGCTGGCAGTATGGATCGAGCAACGCATGCTGCCGCTGCGCGATCTGGAGGAGACCGCCCAGCGCCGTGAAATTCTGGCGCAATGGCAGGTGCTGGATCGACGCGGTGTGTTTCTGTGGGTCAAGCTGGTGGGAGGCGGATTCCGCGTCGGCGTGAGCCGACAGATGGTGCAGCGCGCCCTGGCCGAGCATGCTGGCTTGCCTGCGGGCGTGATGGCTCAGCGCATGATGGGTTACACCGATGCGACCAATCGCCCCAATGCCCAGGCCTATGCCGCACTGCTGGCGGCTGACGCGCCTCAGGTTCAGGACGGACGCCCCTATCCCTTCTTCCTGGCGCAGTCCTACACCGGTGAAGACCTGGGCCCTGTGTCCAACTGGCAGGTCGAATGGAAATATGACGGCGTGCGCGCCCAGCTGGTGCGGCGCGGTGAGGCCGTTTGGCTGTGGTCGCGAGGCGAGGAGTTGCTCAATGAGGCCTTTCCTGAGGTGCTGGCCAGCACCATGAGTTTGCCGCCGGGGACGGTGCTCGACGGCGAGCTGCTGGTCTGGCGCGATGGGCGTCCCGCTGCCTTCTCGGAGTTGCAGCAGCGCCTGGGGCGCAAGCGGCCGGCGGCCCGCCTGATGGCTCGCTTGCCAGTGGTGTTCTTGGCCTACGACCTGCTGGAAGAGCGTGGCTGCGACCTCAGGGCCTTGCCCCTGCGTGAACGACGGGCGCGCTTGCAGGTCTTGCTGCACGGGCAGACCCTGCTGACCTCCAGCGTGTTGTCCGAACCCGACTGGGAGGCGCTGGAGCGAAAGCGCCAGCAAGCCCGCGAGCAGGGTGTGGAGGGCCTGATGCTCAAGCATCTGGATTCCCGATACGGGATTGGGCGTACCCGCAGCGAGGGCCTGTGGTTCAAATGGAAAAGCCAGCCTTGGGTGGTCGATGGCGTGCTCATTTATGCCCAGGCTGGGCACGGTCGACGCGCCTTGCTCTACAGTGACTACACCTTCGGCGTCTGGAACCGGCCTCCCGCCAGTGCAGAGGAAGCCCAGGCGGTGGCAGAGGCGATCGCCCGCCGCGAGCCGCTGCCGGTGCAGCCGGACCGGCCTCTGGCCGAACAGCCGCTGCAACTGGTGGCTTTCGCCAAGGCGTATTCCGGCCTCAGCGACGAGGAGATGCGGCAGGTCGATGCCATCGTCTCGCGTTCAACCGTCGACAAGTTCGGTCCTGTGCGCAGCGTGCGGCCCAGCCTGGTCTTTGAGCTAGCTTTCGAAGGCATCATGCGCAGCAGTCGTCACAAGAGCGGCGTGGCCCTGCGTTTTCCGCGCATCAGTCGGCTGCGCACCGACAAGCCCCTGCATGAGTGTGGCACGCTGGCCGATCTGCAGGCCTTGTTGCAGGTGGCCTCGCAGGACTGAGACGCGCCGTGGCCGTGGCCCCCGGGGCGTCCGGGTGTAAAGCGCCGGTTGACACCAAAGCTTGTTAACATTGCCGATGCTTATGAAATCTTCCCCCAGCGCATCTCCCGGTCACGCATCCGAACAGGGGCCCCCCCTGTCGGTCAAGATTCGCGAGCGCATCGTGTCGGCGCGTCGGCGCTTCAACGCCAATGACAACATTGCGGACTTCATTGAGCCCGGCGAGCTTGAGCAACTGCTCGACGAGGTCGAACTCAAGATGCGGGGCGTGCTGCAGAGTTTGGTCATCGACACCGAAAACGACCACAACACCCAGGACACCGCACGTCGGGTGGCCAAGATGTACATCCAGGAGGTGTTCAAGGGTCGCTATGTCAAGGCGCCGGCCATCACCGAGTTCCCCAATGCCGAGCATCTCAATGAGCTGATGATCGTCGGCCCGATCAGGGTGCGCAGTGCCTGCTCGCACCATTTCTGTCCGGTCATCGGGCAGGTGTGGATCGGCATCATGCCCAACGAGCGCACCAACGTGATCGGGCTGTCCAAGTACGCCCGTCTGGCCGAATGGGTGATGGGCCGGCCGCAGATCCAGGAGGAGGCGGTGGTGCAGCTCGCGGATCTGATCCAGGAGAAGACCCAACCCGATGGTCTGGCCATCGTCATGGAGGCCACCCATTTCTGCATGGGCTGGCGCGGCGTCAAAGACCTCGACAGCAAGATGATCAATTCCGTTATGCGTGGCGTGTTTCTGAAGGACTCGAACCTGCGCCGCGAATTCCTGTCCTTGATTCCCAAGAAAACCTCTGAATGACGCGGCTGTCCGCGTCGGTCTGCTAACTCACAGGGCATCTTCATCATGTTGGTTCGTCTGATCTACGCCAGCCGCGCGGCCGATCCCCATTCCGAAACGACTGAGGCTATTCTTTCTCAATCGCGCCAGCACAATCCCGCCTTTGGCATCACCGGCATCCTCTGCCATGGCAGCGGCGTCTTTCTGCAGGCCCTCGAAGGCGGCCGATCCCCGGTCAACGAACTCTACGGACATATCCTGCGCGACGCCCGTCACAAGGATGTGGTGCTGCTCAGCTATGAAGAGATCACCGAGCGCAGCTTTGGCGGCTGGACCATGGGTCAGGTCAATCTGGCCAAACTCAATGCCTCCATCGTGCTCAAGTATTGCGAGCGCCCCGAGCTGGATCCCTACGCCATCTCCGGCCGTGTGGCGCTGGCCTTGCTGCAGGAGCTCATGGCCACCGCCTCCATCATGGGGCGGGCCTGAGGCGGCCCACTCTTCCTCTCAGCACGTCCGAGCCCGGAGATGAGCGTACTGCTGGCGGGCTGCGATTTTTCCAGCCGCCCCAGTTCGCGCAAGCCTATCGTCATGGCCACTGGCCGCCTCGAGCGCGGCCGGGTGCAATTGACGGCTTTGGAATCCTTGGCGACCTTGCAGGCCTATGCCAACTGGCTGGCTGCAGACCGAGCCTGGGTCTGCGGATTCGATTTCCCCTTTGGCCTGCCGCGCGAGTTGGTCGAGCACCTGGGTTGGCCGCTGCAGTGGCTCGCTTGCATGCGCCACTACGCCGGTCTGAGCCGCGCTGACATCCGCCAGGCATTTGCTGCGTTTTGTGATGCCCGTCCCGCCGGTGGCAAGTTTGCGCACCGTGCCACGGATCGTCCTGCAGGATCGAGCCCTTCCATGAAGTGGGTCAATCCGCCCGTGGCCTTCATGATGCATGCGGGCGTGCCGCCGCTGATCGAGGCCGGTATCAGCCTGCCGGGCCTCTACCAGCCTGGCGCACCCGCCCCGGGGGGTGCGGTGTTGCGGGTGGGGCTGGAGGCCTACCCGGGCCTGCTGGCGCGCGAGCTGCTGGGTCCCGAGGGTCAGCGTCGCAGTTACAAGAGCGACGACAAGTCCAAGCAGACCGACGATCGTTTGATTGCGCGCAAGGACATTCTCACCGCGCTGGAGAATGGACAGACCCGCTTGGGCCTGCGCATCAGGCTCAGCCATGCCCAGCGCGATGCCTTGGTGGACGATGCGAGCGGCGACAGCATCGATGCGGTGTTGTGTCTGGTGCAGGCGGCCTGGGCGCAGGCGCAGCATGAGCAAGGACACCCGTGTTATGGCCTGCCGCCGGGGCTCGATCCGCTTGAGGGCTGGATCCTCAGCGCCTGAAAGCCTGTTGATGGACCGATACAGGCGCATCTGGGGGCTGCTGGGGTCGCGGCGTTGCAGAGGCTGGTCGCTGGCCTGGGCGGTGGTGGGCTCGCTGAGTTGCCAGATGGCTCTGGCCTCCGACGTAACGCAGCTGCTTGGCGGCGTCGTGCGCTATGTGGCCGATGGCGACACCGTGTACGTGCGTCCCGACGGGCATCACGAGCAGATCGCGGTGCGCTTGCTCGGCATTGATGCCCCGGAGATCTGTCAGGCCGGGGGTGTCGCTGCCCGGCAGGCCTTGCAGGATCTGCTGCAAGACCAGTGGGTAGAGCTGCGTATCCAGCGGCGAGACGATTACGGCCGGCAGCTCGCGCAAATTTTTTGGCAGGGTCGCGATGTCGGCCGCTGGATGGTGCAGCAGGGCCTGGCCTGGTCCTACCGCTATGGACGTGACCCTGGCCCCTACCTCAAAGAGCAGCAGGCCGCGCGTGCGGCAGGGCTGGGCCTTTTTTCTCAGCCCTCTCCGGAGCCGCCGTCTGCATTTCGACGCCGGCACGGCAGCTGCAAGCCCGCTCCCTGATTTGTCCCATCAGCCGCCTCGCCATGGGGAGCTGCTTGCTGCGCAGCCGGTTTCAGGGGGACGGCGGTTGACGATCGCTTTGGCCTTTGGACCCTGGATCCAGAACTTGGCGCAAGGCTGCGAGCCAGGCATCAAGCGGCACAGAGCGCAGTGTGACCCAGCCGGCCAAAGGTAGAACCCGCCAGGGACGCAGCAGCACCAGCGCAGCGCCGGCCAACGCGGCCAGAGCCAGCAGGCCGGCGGGGTGTTTGCGGGCCTGCTGGCGCAGCATCGGCGTGATCACATCGAGGGCCAGTTTCAGGGGATGACGGTGCCACCATTGGCGCAGCACATCGCCCAAGCCGCCTTCAGTCGGTGAGGTGCGGCTGCCGTCAAATGGCGAGCGACTGTCCCGCATCTGTGCGACCCATTCCGAGCGACTGAGCGCCAGCTGGTTTCGTGCCCGCTCCAAAGCGGCTTCATCTCCGAGCTCGGGCCTCATCGCTGATCCTCTGTGAATCGCAGGGCCTGTGCATCTTCTTCAAGTTGCGCCTTCAGTTCCGACAGCGCCTGTGTGGGCAGCGGCCGCATCGCCACCCCCGCTGCCACCACCGCGACGCCCAAGGCTGCAGCAGGCAGCCACCACAGTACTGCGGCGGGTCGCTCCAGCATCGCGGACAGCATCACGGCCGTGCCGGCCCAGACCGACGCCAGCACCGTTGCCGCCAGACCCAGCACCGCCGCCCAGAAGCGAAGGCGCAGCGCGCGTGTGAACTGGCGCGCCTGAATCTGCAACAGATCGCCGTAGGCCAGAAGGTGGCGGGCCAACAGGTCGGGTCTTTGCAGCAGAGCGTTGTAGAGGGGGTGCATCGCGTTTGCGGGTGTGGTGAGCGCTGAAGCTTGAGCATCGTGCCCGCCTCCCCCTTTTGCGATCGGCTTGAATCGCTCAAATCTGTCGGCTTGCAGGGGCCGATCGGGTAGGAGGAGGGGACTGCAGACCGCTTACCGATGAGCCGTGCCAAACAGGCGTATTTGTCAATAATGGTGGATCACACTAAAAGACTGCTTTTTATAAAAGCTCATCAGTTTTTTTAGGAATATCGGTTGAGTAATTGAATTCGAGGGGTGGAGATGATCAGGATCGGTATCGTGGATGACCATGCCATCGTGCGGTCGGGGCTCAAGCAGTTCTTCTCCGACCAAGTTGATTTGAGGGTGGTGGGCGAGGCCGGTAGTGGCCGTGAAGCCATCGACCTGGTGCGCAAGGTGGAAATGGACGTTTTGCTCATGGATCTGTCCATGCCCGGGCAGACCGGCATTGATGCATTGGCCATGATCAGGGCCAAGGCCCCGGATGTCGGCATTCTCATCCTCAGCGGCTATCCGGAAGAGCACTATGCGGTCAACCTGATCCGACAGGGCGCCAGCGGCTATCTCAACAAGGAGTGCGATCCGAGCGAGATCGTCAAGGCCATCCGCATCATTTCTCTGGGCAAGCGCTACATCACCCCCAGCGTGGCCGATCTTTTGGCCCAGCAGCTCAACCGGCCGGCCGACATGGCCTCTCACGAGCAACTGTCGGAGCGTGAGTTTCAGGTTTTTCTCAAACTTGCCAAGGGCGAGACGGCTGGCGATATTGCCCGATCGCTGTCCTTGAGCGTCAAGACGGTCAGTACGTATCGCACGCGGGTAATGGAAAAAATGAGCTTGCACTCCAACAGCGACTTGACCTACTACGCCTTGAAGAACAAGTTGATCGACTAGGGTGAGCGCACCGGCACTCAATGTCCGGGTGCCGCGCAGACGCTGCAGCCCGGGTCGGGCTCGAGCGTGATCTCGCTCCAGCTCATGCGCCGTCCATCGAGCATCAGCAGGCGTCCTGCCAGTGACGTTCCGATGCCGCAGATGAGCTTGATGGCTTCTGCCGCCTGTACGCTGCCGATGATCCCCACCAAGGGGGCGAAGACACCCAGGCTCGCACACTGGGTCTCCTCGGGAGGAGTCTGAGGAGGAAACAGGCAGGCGTAGCAAGGCTGCTGGGCGTGCCGGCTGTCGTAGACACCAACCTGCCCATCAAAGCGAATCGCTGCGCCTGACACCAGTGGAACCCGATGCTTGACGCAGGCCTGGTTGATCATTTGGCGGGTTGCAAAGTTATCGGTGCAGTCGAGCACCACACTAGCTTGCGCAACCCACTGCGCCAGTGAGGCCTCGTCAGCACGTTCGGTTAGCGCCTGCAGCTGCACGTCGGGATTAATGGCTGCAATCGAATCGATCAGAGACTGCGCCTTGAAGTGGTTCAGGCGATCGAGGCGATGGGCAATCTGTCTCTGCAGGTTGGTGGCATCGATCCGATCGTGATCCATGACAGTGATCCGACCGACGCCAGCGCTGCCCAGGTAAAGCCCCGCCGGAGAACCCAAGCCACCTGCGCCAATGATCAGCGCGTGCGACCTCAGCAGCCGCTCTTGGCCTTCGATGCCCAGCTCATCGAGGAGGATATGCCTTGAATAGCGCAGCAGCTGATCGTCATTCATGGGCACGGGCAGGCGCTCTTGTGCCACCTGCAGCAGCGGTCAGATCGGTGGTCGACTCAATTTTCCTTCCGGGCTTCAGGCCGCGCCGTCTGCGTCTTGCTGACCAGCACCGGTCGTCCTTTGAGCTGGTTGATCGCTTGGGCCAGTTGGAAATCCTTGTCGCTGCCAAACTCAGGGGGGCGTCTCTGGTCGGCCGGCCTGCGCGAGGCCTCCTCCAATCGACGCATCGCCTCTTCCCTGGCTTTCTCGCGGGCCGGGTCCTTGGCCTCTGCCTGGCCACTGGGGAGGTGTTTTTCCAAGTCCGCCTCTCGGGCCCGCAGAGCGGCGAAGGGGCTGCCTTCGGCGGTCTCGTCGACCAGGATGTCTGGAATGATGCCCTTGGCCTGAATGGACCGGCCGCTAGGGGTGAAATACCGGGCTGTCGTGATCTTGAGCGCGGTGTCCGGCCCCAGCGGTCGAACGGTTTGCACCGAGCCTTTACCGAAAGTCTGGCTGCCCATGATCACCGCGCGCTTGTGGTCCTGTAGGGCGCCGGCCACGATCTCACTGGCCGAGGCCGACCCTTCGTTGACCAAAACCACCAGTGGCACCTGCTTGACCGCCGCCGGCAGTCGTTTGAGGGGGTCTGCACCTCGCCTCACATAGAACTGAGGGGAGGCTCGATAAGTGAATTTGCTTTCAGCCAGTTGGCCATTGGTAGAGACCACGGTAACGTTCTCGGGCAGGAAGGCCGCTGAGATCGCAACGGCCGCATCGAGCAGTCCGCCGGGGTCGTTGCGCAGATCGAGCACCAGGCCCTTGAGATCCGGATCCTGCTTGTAAAGGCCCTCGAGCCGGGTGACGAAATCTTCGACAGTACGCTCTTGGAATTGCGAGATCCGAAGCCAGGCATAACCGGGCTCGGTGATTTTTCCGCGCACCGACTGCGTCCGAATCTCTTCCCTGATGATGGTGACCGGGAAGGTTCGATTCTCGTCCTTGCGGAAAATGGTCAGCACCACCCGGGTGTTGGGTTCGCCGCGCATTCGCTTGACCGCTTCGTTAAGACTCAGACCCTTGACGAAGGTGTCGTCGATCTTGGTGATCATGTCATTGGGTTTGAGCCCGGCTCGGTCGGCCGGAGAGCCCTCGATGGGAGAGACCACCTTGACCAAGCCGTCTTCTTGGCTGATCTCGATGCCCACGCCGACAAAGCGCCCGGTCGTACCTTCGCGAAATTCCTTGAAGTTCTTTTTGTCGAAATAAGCCGAATGTGGGTCCAGGCTGGCGACCATGCCCGAAATCGCCTCTGTGATCAGCTTTTTGTCGTCCACGGGCTCCACGTAGTCGCTCTTGACCATGCTGAAGACGGCCGCCAGTTGCTGGAGTTCCTCAAGGGGCAGAGGCGAGAAGTTGTTTCTGGCAACCGCTTGCAGTTGAATGGTGGTAAGCGCGCCCGTGATCGCACCGAGGCAGATCCAACCGGCTATCTTGAATTTTTGACCCATAAGGACCCCGTCGAAGTTTTCGCCGCTGGCCATTCGCGCAGAGGGTGCGGAATTGAGCCAGCATTAGCTCGTCAATATACACCTGCGAGGATGAGCCTGCCTCTTCGCGTGGCAAGAGGGGTGTCAAGCTGTAACAGCGGGCCTGTCCGCCCCCAGCCCGCCTCGAGGGGACGGATCTTCAGCGCCCCGACCCCTGCGCTGCGACGGCTGCCGCCGCCTGGGCTGCGGCTTGGGCGTCACCCAGGTATTGGCGTCCGATGGGCTTGAGGCTGGCATCGAGTTCGTAAACCAGGGGGATGCCGTTGGGGATGTTGAGCTGGACGATGTCGCGGTCGGAGATGCCGTCGAGGTATTTGATCAGGGCGCGGATCGAATTGCCGTGGGCGGCCACCACGACGCGCTCGCCGGCCTTGATGGCCGGGGCCAGCGATTCATTCCAAAAAGGCAGTACGCGCGCCACGGTGTCCTTAAGGCACTCGGTCAGCGGCACCTGGCCAGGTTCGAGCCGTGCGTAGCGACGATCTCCCCGCTCGCAGCGCGGATCCTCAGGGGTCAGCGGTGGGGGCTGAATGTCATAGCTGCGGCGCCAAATCAGCACCTGCTCATCGCCATACTGCCGAGCGGTCTCGGCCTTGTTGAGCCCCTGCAAGGCTCCGTAGTGCCTTTCGTTCAGGCGCCAGTGATGCACCACCGGCAACCAGGTGCGGTCCATTTCATCGAGGACATGCCAGAGCGTGCGCGTGGCGCGCTTGAGCACGCTGGTACAGGCCAGATCGAAATCAAATCCTTCTGCCTTGAGCAGGCGGCCTGCATGGATGGCTTGCTGCAATCCAGTGGCCGTCAGGTCGACATCGGTCCAGCCGGTGAAACGGTTTTCCAGATTCCACGTGGATTCACCGTGGCGGATGAGGACGAGTTTGTGCATGGTCGCGCTCTGGTCGGATTCGGCCGGGAACCCGGCGGGGAAAACTCGGCATTTTAGAATCCGAGTTTGCGTCGTGACCGTTTCTTTGAAAGACACCTGTGAACTTCCTGATCGAAAACTGGATGCTGATCTCCGTGGCCCTGACTTCTGGCGGCCTGCTACTCTGGCCTGTGATTGCCGGGGGTGCCCGTGCGGGCAGCTTGAGCCCGGCCGAGGCGGTGCAGCTCATCAACCGGGAAAAAGCGGTGGTGATTGATGTGGGTGAACCGCAGGAATTTGCCTCTGGTCATGTGATCGGATCGCGCAACGTGCCCTTTGGTCAGCTCGAGGACAAGCTGGCGGGCCTGGTCAAGAACAAGGCCACCCCGGTCATCATGGTCTGCCCGGTAGGCGCGCGCGCCGCCCGCGCAGCAGGACTGGCTCGCAAAATGGGTTTTGAGCAGGCGCGTTCCATCGCCGGGGGGCTGAGAGCCTGGAGGGATGCGAGCCTGCCGGTGGAAAAAGCCTAAGCTGTCGCGGCCCTTGCCGCAGCCCGCCGGCGAAGCAGGGCTCTTTGTGGCAAGCTTGCATCTTGATGTTCGTTGGAGAGAAGATGCAAGTCGTCAAGATGTACACCACCGCTGTGTGTCCTTATTGCCAGCAGGCCAAACAGCTGCTCAAGCGCCGCGGGGTGGAGCAGGTGGAGGAAATCCGAGTGGATCAGGTGCCTGGTGAGCGCGAAAAAATGATGGCCCTGACGGGGCGTCGCACCGTACCGCAGATTTTTATTGGACAGACTCATGTGGGCGGATGCGATGACTTGATCGCGCTGGACGCCCGGGGTGGGCTGCTCCCGCTGCTCAGCGGGGAACGAACCCCATCTTGATCGGCCGTCCGTCTCTGCGTTTTCTTTCGTGACCTGTGGCGGGCGTTTCCAAGAGCTGCTGATCGCCTGAGATAATCCCTGAACCGGCCGAGCAGCCGGTTCGTCATTTACTACTCAGGACTTCTCATGGCCGACCCGCAAGCCGATCCCGTCTTCCAGATCCAGCGCATCTACTTGAAGGATATCTCGCTGGAGCAACCGAACTCCCCGGCCATTTTGATCGAGCAGGTCCAGCCGCAGGTGGACATCCAGTTGGCCGTGGGCTCCGAGCAGGTGGCCGACGGAATGTTTGAGGCCACGGTAACTGCCACGGTGCACACCAAGATCGGCGAGAAGACGGTCTTCCTGGTCGAGGCCAAACAAGCCGGCATCTTTGAAATCCGCAATTTGCCTGCCGATCAGATGAGTCAGGTGCTCGGCATGGCTTGTCCGCAGATCGTCTACCCCTATCTTCGTGGCAACGTCGCCGATGTGGTGCAGCGGGCTGGATTTCCCCCGGTGCATTTGGCCGAGATCAATTTCCAGATGCTGTACCAGCAGCAGCTCGAGCAAGCTGCTGCTGCAACCGCCTGAGCGGTGCAGCCGACCCCCAGGCTTGATTGACGGGCTGGCTGAAGCTGCCTTATGAAGATCGCCATCATCGGTGCCGGCGCCTGGGGAACTGCGTTGGCGGTCCATGCGGCATCGCAGGCGCGCCACTCGGTCCGCTTATGGGCGCGCGAGACCTCGCAGCGCGAGGCGATGCATCTGCAGCGCCTCAATACTCGTTATCTTCCGGACATCCACCTCCCGCCCTCGCTGGACTGCGTGCAGGGCGATCTGTTCGATGCGGTGGCAGGGCAAGACTTGGTGATCTTGGCCTGCCCGGTGTCCTCGGTGCGGGGCCTGCTGGGGTCCCTGGCTGAGCTGGAGGTGAGTCTGGCCTGGTTGTCCAAGGGCTTTGAGGCGGCGGCAGTCGGTGGGAACGGGCTGATGGTGCATGAAATTCAGGCCCAGGTGGCGCCCCGCCTGCGCTGCGGGGTGCTCAGCGGTCCCAGCTTCGCCAAAGATGTGGCGATGGGCAGGCCTACCGCCTTGGTGGCCGCCAGCTTGCATGAATCCGTACGTCAGCAGCTGGTAGAGGCTTTTCATGGCCCCAGTCTGCGCGTGTACGCCAGTGACGACTTGATTGGGGTGGAGGTGGGTGGAGCCGTAAAAAACGTGCTTGCCATTGCCACCGGTTTTTGCGATGGGCTTGATTTGGGACTCAATGCCCGGGCGGCGCTTATCACCCGGGGCTTGGCTGAAATCAGCCGTCTCGGCGTGGCTCTGGGCGCCCGGGTGGAAACTTTCAATGGACTGTCGGGCCTGGGGGATCTGGTGCTCACCGCCACGGGTGATCTGAGCCGCAACCGTCAGGTCGGATTACTGCTGGCGCGGGGCATGAATCTGGAGCAGGCCGTCGCCTCTCTCGGTCACGTGGCCGAGGGCGTTTACAGCGCCCGCACCGTGGTGCAGCGAGCCCGGGCCCTGGGCGTTGAGATGCCCATCTCGCAGGCAGTGGTGGCCTTGCTCGACGGTCGGCTCAAGCCCGATCAGGCGGTGGCCCTGCTCATGGGCCGTGAGGCTGCCCCCGAATGGCGCTAGGGGCCCTGGCCCGCGCGGGCTTAGTCTGGGGCCGTTTGCGGTAGAGCCTCGCGGGGTATTGGGCGCGGCCGGCCCTGCTCATCGATGGCCACATAGGTAAGGCTCGCTTCGGTGACCTTCATGTAATGTCCCTGCGCCACATAGCGTTCAGCGAAAACCTCTACTTGAACGGTAATCGAGGTATTGCCCACACGCTTGATCGATGCAAAGAAAGACAGGATGTCCCCGACCCGAACCGGTTGCTTGAAGATGAACTCGTTGACGGCAACGGTGGCCATACGGCCCTTGACGTAGCGAGCGGGCAGGACCGATCCGGCCAGATCGACTTGGGCCATCACCCAGCCGCCGAAGATATCTCCGTTGGCATTGACATCGGCCGGCATGGGAATGACCTTCATGACCAGTTCGCCCGTGCTCGGCGGTGAAAAGCGCTCGGCTCCCGGCATGGAAGAGTCGGTGCGGGCGTCTGGGGAGGGCGTTGACATGGGCACAATCCTTGTTGGATGCGGTTCAGAGCTGGTCATGCAGGCCAGTTGACTGCATTGTCTCCCAGGGATCTTTCATGCGACACCGCGCTGCTTCTGCCGACCACACCCTGCCTTCGCCGGCCGATGGCTCGGGACTTCCCCGTTCGGACTGGATGACCCTGCGCCGGCTGTTTCCGTATTTGTGGGCCTACAAATGGCGTGTGATGGTGGCCCTGGCTTTTATGCTCGGGGCCAAGTTGGCCAATGTCGGGGTTCCCTTGTTGCTGAAAGACTTGGTCGACAGCATGAACCCGGCCACCCGTGAGGCAGCGGCAGTCTTGGTGGTGCCGCTGGCTCTGCTGCTGGCCTATGGCGCGCTGCGCCTGTCGACGTCTGTTTTCACTGAGCTGCGCGAGCTGATTTTTTCGAAAGCCACCGAGGGTGCGGCGCGGCGCATCTCTTTGGAAACCTTCAATCATCTGCACGCGCTGAGCCTGCGTTTTCATCTGGATCGTCAGACCGGTGGCATGACGCGCGATATTGAACGCGGCACGCGAGCGGTGCACTCGCTGGTCTCCTATTCGCTCTACAGCATCGTGCCCACCCTGATTGAGGTGACCTTGGTGCTGACTTTGCTGGCGGTCAAATTCGATGTCTGGTTTGCCATCATCACCTTGGTGGCTTTGGTGTTCTACATCGCCTTTACGGTGTCGATCACTGAATGGCGCACCCAGTTCAGGCGCCAGATGAATGAACTCGATTCATCGGCACACAGCCGCGCCATTGACTCGCTGCTTAACTACGAGACCGTCAAGTATTTCAACAACGAGGCCTTTGAGGCGCGGCGCTATGACGAGAGCCTGGAGCGCTACCGCAAGGCGGCCATCAAGAGTCAGGCCACCCTGAGTTTGCTCAACACCGGCCAGCAGATGATCATTGCCATCGCGCTGGTGGTGATGCTTTGGAGGGCCACCCAAGGGGTGATCGATGGCCGCATGAGTTTGGGTGATCTGGTGATGGTCAATGCCTTCATGATCCAGCTCTACATTCCCTTGGGCTTTCTGGGAGTGATCTATCGCGAAATCAAGCAGAGCCTGACGGACCTGGACAAGATGTTCCGGCTGCTGGAAAAGGAGCGCGAGGTGGCCGATCGGCCCGGCGCCTTGCCGCTGGCCTTACCCGCAGGGCAGGTAGATGTGCGCTTTGACAACGTGGACTTTGCCTACGATGCCGCGCGGCCGATTCTGCATGGGGTCAGCCTGCATATTCCAGCGGGCAAGACGGTGGCGGTGGTGGGCGCCTCAGGGGCTGGTAAATCCACCCTGGCCCGACTGCTGTTTCGTTTCTACGATGTCAGCAACCGCAGCGCCGGGGGGCGCATCCTGATTGCCGGACAAGACGTCAGCGCGGTGACGCAGGCCAGTGTGAGGCAAGCCATTGGTATCGTGCCTCAGGACACCGTGCTGTTTAACGACACCGTGTTCTACAACATCGCCTACGGGCGACCCGGTGCCACGCGTGAGCAGGTGGAAGAGGCGGCGCGGGCGGCGCGCATCCATGATTTCATCAGCGCCACCCCCAAGGGATACGAGACCATGGTGGGCGAGCGCGGTCTTAAGCTCTCTGGCGGTGAAAAGCAGCGGGTGGCTATTGCCCGGACCTTGCTGAAGGACCCGCCGATTCTGATTTTTGACGAAGCCACTTCGGCCCTTGACTCCAGCAACGAGCGGGCCATACAGGCCGAGCTGCGCAGTGCCGCCCAGAACAAGACTACGCTGGTCATCGCACACCGGCTGTCCACCGTGGTCGATGCCCATGAGATTTTGGTCATGGAGGGCGGCCGCATCGTTGAACGGGGGACTCATGCAGAGCTGCTTGAGCGTGACGGCCGCTATGCGCGTATGTGGACCCTGCAGCAGCAGGGACTGCAGGTAGAAGGCCAGCCCCAGGCTTTGCCGAGTGCGGGACTGAGCTGATCCCGATCTTTGGGGGCAGGTGGTCAAGGGGTGCGTGTACGTCGAAAGCCATAATGTCGGCTATGGAAACCAAGTGGCTTGAGGACTTTGTCAGCCTGGCTGAGACTCGCAGCTTCAGTCGCTCGGCGCAATTGCGTCATGTGACGCAGCCGGCTTTTTCCCGCCGCATTCAGGCCCTGGAAGCCTGGGCTGGCACTGACCTGGTCGATCGCAGCAGCTACCCCACCCGCCTGACGCCCGCCGGCCAAACGTTTTACGCGCAGGCCTTGGAAATGCTGCACGGCCTGCAGTCCACCCGGGCGATGTTGCGCGGCCATGCCACTGCCAGCCAAGGGATGGTCGAATTTGCCGTGCCGCACACCCTGGCGTTTGCTTTTTTTCCCGCCTGGATCAGCCAACTGCGCGAGAACTTCGGGCCGGTGCGCAGCCGCTTGATTGCCCTGAATGTGCACGATGCGGTGCTGCGCCTGACGGAAGGCAGCTGCGACCTGTTGCTGGCCTACCATCACGAGGCCCACCCAATACAACTCGATGCCGAGCGCTACGAGATGGTGGTGCTGGGACAGGAAACGCTTTCGGCCTTCGTGGCCCCGGCGGCCGATGGTCAGCCGCGGTGGACCCTGCCCGGACAGGCCTCGGCACCGGTGCCTTACCTGGGCTACGCCAGCGGGGCGTACCTGGGGCGCATGGTCGATCACATGCTCAAGATGGCCTCGCGGCCGGTTTATCTGGACCGGGTTTACGAGACGGATATGGCCGAAGGACTCAAGGCCATGGCGCTTGAGGGCCATGGCCTGGCTTTTCTGCCGCGCAGCGCGGTTACCCAGGAGCTGTCCGAGCATGCCTTGGTCAGCGCTGGCGGTGATCTGGCGGTTGATTTACAGGTGCGGCTTTACAGAGCCCGCTCGGCCGACAAGGTGGCCGAGCCTGGACCCGCGCAGGCTTTGTGGCATTTCCTCAAGCATCACCATGGCGATACGCAGCCCCTGACAGGAACACACGGACCATGAATACGCTGACCCTGACCCGCCCCGACGACTGGCACCTGCATGTGCGCGACGGTGCGGCGCTATCGACCGTGGTGCCGCACACGGCGCGCCAGTTTGGACGCGCCATCATCATGCCCAATCTCAAGCCGCCGGTGACCACGGCGGCGCAGGCCATGGCCTACCGCGACCGCATTCTTGCGGCCGTGCCGCAGGGCCTGACCTTTGAGCCGCTGATGACGCTCTATCTCACCGACAACCTGGCCCCGGCGGAAATTGCGCGCGCTAAGGCTGCAGGTGTGGTGGCGGCCAAACTTTATCCCGCAGGGGCCACCACCAATAGCGATGCCGGTGTGACCGATCTGCGCAAGATCTACCCGGTGCTCGAGGCCATGCAAAAGGAAGGCCTGCTGCTTCTGGTCCATGGCGAGGTGACCAGCGCGGATATTGATTTGTTTGATCGCGAGGCGGTGTTCATCGACCGGCACCTGATCCCCCTAAGGCGAGACTTTCCGGGCTTGAAGATCGTCTTTGAGCACATCACCACGCAGGATGCGGCGCAGTATGTGAGCGAGGCGGGCGATCGGCTGGCCGCCACGATTACCGTGCACCACCTCCTCTACAACCGCAATGCCATCTTTACTGGCGGCATCCGGCCGCACTACTACTGCTTGCCGGTGCTCAAGCGCGAGACCCACCGGCTGGCCCTGGTGCAAGCAGCCACCGGCGGCAACCGGCGCTTTTTTCTGGGCACCGACAGCGCGCCGCATCCGGCCCACCTCAAGGAGCATGCCACCGGTTGTGCCGGCTGCTACACCGCGCATGCCGCCTTGGAGATGTATGCCGAGGTGTTTGACCGGGCCGGAGCGCTGGGCCGCCTGGAGGCCTTTGCCAGCTTTAATGGCGCCGACTTCTACGGCCTGCCCCGCAACAGCGGCACCGTCACCCTGGAGCGGCAGGAGTGGACATCGCCGGAGAGCTTTCCCTTCGGCGACGCCCAGCTCAAGCCGCTGCGTGCAGGCGAAACCCTGAGCTGGCGGCAGGTCTGAGGCTGGCCCTTTGGCAGACGCCAGGCTCCAGCGGCTGCCATCTTGGGCGCAGTCCTTGCGCTGGGACTGGCCCTGGCAGGCGCACCTGCAACCTTTCGCTCAGGCGGTCACGGCCGGCCTGGCCTGCGGTGCCAGCGTAGCGGAGCTTGCCAATCGAGCAGCTCAGCAATTGCCTCCATCGCAGCGGCCAGCAGTGGACTTTGTGCCGCAGGATTGCCTGCCCGAGGGGCAGCCCTACGAGGCGTTCATCTTTGAGCGCAGGCAGTGCCCCACCCGGGACAATTTGCACGATCTCTTCAATGCGCTGACCTGGCTGGCCTGCCCTCAGACCAAGGCGCGACTTAACGCCCTTCAGGCCGAGCAGATCAGCCGTCATGGGGTGGGCGCGCATCGTGGGCCCTTGCGCGATGCCCTGACCCTGTTTGACGAAAACGGCGCGGTCCTGTGGGCGCCAGCGCCCTTGCAAAGCGCCTTGCAGGCTCGCGACTGGCAGCGTTTGTTCATTGACTTACGTCCCCTCTGGGCACAGGCTCGGCTTTTGGTTTTTGGTCATGCTTTGCAGGAAAAGCTGCAGCAGCCGCGCAAGGCCATTACCGCCCATGTGTATTTGCCCCGATTTGAGGGGTCACCGGACCCATTCGATGCCCTCCTGGCCGGTGAGATTGAGGAGGACGCGTGGGCTGAAAAACCCTACTGCCCGCTTCCCCTTTTGGGTGTTCCGGGCTGGTATTTGCCCAACGAGAATTTTTCTTTCTATGATGACGCCCGCGTGTTCAGGCCCAAAGGTTCTTCGTTCCCCGAGAAGACGCCTTGAAAAAGCGTCTTGCGAGCCCATGTAGAGACACGGGCAGCCGTGGCGGAAGGACCGCAAGGCCGCGCAATTAACTTTTTTACCTCCAGGGCGGGGGTGGGAGCAGACAGTCGTATGAAGAGAATTTTGCTGTTCGTGATGACCAACCTGGCGGTCGTGCTGGTGCTGGGCGTCGTCGCCAGTGTGCTCGGCGTCAACCGCTTTCTGACGGCAAACGGTCTTGATTTGGGCGCCCTGCTTGGCTTTGCCCTCATCATGGGCTTTGGCGGTGCCTTCATTTCCTTGCTGATCAGCAAGCCCGTGGCCAAGTGGAGCTCGGGCGTGCGGCTGATCAACCAGCCCAGCAATGCCGATGAGGCCTGGATCGTCGATACCGTGCGCCGCCTGTCCGAAAAAGCCGGCATCGGCATGCCCGAGGTCGGCTTTTTTGAAGGCGAGCCCAATGCCTTTGCCACCGGCGCCTTCAAGAACAACGCGCTGGTGGCCGTCTCCACCGGCTTGCTGCAGGGCATGACCCGTGACGAGGTGGAGGCGGTGCTGGGCCATGAAGTGGCG
>JBEIHE010000019.1:0-31176 GCA_040381515.1 Polaromonas sp.
CCAAGCCCGCAGCCAAGCCCGCAGCCAAGACCGCAGCCAATCCCGCAGCCAAGCCCGCAGCCAAGCCCGCAGCCAAGCCCGCAGCCAAGCCCGCAGCCAAGCCTGTCCGTGAGGAGGTGGCGGCACCTTCGCCTGCGCAGGTGCGGGCTCTGCCGCTGGTGCCGGGCTCGGTGGTCACGGTGGCTGTGAGCCCCTCCAATCGCAAGACCAAGGCGGCCGCTGCTTCAGCAGTGGCTGCAGCGCCGGTTGCTCCGACACATGCGCCTGATGCCGCCAAGGCCAGTTATGTGTCGGCCACCGAGCGCACCATCGCACCGCCGCCGTCGGCGGCGGCGGTTATACGCAAGGACCCTAAATTGGCCAACAACTGGAAGACCAAACGCCCCGAAGATCTGACTGATGACGAAGTCAAGTCCATGCCGGACAGCGAATACATGAATGAGGTGCAGCTGGCTTTTTTTCGCTCCAGACTGCTCAAGCTCAAGCAGGACATTCACAACAGCGCGGGCGAGACCACCGAGCATTTGCGCGAGGACACGGTCGTGGTGCCCGACCCGGCTGACCGAGCCACGATTGAGGAAGAGCATGCGCTTGAATTGCGTACCCGCGATCGCGAGCGAAAGCTGCTCAAGAAAATCGAGCAATCGATCGCACGCATCGATGCGGGCGACTACGGATACTGCGATGAGACCGGGGAGCCCATCGGAGTGGCGCGCTTGATTGCGCGGCCCACGGCCAGTTTGTCTCTGGAGGCGCAGCAGCGCCGCGAACTCAAGCAAAAGATGTTTGGCGACTGAGCGCTGCATCGACTTTTTTCAATTGCGCAGGGCTCCTCTGGGAGCCCTGTTTTTTTGGCCAAACGGGCCAGCGCTCTGCATCCGTTAGCCAGTCCAGCACCCCCTCGGCTCACAAAGCACTTTCATTGATATCGCTAAGTGCTTCATTCTGAATGGTTTTTACATTCCGAAGATCGGTCAAAATCGATCCTAAGTGCTTGATTTCATTGAAAAATTTTTGTTTCGAGACCCCTTGAAGTACTTTGAATTCCTGCTACAGTGGGGAAAAGTGCATTTTTGTGGTGAAAGCTGCTTTTTTGGGGATTTCTTCGGTGTTTCAGGGTGCCTCTTCCATCGTTCTTGACAACAAGGGTCGCCTGGCGGTCCCCACGCGGCATCGCGACGTCTTGCTGGCCACTGCGGCGGGGCAGTTGACGGTCACCAAGCACCCCCACGGCTGCTTGATGCTCTTTCCCCGCACCGAATGGGAAAAATTCCGCGATCGGATTGCGGCCTTGCCCATGCAGGCCCAGTGGTGGAAGCGGATCTTTTTAGGCAATGCAATGGACGTGGAGATGGACGCCAGCGGTCGCGTGCTGATCTCTCCTGAGTTGCGGCAGTCGGCCAGTCTCGCGCGTGATTCGGTGCTGCTGGGCATGGGCGCGCACTTTGAGTTGTGGGATGCGGCGACCTACGCAGCGCAAGAGGCTGAGCAGATGAAGGGCCAGATGCCCGACGTCTTCAAGGACTTCTCTTTCTGAAGACCCAACGGTGACGCACGCATGGGAGCACCATTCTGTCTTGCTCAGTCCGGCCATAGAGGCCCTGCAGGTGCGCGCCGAGGGCCGCTATGTCGATGCCACCTTCGGTCGCGGCGGACATTCGGCTTGCATTCTTCAGCGATTGGGTCCCGAGGGGCGGTTGATGGTTTTCGACCGCGACCCGCAGGCAGTGGAGGTCGCTCAGCGCTTGGCGGGCAGCGACTCGCGCTTGTCGGTTCGTCATCAGGGGTTCTCGCAAATTGGCAGTTTGGAGCCAGCCAGCGTCGATGGACTGCTGATGGATTTGGGTGTGAGCTCGCCGCAACTGGACGACCCCTCGCGCGGATTTTCGTTCCGGCACGACGGCCCCCTGGATATGCGTATGGACACTTCGCGCGGCCAGAGTGTGGCTCAGTGGCTGCAGCAGGCCAGCGTGCAGGAGATGACGGAGGTCATTCGTGACTATGGCGAAGAACGGTTTGCTGGGTCGATTGCAAAGGCGATTGATCGCCGCCGGCGTGAGCACGGCCCTCTGGCCCGAACTGCCGAATTGGCCCAGATCGTGGCTGGCGCGGTCAGGACCCGTGAGCCGGGGAAGGATCCCGCCACGCGGACCTTTCAAGCTTTTCGGATTTTCATTAATGCCGAGCTCGAAGAGTTGCGGCAGGCGTTAGAGGCTTCTCTGAAGATTTTGAGACCGCAGGGTCGTTTGGTTGTGATCAGCTTTCATTCCCTCGAGGACCGCATCGTCAAACAATTCATGGCGCATCATGCTCGCCAGGTGTATGACCGTCGGGTGCCGATGGCGCCGGTGCAGGCCCCACGATTGAAGCTGTGTGGCCGCATCATGCCCTCCCAGTCCGAGCTTTTGGCCAATCCGCGCGCCCGCAGCGCGGTGATGCGTGTGGCCGAGCGCACGGAGGTCGCCTAATGCGACTCAATCTCCTTCTGGTGCTTGCCGTGCTGGCGCATGCGCTTTATTTGGTGCACGTCCAGTATGAGTCACGTCGGTTGTACGTGGCTCTGGAGCGCGCGGGGGCCCAGGCACGCAAGCTCGAGATTGAGCATGAGAGGCTGCAGGCTGAAAGGCGTGGCCAGGCCACGCCTTTGCGGGTCGAGCGTTTAGCCAAGGACAAGCTGCAGATGCGTACGGTGACGCCCGCCATCACGCAGTATGTGACGCAGTCTCCCGCCGTGCAGAGGAGCCAGCCATGAGCAAGAGCGTCAGCTATGGCGCCAGTCCCTTGCTGACCAGCCCTACCCCCGTATGGCGCAGCAAGTTCGTGGTGGCCGTGATTGCGCTGGGTTTCGCGGTATTGGCCGGACGCGCCGCCTATGTTCAGGTTTTCAACAACGATTTTTTCCAGAAACAGGGCGAGGTGCGCTTCGCGCGGACGCTGGAGTTGCCAGCCAGTCGCGGCCGGATCATGGACCGCAACGGTCTGGTCCTGGCCTATAACGTTCCGGCGCCCAGCCTCTGGGCAATTCCCGAGGATGTGCAGGCCACACCGGCTCAGCTGGCCGAGCTCTCGCGTTTGCTCGAGATACCCCTGCCCGATCTCAGGCAAAGGCTCTTTAACGAGGACAGGACCTTTGTGTGGGTCAAGCGGCAGGTTGATCAGGCCGTGGCTCGAAGAGTCGCTGAGCTTGGTATCAAGGGGCTTTATCAGCGCAGTGGCTATAAGCGCATGTATCCCGACGGCGAGGCGGCCGCGCACGTGGTGGGATTTGCCAATGTGGAGAACCTTGGTCAAGAAGGCGTCGAGCTGGCTTTTGATAAGCAACTGGCGGGTCAGGCGGGCTCGCGTCGGGTGATAAAGGATCGCTTCGGTCGGGTGGTCGAAGATGTGGGCGAGCAGATTCCACCTGTCGATGGACGTGATCTTCAGTTGTCCATCGATTCCAAGGTGCAGTTTTTTGCCTACCAGAAGCTGCGCGATGCAGTGCTTGAGCACAAGGCCAAGGCTGGCAGTGTGGTGGTGCTCGATGCGCAGTCCGGCGAGGTGTTGGCACTGGCCAACTATCCCAGCTACATCCCGGACAAGCGGGTCCATCTGAGCGGGGAACAGCTGCGCAACCGCGCCCTGACGGATACCTTTGAGCCTGGCTCAACTGTCAAGGCCTTTGCCGTGGCAGCGGCCCTGGAAAAGGGCTTGGTGCGGCCTGAGACCACGATTGAGACCTCGCCTGGGCGCATGATGCTCAGCGGAGTGACCATTAGCGACACGCAGCCGCACGGCCTGCTGACGGTGTCGCAGGTGATTCAGAAGTCCAGCAATGTCGGCACGGTCAAGATGGCCATGCAGATGCAGCCCCGCGAGATGTGGGAGTTTTATGCCCGTGCCGGCTTTGGGCAAAAGCCGCAAATTCCCTTCCCTGGTGCTGTCAGCGGCAAGCTCAGGCCCTACAAGACGTGGAAGCCGATCGAGCAGGCCACCATGAGCTATGGCTATGGTTTGTCGGTTTCTCTGTTCCAGCTCGCCCATGCTTACACCGTCTTTGCCCGCGATGGTGAGCTCGCGCCTGTCAGCCTGCTCAAGACGAACGAACCCAGCGCGGGGATTCGTGTCTTCAGCCAGAGCAATGCCACCGCGATGCGCCACATGCTGCAGTTGGCCGCCCAGTCTGGTGGGACCGCCCCGAAGGCGCAGACCATTGGCTATTCAGTGGGCGGCAAGACCGGCACCGCACGCAAGCAGGAGGGCAAAGGCTATTCGGTCCAAAAGTACCGTGGCTTCTTTGTCGGCTTGGCTCCAGTTGAAAGGCCGCGCATCGTCGTGGCGGTGATGATCGATGAGCCCAGCGCGGGCCGCTACTACGGGGGCGATGTCGCGGCTCCGGTGTTTGCCGAGACCGTGCAGCAAACCTTGCGAATGATGGGCTTGCCTCCCGACCTTACCGTCAAGCCGCAGATCGTGGCCAAGGCTTTTCAGGAGTCGTTTTGAGTACCGTCCTGCATACGACAGCCCAGGCGGTCGATTGGCTGCGTCGCCGCGGGGTGGGGCATCTTCGCGCGGACAGCCGACAGCTCGCTGCGGGTGATGCCTTTCTGGCTTGGCCGGGCGCGGCCTCAGACGGGCGTCGTTTTGTGCCCGGTGCGCTGGCCGGCGGCGCACGGGCTTGTCTGCTGGAACAGCAGGACAGCGACCTGGCAGGCGTGGATCTTCATGATGAGCGGATCGCCACCTATGAAGGCTTGAAGGCAGCTGCCTCGGCCATTGCCTCGGCTTTCTACGACCACCCCAGCGCACAGCTGCAGGTGTTGGCGGTCACGGGTACCAATGGAAAGACCTCTACCGCTTGGTGGCTGGCGCAGGCGCTGACTGCGGCCGATCGGCCCTGCGTCTTGGTGGGTACCTTGGGTTTAGGCGATCCGGGACAGCTGCAAGCCCATGGCCTGACCACTCCTGATCCGGTGCTTTTGCAACAGCACTTGAGGCAATGGGTCGAGACGGGTCGCAGGGCCTGTGCCATCGAAGCCTCCTCGATTGGGCTGGCCGAATCACGGCTGGATGGATTGCAGATTCATACCGCACTTTTTACCAATTTCACTCAGGATCATCTGGACTATCACGGCAGCATGCAAGCCTACTGGCAGGCCAAGGCGCGACTCTTTGACTGGCCGGGTTTGCGTGCGGCTGTGGTGAATATCGATGATCCCAAGGGCACTGAACTGGCTGCCCATCTTTCCGCTCGGCCCGGGCTCGATTTATGGACAGTATCCATTGACGGCCCAGCACGCCTGAGGGCACAGAACCTGACGCCGGTGGGTGCAGGCATTGAATGCGAGGTTTTCGAGGGAGCACAGTCCTGCACGATCAGGCTGCCGGCTGTTGGTCCTTACAACGTCAGTAATTTGCTGGGCGTGCTTGCGGGCATGCGCAGCTTGGGCCTGAGTCTTGCGCAAGCGGGTCTCGCCTGCCAGAGTCTGACTCCCGTACCTGGCCGCATGGAGTCTCTGGGGGACGGCCCGCAGCCCTTGGTTGTAGTCGACTATGCGCATACGCCCGATGCCCTCGAGAAGTCCCTCGAAGCGTTAAGACCGGTGGCTGCGGATCGCGGCGGGCGGCTTTGGCTGGTGGTGGGCTGCGGCGGTGACCGAGATCGACTCAAGCGGCCACTCATGGCGGCGGTGGCAGAGCGCTGCGCCGATGGCCTGGTATTGACCAGCGACAACCCGCGCAGCGAACCGCCTGCAGCGATTCTTCAGGAGATGGTCGCCGGTCTGAAGCATGCAGATCGTGCCGTGCTTGAAGAAGATCGTGGCCGTGCCATTGCGTGGGTGATCGCGCAGGCTACCGATCGCGATGTGGTGCTGGTGGCGGGCAAGGGTCACGAAAATTACCAGGAAGTGCACGGCCAGAGAAAGCCCTTCTCGGATCGGGAGGTCGCCCGGCAGGCCTTGAATTTGCGCCGCTCCGGCGCGCGGGAGCGGGCTGCATGATGACGCTGGCCCAAGCGGAGCGGTGGCTGCCCGGTTCCCGGCGCTTTGGTGATGCATCGATCCGCATCGAGAGAGTTCATACGGACAGCCGGAGTTTGCGCCCGGGCGATCTTTTTGTGGCTCTGCGTGGTGAGCGTTTTGACGGTCATGATTTTCTACCTCAGGCGGCCGCTGCGGGTGCGGTGGCGGCTTTGGCTGAGGAGGGTCTTGTCGCAGCAGGGCTGCCAGGGCTTGAGGTGGGAGACAGTCGCGCGGCACTGGGCCAATTGGCTGCCGCGTGGCGCTCCGTTCTGCGCGGCCCCTTGATTGCGGTGACCGGCAGCAATGGCAAGACGACGGTCACCCAGATGATCGCCTCGATTCTGCAGGCCCATCTGGGTCAGCAGGCTCTGGCGACGCAGGGTAACTTCAACAATGACATTGGAGTGCCCTTGACCTTGCTGCGGCTGCGGTCGGAGCATCAGATGGCGGTAGTCGAACTGGGCATGAATCATCCTGGCGAGATCGCCCAGCTCGCAAGCATGGCCGCGCCCACCGTGGCCCTGGTCAACAATGCCCAGCGCGAGCATCTGGAGTTCATGAGCACGGTGGAGGCGGTGGCTCGAGAAAATGGTGCGGTACTGGCCAGCCTGCCCGCCGATGGCGTGGCCGTGTTCCCCGCTGACGATGCCTACACCCGCATATGGATCGAGCAAGCCGGTGGGCGTCGCACGCTGACTTTTAGCCTCCAGGGGCCAGCTCAGGTGTGCGTCGAGTCCCTGCAGCCGCTTGGCGCCGCTTGGCAGGTAGGGGCCAGCACGCCCGAAGGCCCTCTCGAGTTTTGCTTGCAGCAGGCAGGTCGGCATAACGTTAAGAATGCCCTGGCTGCCGTGGCTTGCACGATCGCTGCAGGCGTTCCTCTGCCTTCCATTGCGAAAGGTTTGTCCGCATTCCAACCGGTGCAGGGCCGCTCGCGCTCCATGCGACTGGTCCTTCAGGGGCCTCGGCCACGCCAGGTTGACTTGATTGATGACAGCTACAACGCCAATCCTGACTCGGTTCGGGCTGCTGTTGAGGTGTTGCGGGATCTACCGGGTCCGCACTTGCTGGTGCTCGGTGACATGGGCGAGGTCGGTGAACACGGTCCTGAGTTTCATGCCGAAGTGGGCGCCTATGCGAAGTCCTTGGGTATCGAGGAGCTGTGGTGTGCAGGCCCTTTGATGCAACACGCTGCCCGTGCCTTTACGGGCGCGCGTCATTTTGACCGCGTGGACGATCTGCTCGCGGCGCTTCAGCCGCTGCCCGCGCAGGTGGCCAGTGTGCTGGTCAAGGGGTCCCGATTCATGCGCATGGAGCGTGCGGTGCAGGCCATTGCAGCGCAGTCGGCCGATCCTGTGCAAAAGGCCACCGAGGAGTCCACATGCTGATCTGGTTGGCGCAGTGGTTGCAGAGCCTTTCCCCAGAGCTCGGCTTCTTCCGGGTGTTCCAGTACCTCACCTTCCGGGCTGTGATGGCCGCCCTGACGGCCTTGTTGATCGGGCTGGTGGCGGGCCCGTGGGTGATCGCTCGTCTGACCGCTCTGAAGATCGGTCAGCCCGTGCGCAGCTACGGCGTTCAGACGCATCTGGCCAAGAGCGGTACGCCCACCATGGGCGGCGTCCTGGTCCTGCTTTCCATTGCAATTGCGACCTTGCTCTGGTTCGACTGGTCCAATCGCTTTGTCTGGATCGTGCTGCTCGTTACCTTGGGTTTTGGGGCCATCGGCTGGGTGGATGACTGGCGCAAGGTGGTGCGCAAGGATCCGGAAGGCATGCGATCGCGTGAAAAGTATTTCTGGCAATCTGTGATCGGCTTGCTGGCGGCTCTCTATCTGGTCTTCAGCATTTCTGAGAGTTCCAACGCAAGAGTGTTGGAACTCTTCCTTAGCTGGGTGAGTTCGGGCTTTGATGTAGACCTGCCACCCAAAGCTGGGCTGATGGTGCCCTTCTTCAAGGAAATCAGCTATCCCTTGGGAGTGTTTGGCTTCGTCATCCTGACCTACCTGGTCATCGTGGGCTCTAGCAACGCAGTCAATCTGACCGACGGACTCGACGGGCTGGCGATCATGCCAGTGGTGATGGTGGGATCGGCTTTGGGCGTTTTCGCGTATGTCACAGGCAGCGCGGTTTATTCGAAATATCTGTTTTTGCCTCATATCCCCGGTTCGGGGGAACTGCTCATCTTTTGCGCGGCCATGGCAGGCGCTGGCCTGGCCTTTCTGTGGTTCAACGCCCACCCGGCGCAGGTTTTCATGGGGGATGTCGGCGCTCTGGCTCTGGGCGCGGCGCTGGGCACGATCGCCATCATCGTGAGGCAGGAGATTGTGCTGGCCATCATGGGAGGTATTTTTGTGGTGGAGGCCCTGTCTGTCATGGCTCAGGTGACCTACTTCAAGTACACCAAGAGCCGTTACGGGCAGGGGCGACGCATCCTCAAGATGGCTCCTTTGCATCATCACTTTGAGAAAAGTGGCTGGACCGAAACCCAGGTGGTGGTGCGGTTCTGGATCATCACCATGTTGCTGTGTCTGGTGGGCTTGTCCACCCTCAAATTGCGATGAAGAGCTTGCAGGACAAACAGGTATTGGTGCTGGGCCTGGGCCTGTCGGGATTGGCCATGGCGCGCTGGTGCGCGCGCTGCGGCGCTCGGGTGACGGTGGTCGATACGCGCGAGAAGCCACCGCAGTTGCAGGCCTTGTTGCAGGAGTGTCCTGGGGCGACATTTGTCAGTGGGCCCTTTCGATCCGAGCTGGTGCAGGGGCAGCAGGCGGTTTTCAAAAGTCCTGGCCTTTCGCCTTCTGAGGTGGCGCCAGTGATCGATGCTGCGCGCGCGGTGGGCCTTCATGTCGGCAATGAATTGACCCTTTTTGCTGCAGCCCTGGCCGACTTGCGCCAGGAGCACCAGGAAGACTTCGGGGCGCAGGGATCCGACCTTGCGCCGGCGGTCCATGCATCGCAGGAGGCGGACGTACCCGTGCGGGCCGCTGCACCAACAGGGCCCAGCGCTTATCGTCCGCTTGTGCTGGCGGTAACCGGCACGAATGGCAAAACCACGGTGACAGCGCTCACAGGACGCCTGGTGGAGCGCGCCGGACGCAAGGTGGCGGTGGCCGGCAACATTGGCCCGACCCTGCTCGATACCCTGAGCACCGCCCTGGATCGGGAGGACTTGCCCGAGGTCTGGGTCCTCGAGCTCTCGAGCTTTCAACTGCACGGGGTAGATGATTTTGAGCCTGATGCGGCCACCGTGCTTAATTTGTCCCAGGACCATTTGGATTGGCATGGATCCATGCAGGCCTACGCCGATGACAAGGCCCGCATATACGGTCAGCGCGGTCTGATGATTCTCAATCGGGACGATCCGCTGGTCATGGCTCAATTGCCATCCCCCACCAGCAAGGGAAAGTTGCGGCCTGCGCCGCAGCGCGCTTTCCAGACCTTTGGCGCCGATGTGCCGACCCGCGCCGGCGATTGGGGACTCGAGCAGGTGGGCGCCATGAGCTGGCTGGTTCGCGCCGCTCCTGCTGAGGAGTCGATCAAACGCCGCAAGGATGAGGAGGAGCCGCTTTATCTGCAGAGGCTTATGCCCGCCGAGGCCTTGCGTATTCGCGGCCAGCACAACGCCTGCAATGCGCTGGCGGCCCTGGCGCTGGGCAGCGCGGCCGGATGCGCCCTGGCGCCCATGTTGCACGAGCTGCGCGAGTATCGTGGCGAGCCGCATCGGGTCGAGCCGGTGGGAGTGATCGGCGAGGTGGAGTTCTTCGATGACAGCAAGGGGACCAACGTGGGGGCCACTGTCGCGGCTCTGCGTGGCCTGGGCGCCGAGCGCTCCTTGGTGGTGATTCTGGGCGGGGAAGGAAAGGGCCAGGACTTTTCCCCTCTGTCCGGGCCGGTGGCCGCTCATGCGCGGGCGGTGGTCCTGATTGGACGCGATGCGCCCTTGTTGGAGCAGGCCTTGGCTGCTTCTGCCGTGCCTTTGCACCAGGCAGCGGATCTGGTGCAGGCAGTGCGCCAGGCTTGGAGCTTGGCGCAGCCGGGTGATGCGGTGCTTCTGTCTCCGGCCTGCGCCAGCTTTGACATGTTTCGTGACTACGGTCATCGTGCAGAGGTCTTTTGTCAGGCGGTGCGCGAGCTGGCTCAGGATCAGGGGGTGATGCTATGAACCTGGCCTGGGTCGATCGCTGGCGCAGCCTGCTCGGTAGAGAGCAGACACCGGCCATCGTAGCCCTGCCTGTGCGCACGGGGGGCAGCCGACGCGTGCTTGGCCCTCTCAACCCCGTTCGGTTGCTCGGCTTTGATCAGGCCTTGGTGTTTGTTGCCATGACCCTGCTTTTGTGGGGATTGGTGATGGTCTATTCGGCCTCGGTCGCCATGCCGGATAACCCGCGCTTTGCACGCATCGAAAGCACGCACTACCTGATTCGCCACTCCTTTTCGCTCCTGGTGGGGCTGGTGGTGGCGGTGCTGGCCTTTCAGGTGCCGATGTCGACCTGGGAAAAATGGGCGCCTTGGCTGTTCATTGCATCGTTGGCCCTGCTGGTGGTGGTGCTCATTCCCTTTATCGGAAAGGAAGTCAACGGCGCGCGGCGCTGGATTCCGTTGGGCCTGTTCAACTTTCAGCCCTCGGAGTTGGCCAAGTTTGCAGTGCTGCTGTATGCGGCTGACTATATGGTGCGCAAGATGGAGGTCAAGGAGCGATTCTTCCGTGCCGTCTTGCCCATGGGCATCGCTCTGGGGGTGGTGGGCCTGTTGTTGCTGGCCGAACCCGACATGGGGGCTTTCCTGGTGATTGTCGTGATTGCGATGGGCATTCTCTTTCTTGGCGGTGTCAACGCCCGGATGTTCTTCTTCATTGCAGCCATCGCCGTCCTCGCCTTTGCGATCATGATCTGGACCAGCGAATGGAGACGTGAGCGCATCTTTGCCTATCTTGATCCCTGGTCGCCCACCAATGCGCTGCGCAAGGGGTATCAGCTCTCGCATGCGCTGATTGCATTCGGTCGGGGTGAATTCACGGGCGTGGGCCTGGGGGGCAGTATTGAAAAGCTGCACTGGCTGCCAGAGGCGCACACCGACTTTCTGCTGGCGGTAATCGGTGAAGAGTTCGGATTGGTGGGCGTACTGCTGGTCATTGGCTTGTTCATGTGGATGACCCGCCGCATCATGCATATCGGTCGACAAGCCATTGCGATGGATCGCTTGTTTGCGGGGCTGGTTGCACAGGGGGTGGGCTTGTGGATCGGCTTTCAGGCGCTGATCAATGTGGGCGTCAATTTGGGGGCTCTGCCCACCAAAGGCTTGACCCTGCCTCTCATGAGTTACGGTGGTTCGGCCATCCTGCTCAATCTGCTGGCGCTGGCGGTGGTACTCAGGGTCGACCATGAAAACCGCATCTTGATGCGAGGGGGACGAACGTGAAGAGCACCCCTTGCGCAGTGGTGATGGCTGGGGGGACCGGTGGCCACATCTTTCCTGGGCTGGCGGTGGCGCAGGCGCTGCAGGAGCGTGGCTGGCGTGTGCATTGGCTCGGTGGACGTGGATCTAAAGATCGTCCGAGCATGGAGAGTGAACTGGTCCCTGCTCGCGGACTTCCTTTCGATGCGGTCGACTTCTCTGGTCTTCGTGGCAAAGGGGCGCTCAGTGCGTTTTTCTTGCCGATGCGCTTGTTGCGCGCTTTTTGGCAGAGCTGGGTGATATTGCGGCGCGTCCGTCCTGATGTGGTGGTCGGTCTTGGGGGCTACATTACCTTTCCGGGCGGCATGATGGGCGTTTTGCTGGGTAAGCCCTTGGTCCTGCATGAGCAGAACGCAGTTGCCGGATTGGCCAATCGCGTGCTGGCCGAGGTTGCTGATCGGACCTTCACTGCATTTCCGAATGTATTGAAGAAGGCCGTCTGCATCGGCAACCCCTTGCGCAAGGCTTTTACCGAGCAGTTGCCTCCGGCCCAGCGTTTCGCGGGTCGCAGCGGACCGCTTCGTCTGCTGGTGGTCGGGGGAAGTCTGGGGGCGCAGGTGCTTAACGAGCGGGTGCCCCAGGCCCTCGCCTTGATACCGGAGAGCGGGCGCCCGCGTGTCGTGCATCAAAGCGGCGCGCGTCATCTCCAGGCGCTGCGCCAGGCCTATGCCGCCGTGGGTGTTCAGGCGGAGTTGACGGCCTTCATTGAAGATACGGCTACTGCATTTGCCCAGGCCGATCTGGTGATCTGCCGGGCCGGCGCCTCGACGGTCACTGAAGTGGCCGCCGTTGGAGCGGCCTGCGTACTGGTGCCCTTCCCCTTGGCTGTGGACGACCATCAAACCCGCAATGCACGCTACCTCAGCGATGCCGGGGCCGCTTGGTTGTTGCCGCAGCCAGAGATGACGGCATCCCATCTGGCTGATCTCATCTCTCGAGCCAGTCGGGATCAACTGTTGGTCCGGGCGCAGGCGGCTCATGGCCTCGCGCAGACCCAAGCCACCGAGGTGATGGTGCGAGCCTGTGAGGAGTTGGTCGCATGAAGCACGCGGTGCAGCGTATTCATTTCATTGGGCTGGGCGGCTCGGGGATGTCGGGTATCGCCGAGGTCTTGCATAACCTGGGCTATCGCATCTCCGGCTCGGACCTCTCCGACAGCGCCACACTAAGGCGGTTGGCCGGTCTGGGCATCAAGACTTTTGTTGGTCACGATGCTTCGCATCTGGAGCAGGTGGATGCGGTGGTCACCTCCACTGCAGTCCAGCCTGACAACCCCGAAGTGGTCCAGGCGCGGGCGCGTCGCATACCTGTGGTCCCCCGCGCCCTCATGCTCGCTGAGCTGATGCGACTCAAACGCGGTATCGCAATTGCCGGCACCCATGGAAAGACCACCACCACCAGCCTGGTGGCCAGTGTGCTGGCTGAGGGTGGGCTTGATCCGACTTTTGTCATTGGAGGCCGACTCAACAGCGCCGGCGCCAATGCCAAGCTTGGAGCGGGTGACTACATCGTGGTCGAGGCCGATGAATCCGACGCGTCCTTTCTCAACCTGCTGCCCGTGATGGCGGTCGTCACCAACATCGACGCCGATCACATGGAGACTTATGGGCACGATCTCGGTCGACTCAAGTCGGCCTTCGTGGAATTTCTGCATCGCATGCCGTTTTACGGAGCGGCGGTCTTGTGTACCGATGACCCTGGGGTGCAGGATATCGTCGGACGAGTCTCGCGTCCGATCACCAGTTATGGACTGAACGAGCAGGCCCAGGTCAGGGCGGTCGATATCCGTCATGTCGGCGGCCAGATGCATTTCACCGTGCAACGAAGAAACGGGGTGACTTTGCCCGATCTGCAGGTGGTGCTCAATCTGCCGGGCCAACACAACGTGCTCAATGCGCTGGCGGCCATTGGGGTGGCCGTTGAGCTGGACCTGCCTGATACGGCTGTTCTCAAAGCGTTGGCCGAGTTCCGCGGCGTGGGCCGGCGTTTTCAGCGGTATGGGGACGCGGTGCTGCCGGGCGGCCGGCTCTGTACCCTGATTGACGACTACGGACACCATCCTGTGGAGATGGCCGCCACTTTGGCCGCGGCACGCGGTGCTTTTCCGAACCGTCGATTGGTGCTGGCGTTTCAGCCCCATCGCTACAGCCGAACCCGCGATTGCTTTGAAGATTTTGTAAAGGTCATTGGCCGCGCCGATGTGGTGCTGCTGACCGAGGTCTACGCTGCGGGTGAATCGCCCATCGTGGCGGCCGATGGGCGTGCGCTGATGCGCGCGCTGCGCATGGCCGGGCAAGTGGAGCCCCTTTTTGTGGAGGCGGTCGAAGACCTGCCCCGTGCCATTGTCGATAACGCCCGTGACGGCGATGTGGTGCTGTGCATGGGGGCGGGATCGATCGGTCAGGTGGCGGCTCGGGTGATGGAGATCGCAGGAGGGGTGGCATGAGCGTGCAGGCCCGCCTCATGGGCAAGGTGGCGGTTCTCATGGGAGGACGCTCGGCCGAGCGGGAGATTTCCCTGATGTCGGGTGGTGGCGTCTTGCAGGCCCTGCAATCGCGAGGAGTCGATGCCCATGCCTTCGATCCAGCGCATCGACCGCTTTCGGAGCTGAAGTCCGAAGGCTTTGAGCGCTGCTTTATTGCCCTTCACGGCCGCTACGGCGAGGACGGTACCGTGCAGGGTGCCCTGGAGTTGATGGGTATTCCTTACACCGGTTCGGGGGTGTTGGCCTCCAGCCTGGCCATTGACAAGGTCATGACCAAGCGCTTGTGGAAGGCCGAGGGCTTGAGTACACCTGATCATGTGCTGCTTCGACGCGGCCATTTCGCCGAAAGTGACCTCCAGTCTGTGGTGGCCCAGCTCGGCCTGCCTTTGATCGTCAAGCCCTCGCGCGAGGGCTCATCCATCGGTCTGACCCGGGTGGGCCGCCTTGCCGATTTGCGTCAGGCCGTCGAGCGCGCGGCTGAACTGGACGCCGATGTGCTGTGCGAGCAGTTCATCGACGGTCAAGAGGTCACGGTGCCGGTGCTCGGTCTGGCCGATCAGGCCCAGACCCTGCCCCTGATCCGCATCGTCGCGCCTGGCGGGCATTACGACTATCAGAATAAGTATTTCACGGACGAAGTGCGATATCTGGTGCCCAGTGGGCTGCCCGCTGGTGAGGAAAAAGCCATCGCTGAGCTGGTGCTGGCCGCTTTTCACAGCCTCGGATGCCGGGGCTGGGCCCGCGCCGATGTGATGATTGATGCCCTCACGCGCCGTCCTTACCTGCTTGAGATCAATACCTCTCCTGGTATGACGGGCCATTCGCTGGTGCCGATGTCGGCGCGTGCTGCGGGCATGTCCTATGAGGATTTGTGCCTTCAAGTGCTGGCCTTGGCCAGCCTGGACTATGCCGGTGGTGCGTCATGACCGCAGCGGCCTCTTTGCCTCTGGACGTGCGCCTGATGAACCTGCTGTCCTTCGTACTGCTGGGGCTCTTCCTGGCCGCAATTGCCGCGCTGCTGGTGATGATGCTGGTGCGGCAGTCGGTCTTTAGTTTGCAGACCATCCGAATTGACAACGAGCTGACGCACAACAACGCAGTGACTCTGCGGGCCAATGTGGCGCCGCGGTTGAGTGGAAATTTTTTCACCCTGGACCTGATGCAGGCCAAGACGGCTTTTGAGTCGGTGCCCTGGGTCAGGTTGGCGGTGGTCCGGCGGGAGTTTCCCGATCGGCTGCGCGTACGTATTGAGGAACACGAAGCGGTGGCCATCTGGGGACGGGACGATGAAGTGCGACTGGTCAACCAGCAGGGTGAGGTGTTCGAGGTGAATCAGGGCGATATCGAGGCGGAGAAGTTGCCCCGCCTGATCGGCCCGGCTGCCCAGTCGGGCTTGGTGCTGCGGGCTTACCGTCAGCTCGCTCCAGTCTTTGATCGACTTGATGATCCCTTGACTCAACTAGAGCTGACGGGGCGTGGCGGTTGGCGTGCCCAGCTGGAGAGCCTTGCGGTCATCGAGATCGGACCCGGTTCAGTTGAAGACATCGTGCCGCGGGTGCAAGGCTTCGTTGCCACGGTCTTGCAGACCTCGTCTCGCTTCGGTCGCGGCATCGAATCGGCCGATCTGCGTTATCCCAATGGTTATGCACTGCGTCTGCGGGGAGTCTCAACCCTGGGACCGGACAAGACAAGCAAATCAACAAGGTGAATCTATGGCCAAGGAATACAAAGATTTAGTGGTCGGGCTCGACATTGGAACGAGCAAGATCATGGTGGTGGTGGCCGAGGTGATGGGGGCTGGCGAACTCAAGTTGGCCGGTCTCGGTGTGGCCGCCAGCAATGGACTCAAGCGCGGCGTGGTGGTCAACATCGATGCCACGGTGCAGAGCATTCAGCAGGCCCTGAAAGAGGCCGAGCTGATGGCCGATTGCAAGATCGGTCGGGTCTACACCGGCATCACCGGCAGCCATATCCGGGGCATGAACTCCAGCGGCATGGTCGCCGTCAAGGACAAGGAGGTCACACCTGCTGATGTGGCTCGGGTGATCGAGACGGCCAAGGCGATCAATATCTCGACCGATCAGCGCCTGCTGCTGGTCGAGCCACAGGAATTCGTGATCGACGGTCAGGATGTGCGCGAGCCCATCGGGATGAGCGGAGTCCGGCTGGAAGCCAAGGTTCATATCGTCACCGGCGCGCAGAGCGCAGCTGAAAACATCGTCAAGTGTGTGCGCCGCTGCGGCCTGGAGGTGGACCAGCTGATGCTCAATCCTCTGGCCTCCAGCCTTTCGGTGCTCAGCCAGGATGAGCAGGAACTGGGAGTGGCGCTGGTGGACATCGGCGCGGGCACCACCGATGTGGCCATCTTTACCGGCGGCGCGATCCGTCATACAGCCGTCATTCCGATTGCTGGCGATCTGATAACCAGTGACATTGCCATGGCCTTGCGCACGCCCACCAAGGACGCCGAGGACATCAAGGTGGAGAGTGGTTGTGCCAAGCAGCTGCTGGCCGACCCCGAGAGCCAGGTGGAGGTGCCGGGTCTGGGCGATCGGGGGCCGCGCATGCTCAGCAGACAGGCTCTGGCCGGAGTCATTGAGCCCAGGGTGGAGGAGATCTTCACCCTGGTGCAGCAGGTCATCCGCGAGTCAGGTTATGAGGAAATGCTGTCCTCGGGCATTGTGATTACCGGTGGCAGCGCGGTCATGGCGGGCATGGTGGAACTGGGCGAGGACATTTTTCTCAAGCCGGTTCGTCGCGGTGTGCCGCGTTACTCCAGTGGCTTGTCGGACATGGTGGCGCAGCCCCGAGCAGCGACGGTAATGGGCCTGCTCGAGGAAGCCCGTCTGGCCCGTATGCGCGGTTTCAAGGTGGCCCAACAGTCCGGCAGCGTCAAGAACGCTCTGGGGCGCCTGAAGGATTGGCTGGCGGGGAATTTCTGATGAACAAGCACACGATTGCAGGTCCGCGAATGAATGGTCTGACCCATTCAGGAGGTGCTGATCCCCCTTCGTGAATGGAGTCTGAAACAGGTTCTACCCAACTCTTTCTTTCATGGCAACTGCAGATTAAAAGGGAGGCTCAACATGAGCATCGAAATGATGGATATCGAGGAGTTCAACCAAGGCACCCAGATCAAAGTGATCGGTGTCGGCGGTGGGGGTGGCAATGCCGTCGAGCACATGATTGCCAGCCAGGTACAGGGCGTGGAGTTCATTTGCGCCAACACCGACGCGCAGGCCCTGGGCCGCATCGCTTGTGACAAGGTGATTCAGTTGGGCAACTCCGGATTGGGCGCTGGCAGCAAGCCCGACCGGGGGCGCGAAGCAGCCGAGATAGCTGCCGATGACATCCGCGCTGCCATCGATGGCGCGCATATGCTGTTCATTACGGCGGGTATGGGAGGCGGCACAGGGACTGGTGCGGCGCCCGTGATTGCACGCATCGCCAAAGAAATGGGCATTCTGACGGTGGGGGTGGTGACCAAACCCTTCGAATTCGAAGGAGGACGTCGCATGGCCAACGCCGATGCAGGCCTGGCCGAACTGGAGGCCAATGTCGATTCGCTGATCGTGGTGCTTAACGAGAAGCTGCTGGAAGTTCTGGGCGAGGATGTCTCTCAGGACGAAGCCTTCGCGCATGCCAATGACGTGCTCAAGAATGCGGTGGGCGGCATTGCCGAGATCATCAATGTGAAGGCGCTGGTCAACGTCGACTTCGAAGACGTGCGTACGGTCATGGGTGAGCCAGGCAAGGCGATGATGGGTACGGCCCGTGCGAGTGGTCCAGATCGCGCCCGCATCGCTGCCGAGCAGGCGGTGGCTTGCCCCTTGCTTGACGGTGTTGACATGAACGGCTCTCGGGGTGTGCTGGTGCTGATCAGCGCAGCCAAGGGATCGCTCAAGCTCAATGAGACCAAGCTGGCCATGAAGACCGTCAGTGCATTTGCCGCTCCGGATGCCCATGTGATCTACGGCACGGCGTATGACGATTCGCTGGTCGATGAGATCCGGGTCACGGTGGTGGCCACAGGTCTGAATCGACAGGGCTCCCGGCGTGCGGCACCCCCCTTGCAGGTGATTCAGCGCACCGGCACCGACAACCTGCCCGTCCAGCCGGTGCAGGTCGCCGGTACAGGCGCTGCGGGCACTGGAGCCGCATACGAGGCTCTGGCCGTCCCGAGCGTCTGGCGCAACAACCGCAACCAGGCTGCGGCCAAGGTCGACGCGTTGGCGGCAGGCGGCATGGACGACTTCGAGATCCCGGCCTTCCTGCGTCGCCAGGCTGACTGATCTGCCATTTGGGGCTGCGCCCCTTCCTGGCATGGGACTGGCTCGCTTGAGCGAGCCAGTCTTTTTTTACCCGCCTCCGATGCAGCGGCTCGAGTGTGGTCATGGGAGGGCAGCAACGACTTGCCTGTCCGAGGCGCCTAAAATACGAGCATGCTTGCGCAGCGCACCCTCCGATCGCTCACCAAGGCCGTTGGCGTGGGCTTGCACAGCGGACAACGGGTTGAGTTGACCCTCAGGCCGGCTCCACCGGATACCGGCATTGTGTTTCGCCGGGTCGACTTGCCGGTGCCGGTGGATATTCCCATTTCGGCAACGGCTGTGACGGACACCCGTCTGGCCTCGACCGTTTCCGTGGGACAGGCTCGGGTCTTTACGGTCGAGCATTTGATGTCGGCCTGTGCCGGATTGGGTCTGGACAACCTGTTTGTCGACATCACCGCAGAAGAAGTGCCCATTCTTGACGGTTCGGCTGCCTCTTTCGTTTTCTTGCTGCAATCTGCGGGCTTGGCCTTGCAGGATGCGCCCAAACGCTTTGTGCGGATTGTCAAGACGGTCCGCGTCAGCGAAGGCGATGGCGCCAGCCTCAAGTGGGCGCAGCTGGCACCCTACGAGGGCTACAAACTCAGCTTTGAAATCGACTTCGACCATCCAGCGGTCGATTCCACCGGCCAGCGCGTCGAGTTCGACATGGGAAGCGGCTCTTATGTGCGTGATATCGCCCGTGCGCGCACCTTTGGTTTCACCAGGGATGTGGAGATGATGCGCGCCAATGGTCTGGCCTTGGGGGGCGGTCTCGACAACGCGATCGTGATGGACGATTACAAGGTGCTCAATGCCGAAGGCTTGCGGTACAACGACGAATTCGTCAAACACAAGATCCTTGATGCAATGGGGGATCTGCACTTGTTGGGCAAGCCGCTGATGGGCGCCTACAGTGCCTTTCGCTCGGGTCATGCCCTCAATAACAAGCTTTTGCGACAGTTGCTGGCTCAGCCCGATGCCTATGAGGTGGTGAGCTTTGCCGACGAGCGCCGAGCGCCCCGCGGGCTGGCGGCTCTGGCCCCCGTCTGGTAGGAGCAGGTGGGGTCATGCTGCTGTTCCGGTGGTTGATCTTCCTGCTGCTGCTGATCGCCGGCCTGTGCTTTGTGTTTTTCATGGCCACTGGCCGGCCGCACTATCGGCGCTGGGGCGTCCTCTTGCTCAAGTGGACGATCATCGCCGCGCTGGGGTTTTTTGCGGTGCTGATTCTCGAAAGGGTGCTCTGAGCACTTTGTCTCAGCGGGTTCGCCCTTGTCGATAACGGCTTCGGTTGTAGCCCACGCTGGCGACCCCTTCATGACCTTGGGCTGCGCGTGCGAGGGTGCTGAGCGTCCCACCGACTTGGGCATGGGTGATGGCCAGGGCCAGGGCGTCTGCGGCATCCGGACCCGGAAGTCCGGGCAGTTTGAGCATGCGCATGACCATCTGCTGCACCTCGGGCTTGCCGGCTCGGCCGTGGCCAGCCACAGCCTTTTTAAGCTGCAGGGCGGTGTACTCGTGTACCGGCAAATCCTTGCTCACCAGTGCCGTCAGGCAAGAGCCCCGAGCCTGTCCGAGCAGCAGACTGGCTTGGGGGTTGTGGTTGATGAACACAATCTCGATGCAGGCCACTGCGGGGCTGTATTGCTCCGTGACGGCGCGCACGCCATCAAACAAAACCTTGAGTCGGGCCGGCAGGCCCTCTTCTGCGCGGGTGCGTATGGTGCCACTGGCCACATAGTGCAAATGAGGTCCCTGCGCATCGATGACACCAAAACCGCTCACCTGCAGCCCAGGATCGATTCCGAGGATGCGGATGGATGGGCCACTCATGGAAGGTCAACTGCGGTCATGCGAGCCGTGATCGTCATCGCTCGGGCCGCCAGGTACTGCGATTGCGCGCGCTTTTCAAAATATCGCGGCCGGGGCAGCATGACCGCCAAGCGTGCGGCTTCGTAGGCACTCAGGCGGGCCGCCGGTTTCCGGTAATAGTGGAAGGCAGCAGCTTGGGCGCCAAACACTCCTTCGCCCCATTCCACCGTGTTGAGATAGATCTCGAGGATGCGTTGCTTGCTCAGCAAGCTTTCAAGCATCAAGGTGAGCATCAATTCCTGCGCCTTGCGTGCCATCGTGCGCTCGCCAGAGAGAAAGAGGTTTTTGGCCAATTGCTGCGTAATCGTTGACCCCCCCACGATTTTCGGAGTCGGGGTGGTCGGAGGGCGGCTCGCTGCGGCATCGCCTCCTCCTCGTGGCGCAGCGCGTCGCTTGGCTTGCTCGGCCCTGCGGGCCGCCTCTTGTTCGGCCCTCTGGTTCTTCTCCCACGCCTTCTCCAGTGCGTCCAGGTCCACTCCATCGTGTTCGGTGAAGCTGGCATCCTCCGACGCAATGACCGCTCTTTTGAGCTGATCGGAGATTTGGGCGTAGGGCACCCATTCCTGCCGCCAGAGCAGTTGCCCGGTGCTGCGGACCAGTCGGTACGCTTCGGCGCGCTGGAAGCTGGTGGATTCGGGGTTGATCCAGCGCATCATCACGATGCGAGCGGCAAAGTAAAGCTGCAGGGTCAACAGCCCCAGCAGCAGCAGCATGAAAAGTCGCAGAACGATCTTCATGCGTGTGCCAGTCTCAGCTGGCCTGGCGCAGTTGCGCCAGCACCTCGGCAGTCGGCGGGCGTACACCCCGCCAGATGAAGAACGATTCGGCCGCTTGTTCGACCAGCATCCCCAGGCCGTCGCGGGTTCGCGCGCCCAGTGCAGAGGCCCACTGAAGGAAGGTCTGTGCAGCCGGGCCGTACATCATGTCGTAGACCAGCGCGTTCGGCTTGAGGGCGTGCGCTGCAATGGGTGGGGCCGCACCGGCCAGGCTGCCGGCGGTGGCATTGATCACCAGATCGAAGGCGGGCAACTGGTCATCGAGCGGCAGGGCCAGCAGTTCGGTCTGAGACAGTGCACTTTGCAGACTGGGATGATGGCGGTGTCGCTCAATTAGCGCTTGCGCTTTGCTCTGGGTGCGATTGCTCACCACCAGTTGTGAGGGTTTGGCCATCAGAAGAGGTCCCAGCGCGCCGGCGGCGGCTCCGCCGGCGCCCAGCAGCAGTACCCGCTGCCCCTGCAGCAGCTGCCCCTGGTTCACTTCGATATCGCGCACCAGCCCAATGCCGTCGGTGTTGTCAGCGTGAATCAGTCCCTGCCGAAAACTCAGGGTATTGGCCGCACCCGCGAGTTTGACGCGGTCGCTGCATGGATCGGCCAGCGCAGCGGCCTGCAGCTTGAAGGGCACCGTGACATTGCAACCCTTCACCCCACTGGCAATCAGCTCTTGGATTCGAGAGCCGAACTGTTCGGGCTCGACCAGCAGTCGTTCGTATCGCAGCGTTTGCCCGGTCAGCGCAGCAAAGCGTGCGTGGATATCGGGTGATTTGCTGTGAGCAACGGGGTTGCCGATGACGTAGTAGGAATCCATGGTCCAAGCCTGCCGACCTTATTGTGGGGGGCTCGATGGCCGCTCGTCCAGTGCTGCGGCCTCTTCTGTCCGGGTGTTCGAAGGGATCGGGGCGTCCTCCAAATCGACTGCGATGGCAATCGGGCCGGCCGCCAGTTCCGACTCGCCTCCTTCGAGATCCTCCTCGGTCAGGGGCGTGCTGTCGGGAAGGTCCAGTCTCTCGATCAGTGCGGCGCTCGCAGTCAGCGTGATCTCGTCGATCTGACCCAGTCGTACGCGAACGTGGGCCCCTCGGCCCAGGCCGAGCACTCCAGTGGCGGGCAAGACAAGCGGCAGATCATCGGCCCGGACCAAGTCGTCTTTGAGGACGGTGGCCGTGAACTGTTCGATTCCTTGCTGGCGCAGATAGCGCAATGTCCAATAGCGCTCTATGCCCGCCTGGTAAGTGTTGTAGGCGGTGTAAGCGGCATCGAACGCTGAGATGATGGAAAACAATTCCGCGTCCTTGGGCTTGAAGGGCGCCGCCAGGGCGGCGGTTGCCCCATGCCGAGCGCAGGCCATGATCTGCCACTGGTTAACCAGGTCGACATAACGCCGCAGCGGCGAGGTGCTCCAGGCGTAGGCCGGTACTCCCAGTCCGGCGTGGGGCAATGCTTTGGTGCTCATGCGCACTTTCACGCCCGGCGCCATGCTGGCCTGGCTGCGGTAGATGGCCGGCACACCGAGCTCGGCCAGCCAAAGTCCCCAGCTGCGATTGGCCAGGATCATCATTTCTGCCACGATCAGATCCAGCGGTGCGCCGCGTTGTCGCACGCTGATCTGCACCGTCTCTGTGCCGTCCGGCTCTAGGCCGTCGGGTTTGCTCAATCGGAAGGTGTAGTCGGGGCGATTGAATTGCTCGGGCTTGCCGCGCACCTGTTCCCGCTGAGCCTTGAGCTGGCGCGCCAATCGATGCAGAAATCGCAGTTCTGCGCTCCAGTCGGGCTCTGCGTTTGCGGCTTGGCTTTCGAAAAAAGATTCGGTAAAGACGCCGTCGAGCTGGTCGTGCCGGAGGTTTTCCGCGATCGGCACGCGCTCGATCTGTGTCCGGCTGTTCTGGATTTCCAGCGAGTGCTCGTCGAGCGTCAGATACAGCGACACCGCCGGACAGGAGCGTCCGGCTTGCAGGGTGAACTTCTCCACCACTGCTTCGGGCAGCATGGTGAGCTTGTGGCCTGGCATGTAGACCGTCGACAACCGTGTTCGGCCGATCTGGTCGATCGCATCGCCAGGCTTGAGGGCCAGGGCGGGCGCGGCGATATGAATCCCCACCTCGATGGTCCCCGAGCCCAGTCCTTGCACCGACAGGGCATCGTCGATTTCGGTCGTGCTCGAGTCGTCAATCGAGAAGGCCTTTACATCGGCCAGGGGCAGCTCGTCACCCGTCTCGGGCGCCTGCACCTCGGGAAACTGCGTGCCCCTTGGGAAGTGCTCGAAAAGGAAGCGCTGCCAATGGAATTGGTAGGGCGAGCCTATCGCCCCGGCCTGTTGCAGAAGATCGAGCGGGGCCTTTCGGCTTTGCTGCGCCGCCTGTACCACTGCCTTGTACTCGGGACTGTTCTTGTCTGGCCTGAACAAGATGCGGTAGAGCTGTTGCGCGATGGACTCAGGACAGCGCCCAGCCGTCAATTCACTGGCCCACTCCCGGATCTGGGCTTCGATCTGCCTGCGCTTTTCCAGGGCCGCCAGTGCCTGCTGGACCACTTCGGCGGGGGCTTTGCGAAAGCGGCCCTTGCCGGCGCGCCGGAAATAGTGGGGGGCCTCATGCAGTGCGAGCAGGGCTGCGGCCTGCTCAATCGGGCTGGGGCTGCGAGAGGGGTCAAAGTATTCCCTGGCCAGATCGGCAAATCCAAACTCCTCTTCGTGGGCGAACTCCCAGGCCAGATCAAGGTCAATTTGTGCGGCCAGCTCGACGCCTGCCTTGATAAAGTCAGTTGGCGTGGTCTGATCAAATTCGATCAGCGCATGGGCCAGCTTGACCTTCATGCGTTTGCCCGAGTCGAGCTCGACCTGCAGGGACGCTTCGGCGCGGGCCAGGATACGACCGGCCATGAACTTGCCGGTATCTTCAAATAAGACGTTCAAGACGAGGATGCTTTCTGAGCGGGCCGCTAGTGTAGTGGCGACTTCGAGAGGCGCAGCCCCAGGAATTGCAGGATGGTTGGAAGATGTTGCTCGAAGTCGCTAAGTCCATGGTCGCTGCCTTCGATGATGTGCAGTTGAGTGCGCAGGTAACGCTGGCGCATTTCCCGCCAATCCAGCACTTCGTCGCCGGTGGCGATCAGGGTCAGGTACCGCTCGGGATCAGGCAGTTCGGCCGTCTGAAGGGCGCGCAGCTCTTCGATGAAGTGGGGTTGAAAGAAAAACCGATCGTCAGGTGAGTGCCATTGCGTGTGCTGACCGATGTGTGCGGACAGGTCGCGTGCGGGATCAACCGCCGGGTTGATCAGGACCGCCTTGCAGTGGCGCTGCTCGGCCAGCCATGTGGCGTAGTAGCCGCCCAGAGAGGAGCCGATGACCGCCATGTGCCCCTGCGGCCACGCCCGGGTCCCTTGGTCGATCAGATGGGCCGCTTGAGCGGGGGAGGGGGGCAGCGCCGGGCACCACCAATTGAGTTTCGGAAAGTGTCGATCGATCACGTCGGCCATTTGGCGCGCCTTGGCCGACTGGGGAGAGGAGCGAAAGCCATGCAGGTAGAGCAGGTGGGTCAGCGTGGACATGTTGACAAGCTTAAGGGCTTCCTGGGCCAGTCGCATATGGGCAGGGCGGCGATAATTGTCCATGGCCGCCGTTATTGAAAAACCCAGCTTGTGGCGTCGGCTCTGGCCGCTGTGGAGCGGGCTGGACTTGTCTTTGCTGCTGGCCGCCGGTGCGCTGGCAGTGGCGGGGATGGTCATCATGTATTCCTCCGGCTATGACCACGGCACCCGCTTTGTCGACCACGGGCGCAACATGGCGCTTGCGGGTTTGATCATGATCGCGGTGGCGCAGGTCCCGCCGCAACGCCTGATGAGCTTGGCGGTGCCCCTGTACAGCCTGGGTGTGGTGTTGTTAGTGGCGGTCGCCCTGTTCGGAATCACCAAGAAGGGGGCGACCCGCTGGATCAACCTGGGCGTGGTGATTCAGCCCAGTGAAATCCTCAAGATCGCGATGCCCTTGATGCTGGCCTGGTGGTTTCATCGTCGGGAGGGGCAATTGCGGCCCTTGGATTTTTTGGTGGCGCTGATCATTCTGGCGGTCCCTGTGGGTTTGATCATGAAGCAGCCTGACCTGGGCACCGCGCTGCTGGTCTTGGCGGCCGGCCTGTCAGTGATTTTCTTTGCTGGCTTGAGTTGGAAGTTCATTGTCGTGCCCGTGGTGCTGGCCTTGGGAGGGATCGTGCTGTTGGTGGCGATGGAGCCTCAGTGGTGCGCGCCCGGTGTGGACTGGCCGCTGCTGCACGGTTACCAGCAGCAGCGGGTCTGCACTTTGCTCGATCCCACGCGAGACCCCCTGGGTAAAGGCTTTCACATCATTCAAGGATTGATTGCCATCGGCTCTGGCGGCTTTTGGGGCAAAGGATTCATGGCCGGAACGCAGACCCATCTGGAATTCATCCCGGAGCGCACGACCGACTTCATTTTTGCGGCCTATGGAGAGGAATTCGGGCTTATTGGCACTCTTGGCCTGATCGTCGCTTTCGGATTCCTCATCCTCAGAGGGCTGGCGGTGGCGCTCGATGCCTCTACCTTGTTCGCCCGCCTGCTGGCCGGGGCAATTACCATGATCTTTTTTACCTATGCTTTCGTCAATATGGGCATGGTCAGCGGTATCTTGCCTGTCGTAGGCGTGCCCTTGCCCTTCATCAGCTACGGGGGAACAGCGATGGTGACCTTGGGCTTGGCCTTGGGGATGTTGCTGTCGATTGCGCGGGCCAAGCGGCTGGTACAAACCTGAACAGTCCGGTCTTCCTACAATGGGCAGATGATTGGACTCAAATCTTCTGCCTCGGCCTCGGGCCGACCCTCCCATGAGAGCGCAGCGGCCCCGCGCACGAGCAGCACCCAGGCGCGTCTGAAGCTGGCCCGTCAGCTTCTTTTGGAGCCCTTCGGTCTGGGCGATCGCCAGCTCGCCCACGCGCTGTCAGAGATCCGCACCCGGGGAGCCGACGACGCCGATCTGTATTTCCAGTACACCCGCAGCGAGGGCTGGAGCCTGGAGGAGGGCATCGTCAAGACCGGTTCCTTCAGCATCGACCAGGGGGTGGGTGTGCGTGCGGTCAGCGGTGAGAAGACCGCCTTTGCCTATTCCGATGACATCTCCAGCGCCAGCCTGCTTGACGCGGCGCGCACCGTGCGCAGCATTGCCAGCGCGGGCGGTCACCGCCGGGTCAAGACCGGTGCGCCCCGGGTCAAGGTGGCGCCCAGTCGTTCTCTGTATGCCGGGCTGGACCCGATCACCACCCTGGGCAGCACCGACAAGGTGGCTTTGCTGGAGAAGGTCGAGCGGCTGGCCAAGGCCAAGGACAAGCGCATCGTTCAGGTCATGGCTGGGCTGGCGATGGAGTACGACGTGGTTCTGGTGGCGCGCGCCGATGGCACCCTGGCTGCTGATGTGCGGCCGCTGGTGCGGCTGAGTCTGACCGTCATTGCCGAGCAGAAGGGCCGCCGCGAGATGGGTTCGGCCGGCGGCGGCGGGCGTTTTGGCCTTGACTATTTCGACGATGCGCTGGTCAGCGAGTATGTAGATGAAGCGGTGCAGGGTGCGCTGTCCAACCTGAAGGCCCGGCCGGCGCCGGCTGGCGAGATGACGGTGGTGTTGGGCCCTGGCTGGCCGGGCATCCTGCTGCATGAGGCGGTGGGACACGGGCTGGAGGGCGACTTCAACCGCAAGGGCTCGAGCGCCTTCGCCGGGCGGATCGGGCAGCGGGTGGCGGCCAAGGGGGTCACGGTGCTCGACGACGGCACCCTGTCCGACCGCCGCGGCTCGCTCAACATTGACGACGAGGGTCAGGTCAGCCAGCGCAATGTGCTGATTGAAGACGGCATCTTGCAAGGCTACATTCAAGACTCGCTCAACGCCCGGCTGATGAAGGTCAAGCCCACCGGCAATGGTCGGCGCGAGAGCTATGCCCATTGTCCGATGCCCCGCATGACCAACACGTATATGCTGGGCGGCGACAAGAGCCCGGACGAGATCCTGGCCTCGATCAAGAAGGGGCTGTATGCGACCAATTTCGGCGGCGGCCAAGTTGACATCACCTCGGGTAAGTTTGTCTTCTCGGCCAGCCAGGCTTACTGGGTAGAAAACGGCAAGATCAAGTACCCGGTCAAAGGGGCCACCATTGTGGGCAATGGACCGGACGCGCTGACCCGGGTCAGCATGATCGGCAACGATATGCAGCTCGACTCCGGTGTGGGCACCTGCGGCAAGGAAGGCCAGAGTGTGCCGGTGGGCGTGGGTCAGCCCACCCTGCGGATCGACGGCCTGACCGTCGGTGGCACCGCCTGAGGCGGTGCAGGGACCTGCAGCCTTCGGAGCTTGAGCGGTGTGGCCGCCCGGCCTGTGCTACAGTTCCGAAATGGTTTCCCGCTCGTTTTATTTTGCTTACTTTTGGTTCTCCGACGCCACCGGCGGTCGAGAGGCACTGGCTTGAGCAAGCAGACAAGCGCAAAAAACCCTCCCACCAACCGCCGGCAACCCCGGCGGTTTTTTGTTTTTGTTTCCGTTCCAAGGAGTCCCTTATGTCCACCAGCTCTCAAAGCCCCAGCGAGCCCTGGTATGCGCGTCCTATCGACAAGACCAGTCAGACTGATGACGAACGCATCAAGGACATTACTGTGCTGCCGCCACCTGAACATTTGATCCGATTCTTTCCCATTCGGGGCACGCCGGTAGAAGGTTTGATTACCCGTACCCGGCAGGCCATTGGAAGCATCATGGCCGGTCGCGACGACCGGCTGCTGGTCATCATCGGACCCTGTTCTATCCACGATCCGGCAGCGGCGCTGGACTATGCACGCCGCCTGCTGGAGCAGCGCCAACGGTATGCCGATACGCTGGAGATCGTGATGCGGGTGTATTTTGAAAAGCCGCGCACCACGGTAGGCTGGAAGGGCCTGATCAACGACCCCTACCTCGATGAGAGCTACCGGATCGACGAGGGCCTGCGCATGGCCCGCCAGTTGCTGATCGACATCAATCGCTTGGGCTTGCCGGCCGGTAGCGAGTTCCTTGACGTGATCTCGCCGCAGTACATTGCAGATCTGATCGCCTGGGGTGCCATTGGCGCGAGAACCACCGAAAGTCAGGTGCATCGCGAGCTCGCCTCGGGCATCTCGGCGCCCATCGGATTCAAGAATGGGACCGATGGGAATATCCGCATTGCCACCGATGCCATACAGGCTGCTGCGCGGGGGCATCACTTTCTGTCGGTGCACAAGAACGGTCAGGTGGCGATCGTGCAGACCCAAGGCAACCGCGATTGCCACGTGATCCTGCGCGGCGGCAAGGCGCCCAATTACGACGCCGCCAGCGTGCAGGCCGCTTGTGAGGAGCTGTCCAAGGCCAGTCTGCCGCCCAGCCTGATGGTCGACTGCAGCCATGCCAACAGCAGCAAGCAGCACCGCAAGCAGATGGAGGTGGCCCGTGACATCGCCACCCAGATCAGCGGCGGATCGCGTCATGTCTTTGGCGTGATGGTGGAGAGTCACCTTCAGGAGGGCGCTCAGAAGTTCAATCCTGGCAAGGACTCGGTTTCGGCCTTGGCCTATGGGCAGAGCATCACCGATGCCTGTCTGGGTTGGGACGATTCGGCCCAAGTGCTGGACTTGTTGTCGCAAGCCGTCCAGGCGCGTCGCGCTCGCACCTGAAGGGGGCGGCCCTTGATGCTTCAAGGGCCTGTCTTGACTCGCGATGGACCTGGCCCGAATGGGGGGGGGTGGCCAGATCGCTCCGCTCAGCCTTGCAGGGCCTTGAGCAGGCGCTCGTGTACGCCGCCAAAGCCCCCGTTGCTCATGCACAGGATATGGTCGCCGCGCCGGGCCGCACGGGTGACCTGGGTGACCAGGGTGTCGATATCTGAAGTCACCTGGGCCCTGCTGCCCATCGGGGCCAGGGCCTGGCCAGCATCCCAGTCCAGACCAGCGCTGTGGCAGAAGGCCAGATCGGCCTGTTCCAGACTCCAGGGCAGTTGCGCCTTCATGGCGCCAAGCTTCATGGTGTTGCTGCGCGGCTCGAAGACCGCCAGGATGCGATCGGCACCCACCTGTCGGCGCAGGCCGTCGATAGTGGTGCGCATGGCAGTGGGGTGGTGGGCAAAATCGTCGTAGACCGTGACGCCTTGCACGCAGCCTCGCACTTCCATGCGGCGCCGTACATTGCGAAAGTCGGCCAGGGCTTGCGCCGCCTGGGCCACCTCGACGCCCACATGTTCGGCCGCCCCCAGGGCTGCCAGCGCATTCATCTGGTTGTGCACCCCGCCCAAGCTCCATCGAATCCGTCCGAGCACTTGATCGCCTCGCAGAACTTCGAAGTCCGAAGGCTCGCCGCGAGCGGTCAGCGCACTCCCGGGCACGCCAAAGCGCCAGACCTCGCTCCAGCAGCCCATTGCCAATACCCGGCCCAGACTTTCCTCGGCCCCGTTGACCACCAACCGGCCTGAGCCTGGCACTGTACGGACCAAATGATGGAACTGGCGTTCGATGGAGGCCAGATCCGGGAAGATGTCTGCATGGTCGAATTCCAGGTTGTTGAGGATGGCCGTGCGAGGTCGGTAGTGGACAAACTTGCTGCGTTTGTCGAAGAAGGCGGTGTCGTATTCATCGGCCTCGATCACAAAGGCCCGACCCTGGCCCAGGCGGGCCGAGACGCCAAAGTTTTGCGGCACGCCCCCCACCAGGAAGCCGGGCGCCAGACCCGCATGCTCCAGAATCCAGGCCAGCATGGATGTGGTGGTGGTTTTGCCGTGGGTTCCGGCGACTGCCAGCACATGACGGCCGTTGAGAACTTGCTCGGCCAGCCATTGGGGGCCGCTGGTGTAGGGCAGACCCCGCTCAAGAATGGCTTCCATCAGCGCAAACTTGGGTTCGCCGTTTGGCAGCTGAGCGCGCGAGACCACATTGCCGATTACGAACATGTCGGGTCGCGAGTCTGCCCCCTCCAACTGTTCGGCGCCGTAGCCCTCGGTCAGCTCAATCCCCAGCGCCCTCAATTGCTCGCTCATTGGGGGGTAGACGGCGGCATCGCAGCCAGTGACGCGATGTCCCGCCTCGCGCGCCAGTGCGGCCAAGCCTCCCATGAAGGTGCCGCAGATGCCCAGGATGTGAATATGCATGGCCAAATTGTAGGAGTCGTCCCCGCCTCAACCCTGCGCGCGGATGGCCATGTCGATGGGGGCACAATGCAGGTATGGACGCCCTGCATCACTGGCCCGACGGCCACTCCGATCGGATTGCCCAGGCCGCCGCTGCCCTGGTAGTCGATGAAGGTTTGGATTTCGGCGCGGCCAAGCGCCGTGCCCTCAAGGTTTTGGGTCTGGGTGCCCGCACCGAGTTGCCCGACAACGATAGAGTCGAAGAAGCTGTCCGGGAGCATATCGCCCTGTTCTGTGCCGATACCCAGCCAGCCGAATTGCAGGCCCTGCGCGAGTTGGCCCTGACCTGGATGCAGCGGTTGGCTCCCTTTCGGCCCTATCTGGCCGGTGCAGTCTGGCAGGGGACTGCCACCCGCTTGTCCGACATTCACCTGCAGCTCTTCTGCGACGATCCCAAGTCTGCCGAGATCAGCCTGATCGATGGCCGGTTGGATTACGAAGTGCGCAGCCAGACCGGTTTTCACGGCCGTCCGGTGGATGTGCTGAGCCTGCGCAGCCTGTGTCGGCCTCTGGGAGAAACGGTGGGGGTGCATCTGGCCATCTACGATCTTGATGACCTGCGCGGCGCTCTGCGGCCCGAGGGTCGGGGCCGCCCCCCTCGGGGCGATGCCGCAGCCCTGACCCGTCTGATGGAGGGCAGTGTGTGAAGCGTCGATCTTGGTTTTATGCCGGCGCCGCCCTGGGCGCGGCCAGCCTCGGAGCGGTGAGCGCCTGGTGGCTGCACCGTCCGGGCGGCCCAGCCGCCGCCCGACTGGCCAGCGACCCCTTTTGGGGCGCGTCCCTGGACACCCCGGATGGCGGCCGCCTGGCCCTGGCCAGCTTCCACGGCAAGCCCCTGCTGGTCAATTTCTGGGCGACCTGGTGCCCGCCCTGCATAGAGGAACTGCCGCTCCTTGAGGCTTTCTACCAGACCCACCGGTCGCGCGGCTGGCAGATGTTGGGCATCGCCATCGATCAGCCCAGCTCTGTCCGTCAGTTCCTGAGCCGCACGCCGGTGACTTTTCCGATCGGTTTGGCGGGCCTGCAGGGCACGGAACTGGGGCGCTCTTTGGGTAACCAAACGGGTGGCTTACCGTTTACTGTCGTGATCGACGCCGGG
>JBEIHE010000020.1:0-30879 GCA_040381515.1 Polaromonas sp.
GCTGGCCGCCAACCCCAAGAACGTGGCCGAATACAAAGCCGGCAACGCCAAGGCCTTGAACGGGCTGGTCGGCCCGATCATGAAGGCCAGCAAGGGGAAAGCCAACCCGGCGCAGGTCAATGCTTTGCTGCTGAAGAAGCTGATCTGAGCAACTTTCAACCATGTAATTCATTGGTGTCGCGACCGATGCTTATGGTGTGCAGGGTGCTGCGCCCGAACGTTGGCCGCTCGTTGATCCCCCTTGCCGATTTGCTCGTTCGTTTTGCTGATGCGGGCATACTGTAGCTTTTCTCATTCACCCTCCGAAAAAAGCCACCTATGTCCACCACCCTCTCCACCGCTTCCCTTCCCGTTTTCATCCAGTTTCTGGGCAATCTGCGCCACTTGCTCACCAAAGCCCAGGCCGATGTGGCCGCGCGTGGCTACGACGAGCAGGCCCTGGTGCAGTACCGGCTGGCGCCGGACATGCTGCCCTTCAAGAACCAAATCTTCATTGCCTGTGATTCAGCCAAGCTGTGCGCGGCGCGCATCACTGGGCTCGATGCGCCCAAGTACGACAACGTGGAGAACACGCTGGCCGAGTTGATCACCCGTGTTGACAACACCGTGGCCTGGCTCAAGACGGTGCCGGCCGGTGCGCTTGACGGTCTTGAGGCCAAAGAAATCACCTTCCCGGTGGGCAAGACCGGCTCACGCACCATGACGGCGGAGGCCTATGTGAAGACCTGGGCGCTGCCTAATTTGTTTTTCCACACCACCACGGCCTACAACATCCTGCGCCACAACGGGGTGGCCATTGGCAAGAGTGATTTCCTGGCGGGGGCGGGCGCCTAAGGGCGCATCTTTTGGAGCGCCCTTAGGCGCGATGCCTTAAACCCCGTAGCGATCGCGGTAGGCTTGTACCGACACCAGGTGTTGACCAAGTTCGCTGCCTGCGTCGCCGCCGCGTGTAGCCAGATAGGCCAGCAAGTCTTCCAGCCGTGCAATCGCGCACACCTTAAGGCCCAGGGTGTTCTGAACATATTGCACCGCGCTGTGTGGCACATCGCGTGTCGAGCCGTCGGCCTGTTTCTCGGTGGCCATTTCCTGACGGTCCAGCGCGATAGCCACCGCGTGCGGCTTGGCACCGGCGGCCTCGATCAGCGCGATGGACTCGCGTGCTGCAGTGCCAGCGCTCATCACATCGTCCACGATAAGCACACGGCCCTTCAAGGGCGCGCCCACCAGGGCTCCGCCTTCGCCGTGGTCCTTGGCCTCTTTGCGGTTGTAGGCAAAGGGCACCACCTTGCCCAGTCTGGCCAGTTCGATGCTGACGGCGGCTCCAAGGGGAATGCCCTTGTAGGCCGGGCCAAAGATCATGTCGAAGTCGACGCCGCTTTGCAGCAGGCGCTGCGCATAGAAGGCGGCCAGCCGCCCGAGCTTGGCGCCGTCGTCAAACAGCCCCGCATTGAAAAAGTAAGGGCTCATGCGGCCGGCCTTGGTCTTGAACTGGCCAAACTTAAGCACGCCGCAGTCGAGCGAGAATTGCACGAAATCTTGCGCCAGCGCATCGTGCGCGCCTGCTTTTGTCATGGGGATGTCCTTGTTCAAACTCACCAGCCTCAACCTTAACGGCATCCGCTCGGCCGCGCGCAAAGGCCTGCAGGCCTGGCTCGAAAAAGAGCGACCGGATTGTATGTGCGTGCAGGAGCTCAAGGCCCAGCAGGCCGATGTGCAGGGACAGTTTGAGCAGCTTGCCGGACTGCAGGGCCATTTTCATTTTGCCGAGAAGAAGGGCTATTCAGGCGTAGCCGTGTACACCCGGCACGAGCCTTCGGATGTGATCGTCGGATTTGGCTCGGGCGAATTTGATGCCGAGGGTCGCTATGTGGAACTGCGCTTTGACCGGCCGGGCCGCAAAGCGGCACCCAAGCTGTCCATCATCAGCTGCTACTTTCCCAGCGGCTCTTCCAGTCCCGAGCGACAGGAGGCCAAGTTTCGTTTCCTGGCCGAGTTCTACCCGCATCTCTTGGGCTTGAAGGCGCAGCGCGATTTCATTTTGTGCGGCGATGTGAACATTGCGCACCAAGAGATGGACTTGAAGAACTGGAAGGGCAACCTCAAGAATTCAGGCTTTCTGCCCGAGGAGCGCGCCTGGATGAGCGCGCTGCTGCGCCACGATGTGCAAGTGACCAATGCCGCGGCCGATGCGCTCAATGCCGGTGCCCAGCAGCCGGGTACCGATCTGGGCGGCGGCTTGGTGGATGTGTATCGGCGCCTGCAGCCCACCGCCACCGAAGAGGCTTACACCTGGTGGAGCAACCGCGGCCAGGCCTGGGCCAAGAATGTGGGCTGGCGCATCGACTACCACTTGGCCACCCCGGCGGTGGCTGCGCTGGCGCGCAGCGAGGCGGTGTACAAGGCCGAGCGATTTTCTGATCATGCGCCCCTGACAGTGGACTATGAGCTAGTGATCTAGCAAGCGGCTGGAGGCAGCTGCGCCCTCCCGGCGATCCGGTGCTTGCCTGATCGCACGATCGCGCCGGGGCGGCGCTCCCACGCCTCGGATCGTTGACCGTGTCCTGGTCAGGGTGTGGGAGCCGCGCCCTCGCGGCGATCTTGGGCGCTGCAAGAGACCGGTCGGCTTCACACCAGGGCCGTGACCAGCCCCAAGGCCATGGCCTCGTCGGCCAGCAGGTACCAGTCGGCCTTGCTGACTTGTTCGCTCAGCTGTTCGTAGCTGATCTGCGTGCCCCGCACCAGGTCGCTGAAGGTTTGATGCTCCAGTTTGCCCGCCACTTCCAGTTCGGCCAGAAAGTCGTGGGCGCTGGCGGCACAGACTTTGAGGGCGCCGCTGAAGCGGATTTCTTTTTCGATCTGCCAGGCATGAATGAGCAGCACTGCATCGCGACTGAGGTAGCGCTTTTGCACCGGGAAGGCCGCCATGATCATCACGCCGGCGGAATAGACCATGGCCTTGCCAACAAAGTAGAGGTCCATGCCCCCTACTTCGCGGCACAGGCGGATTTCTTCGGCAATGCGCCGAGCCAGATCGGCGTCACCCCCGGTGGTGGACAGCTCGAAAACCAATGGGTCGGTGCGACCGCGCAGGGGCTTGAGCTGCTCGAGGAAGCGACCCAGAAAAGCTTCGTCTACGCTGCCGTAGACGCGGATGGCGGGTTCCTGCACCAGGATGTCGGTCAGGTGGGGGCGGGGCTTGCGGGGCACGAGAGTCCTTGGAGGGTGCGCAGTGCCTTGGGCCCGGTACCGTGCACGGGCGATGGGCACGGGCGATGGGGTCAGTTTGTCGGGCTGCGCTGAATCTGTGGACGGCCGGATCGTCCGCGCACGTGGCGTCGCGGGTCCGCCTCGCGGGGTGGGAAAGGCCAATACACCGGGGGGCAGCCCAGGTCAGGTTGCGGCCCAGCTTGATTGCGGGCGCATTCGGAGCTTTTGTGGTGCAGCGGTCTCTGCGGCCAGGACGGAATTTGTGACACCTGCTGACCATAGCGACCCGTCTTGAAGGCGTCTGTCGGCCTGCGCGCAAGCCCGTGTAGGTGCACGCCGATGCAGCTTTATTCGCGGCTGGCCCGCTCGTAGATGGGCATGACCCGGGGCAGCGCTTTCTCGATATCGGTAATACGGGTGTCCCCGGCTGGATGGGTGCTCAGCCATTGGGGCGGCGCCCCCTTGCTGGCTGCTTGCATCTTGCGCCACAGCGTGACGCCAGCGCGGGGGTCGTAACCTGCGCGTGCGGCCAGCTCCAGCCCCACCAGATCGGCTTCGGTTTCATTGTCCCGACTGAACTTGAGGGTCAGTAATTCGGCTCCGTAATTGGTGACCGTGCGTCCCAGATCGCCGAGCCCGAGCACCTGCGACAACAGGCCAGCCCCTATGCTGGTGGCCGCGCTCTTGCCCATGCGCTCGCGCGCATGCTCTCGCAAGGCATGGGCAATTTCATGGCCCATGATCTGCGCCACCTCATCATCGGTCAGTTGCAGCTGGTCCAGGATGCCGGAGTAAAAAGCGATCTTGCCGCCGGGCATGCAAAAGGCATTGATCTGCCTGCTGTTGAGCAGATTGATCTCCCATTTCCATTGGCGTGCACGCGGATTCCAGTTATAGGCAAAGGGGATCAGCTTGTCGGCGATTCGGCGCAGCCGGATCACCTGCGGATGGTTGGGGCCGGCCAGTGCGTTTTGACTGGCGGCCTGCTTGAGCAGATCCTGGTATTGCTTGGCGGCTGATGCCTCCACATCTTCAGCCGGCACCAGGCGCGCAAAAGCTGAATTGCGACCTACGTCCACCCCCTCTCGCATGGGGGGGGTGCTGCTGCCCTGGGCCAGAGCCGGTCCGGCGTGCAAGGTCAGCCCCAAGCTGAGGACCAGGCCAAGGTGTCGCATCAGGGCTCGCATGGAAGGACTGGGCGGGGAAAGATCGGACGAAGCCCGTATTATTCCCGGATGTCCTCTCCATCAACAGCTGACAAGTCATCGGCCGAGTCGACCCGCCCGTCATGGGGCGCGAGCTTGAGGGTCTATCTGGAGCCGGCCAGTCTGCGCATGTTCAGCCTGGGGTTTTCGGCGGGGCTGCCCTTGCTGCTGGTGTTTGGCACCTTGAGTTTTTGGCTGCGCGAGGCCGGGATTGATCGCACCACGATTGGCTTTCTCAGCTGGATCGGACTGGCCTATGGATTCAAGTGGGCCTGGGCGCCACTTGTAGACCGCATGCCCTTGCCGTGGCTGACGCGCCGCTTGGGTCGTCGGCGCAGCTGGTTGCTGCTGGCCCAGGTGTCGATCGTGGCAGCCCTGTTCGGCATGGCCTTTAACGACCCCAAGGTTTCGCTCATGCCTGTGGTCTGGTGCGCGCTGGCCCTGGCATTTGCATCGGCCACCCAGGATATTGCCCTCGATGCCTTTCGGATCGAATCGGCCGACGCCGATCGCCAGGCGGCCTTGGCCGCCACCTATCAGAGCGGTTATCGCCTGGCCATGATCTGGGCTGGCGCGGGGGCGTTGTGGCTGGCCTCCAGGGCAGAGTCACCTCAGGCGGCCAGTTACCAGCATGAGGCTTGGCAGTTTGCCTACCTCGTCATGGCCGCTTCCATGCTCCCGGGCATGCTCACGGTGATGTTCTCGCGAGAGCCTGCGCAGCTGCCCTTGCCGGTTGCCCGAACGCCAGCGCAGTGGCTGCGCAGCGCTCTGATCGATCCCTTTGCCGACTTCCTCGGGCGCTACGGACGCCATGCCGTCCTGATCCTGGCCCTTATTTCTGTTTATCGCATTAGCGATGTGGTGATGGGCATCATGGCCAATCCCTTTTATGTGGACATGGGTTACACCAAGTCCGAGGTGGCGGCGATCTCCAAGGTTTACGGGGTCATCATGACCTTGGTGGGCGCTTTTGTTGGCGGTGCCCTGGCCATGCGATTGGGTGTGATGCGGGTGCTCATGACCGGTGCAGTGCTCAGTGCGGCGAGCAATCTGCTGTTTGCCTGGCTGTCCACTCGCGGACACGATCTGCAGGCCCTTGTTTTTGTGATTTCTGCTGACAACCTCTCGAGCGGTCTGGCTTCAGCGGCCTTTATTGCCTACCTGTCGAGCCTGACCCATGTGAACTACTCGGCCACTCAGTACGCGCTGTTTAGCTCCTTGATGCTGCTGCTACCTAAGTTTCTTGCCGGTTATTCGGGTGTCGCTGTAGACGCTTTTGGCTACTTGCCGTTTTTTGTGGGTACGGCGTGCCTGGGTCTTACCGTGCTTGTCTTGGTCTGGCTGGCCATGCGCTGGCATGCGCCGTCTCTTGGGGCGTCTCGCGGCCCGGCATGAGGCGCAGGTCTTTACCTTCGCTTTACCGGGTCTTCAATAAGGCTTGTCGGGTCTTCATCACACTTGGGGCCCGATGACTCAAACGCTGCTCTTGATCGAGGACGATGCTCGCTTGGCCGGGATGGTGGCGCATTACCTGCGTGAAAGCGGTTATGCGGTGGTTCAGGCCGGTGACGGGGCCACGGGCCTACAGGCGCTGGCCGAGTCCTTACCCGATTTGGTGATCCTCGACCTGATGCTGCCCGACATCGACGGCCTTGAGCTTTGTCGCCGCATCAAGGCGCAGTCGGCCGCGGCGGTGCTGATGCTCACTGCCAAAGGCGATCCGATGGATCGCGTGGTGGGGCTTGAGCTCGGTGCTGACGATTACCTGCCCAAGCCCTTCGAGCCGCGTGAATTGCTGGCACGCATTCGGGCCGTGCTGCGCCGGGCGTCACCGGCTGCGGGCGGCGTGGCAGAGCTGCAGCGGCCCGCCCTTCGGTTTGGCTCGCTGACGATCGACCGCGATGCACGCGAGGTGGCGGTGGCCGGCCGGCTCTGTGAGTTGACTTCTTATCAGTTCGACCTGCTGCTGGTTATGGCGGAGCGCGCCGGCCGGGTGCTCACCCGCGACCAGATCATGGAGGCGGTGCGCGGGCGCGAGTTCGAAGCCTTTGACCGGTCGATTGATGTGCATATGGGGCGCATCCGCCAGGCCATCGAGGCCGACCCCAAGGCGCCTCGCCGCATTCTCACCGTGCGAGGCATCGGGTATGTGTTTGCACGGCAGCAGGACTGAGTCCCGGCGGATCATGCAGCCATGAATGCGCTCGGATCGCGCCTTTATTTGCGCATTTGGCTTGCGGTGGTGGCCGCTGTGGTGCTCGTCACGGTGGCGGTGGGATGGGCCTGGCGCGTTTCGCGAGAGGCTTCGCCCCGCGAGCCACCGGCGCGCGAAATCGTCTTGCGAAACGCGGCAGGTGAGGTGATCGCGCGGGCGCAGGGCCCCGCCGAGCGCCGGCCGGGGCGTGCGCTGGTGTTCGACCTGCAGACGGTGGACGGCCAGCAGCTGGAGCTGGAGATGTCACGGCCCGCACGTCCGGGCGGTGGACCCCATGCCGGCCCACCCGATCGCTCGGGCAGCGGCTTGCTGGGCTGGCGTCCGCCGCTGAGTTTCTTCTGGCTGCTGGTGCTGGTGGCGCTGGCGGTGGCGCTGGGTGCTTACCCGGTGATTCGCCGTCTCACGCAGCGACTCGAAGCGCTGCAAAGCGGAGTCGAGCGTTGGGGCCGTGGCGACCTCAGTGCGCGGGTGGCGGTGCAAGGCCATGACGAGGTGGCCTTTCTGGCCACGCGCTTCAATCAGGCGGCCGAGCGGATTGAAGGGCTGCTGGCTTCGCACAAGGCCTTGTTGGCCAATGCCTCGCATGAGCTGCGTTCTCCGCTGGCGCGCATACGCATGAGCGTGGAGCTGATGGGCCCTGAGGCCTCCTCGATACAGCGAGAGGAGATCGCCCGCAGCATCGGCGAGCTCGACCAGCTGATCGACGAGATCTTGTTGGCCAGCCGCCTCGATAGCCATGAAGGTCAAGCCGAGCCGCTGGAGGAGGTCGACCTGTTGGGCTTGGCTGCTGAAGAGTGCGCGCGCGTCGGGGCGCAGCTGCAGGAGCCGGGGCCCGGTCTGGGGGCGCTGGTGCTGCAGGGTTCGCCCCGCCTGTTGCGGCGCCTGCTGCGCAACCTGCTGGAAAACGCAGTTCGGCATGGCGGCCAGCCGGTCACCCTGGCCATCGATCGGCAGGAGGGCGCCTTACGTTTGCAGGTCTGTGACCGCGGGCCAGGTGTGCCACCGGCTTATCGCGAGCGCATTTTTGAGCCCTTCTATCGTCTGCCAGGCGCTAGCGAGAAAGCAGGCGGTGTAGGGCTGGGCCTGTCCCTGGTGCGCAGCATCGCTCGCCGCCATGGGGGCGAGGCGCTTTGCCTTCAAGCGCCGGGCGGGGGCAGTTGTTTTGAAGTGCGCCTGCCCTGCCGCCGCGAGGAGGGGACCGCGCCTGCGGCTTAGCTTGCAACTGTGCTGATGGGGCCAGCACCTTCTGCGGGATGATTTTTGGCGTGCCAGTCTTCAATGAAGGCTTCCATCTCATCGGCGGGCAGGGCCGGGCTGAACAGGTAGCCCTGAAAGGCATCGCAACCGCAGGCGGTCAGCAGATCGCGCTGGGCCGGCGTTTCCACGCCTTCGGCCATCACCTGCAGCCCCAGGTCGCGGGCCAGTTGCACGATGGTGCGGGCGATCGCCGCATCGCGCGGGTCCTGCAGCATGTCATGAATAAAGGCGCGGTCTATTTTCAGTCGCTGCAAAGGCATGTGCTTGAGGCAGGACAGGGCTGAATAACCCATGCCGAAGTCGTCGATGGCCAGGCCAATGCCAGCCTGATGCAGATGCTGCATGCGAATCAGACAGCCCTGCACGTCCGCTGCGAGCAGGCTTTCGGTGATTTCAAGCTCAAGCTGATGCGGCGCCACGCCGTGGCGCGCGGCAGTTTGCAGCACTTGCTGGACAAACTGCGGTTGTAGAAACTGGCGGGCACTGACATTGACTGCCATCTTCAAGCCCCGGCACAGCGGTCGCTGTGACCACAGCGCCAATTGGCGACAGGCCGACTCCAGCACCCACTGCCCCAGCGGCAGGATCAGCCCGCTTTCCTCGGCCTGCCCGATAAATTCCTTGGGCCGGCGCAGGCCCGCGGTCGGGTGCTGCCAGCGAAGCAGCGCTTCGACGCCGAAGATGCGGCCATCGGCCTGCACTTGCGGCTCATAGTGCAGCACGAACTGCTGCTCGTGCAGCGCCTGCCGCAGGGCGGCTGTCAGGCTCGCCTTGGCCGAGGCGCTGGCCTGCATTTGAGGGTCAAAAAAGCACAGCGTGTTACGCCCGCTGGCCTTGGCCTGATACATCGCCAGGTCAGCTTGCTTGAGCAGGTCAGCCACACTCTGATCGGGTTCAGACAATAGCGTCACCCCGATGCTGCAGGTGCCGTGATAAGGCTGGCCTGCCAGCTCATAGGGCTGGCCCAGGCAGTGCAGGATCAGCTCGCCGGCCTGGCCCGCGCGCTGACGCGCTTGCCCGTCCTGCCTGGACAGGCGCTGTAGAACCACCACAAATTCGTCGCCGCCCAGGCGCGCGACCAAATCGCCCTCGCGCACGCACGCCAGTAGTCGATGGGCCACCTGCTGCAGCAACTGGTCACCGCGGTCATGGCCGAGCGTGTCGTTGAGCATCTTGAAGTGGTCCATGTCGATGAACATCAATGCACCGACCTCGTGAGGGCCCGGGGCCGAGCCGCCGGACTGCTGCAGCCGTTGGATCAGGCTCTGCCGGTTGGGCAGGCCGGTGAGCGCGTCATGAAAGGCCAGATGCTCGAAGGCCCGTTCCTGCGATTTGCGGGCGGTAATGTCGCGACCCACTGCGATCCAGCGCAACAAGCCTTCGGGGGAGTCGTTGACTGGCGTGACCTCCACATCGACCCAGAAGCCCTGGCCGTCCTTGCGGTACTGCATCAGTTCGCCGCGTACGGCCTGACCTTGGGTCAGGGCGGCGAGGAGACGCGCTACCTCGGCCGTCTGCGTCATCGGCCCCTGTAACAGGCCTGGGTGGCCTCCGATCACCTCTTGGGCGCTGTAGCCGGTCAGGTGCGAGAAGGCGGCATTGGCAAAAACAATCTCCGGCGCATGCCCTTGGCGCTGCTCGACGATCAGCACCAGATCGTTCAGACGCGCAATGCAGGCGTGCAGCAGCAGCAACTGCGCCTGAGCCTGGTGTCGGGCGCTTACATCGCGCAGATACAGGGCCAGGCCATCGTGGAAAGGGTAGAGCCGAAACTCCAGCCACTTGCCCAGCCGAGGTGAGAAAGATTCGAATTCTGTCGGCTGATCCAGCGCCAGCGCCTGCTCGATATGACCCCGCAGCCGTTGGCCGCTGGAGTCGTCCAGCGCACGCCAAGCCGGCTGGCCCAGCAATTCGGGCGCCGGCTGGCCCAGCAATCGACAGGCGGGGTCATTGAGGTAGCTCAGTTGTCCTTGGCGGTCCAACGTGGCAAAGGCCTCGGTCATGCTGGCCAGGGTGGTGCTCAGCTGCATGCTCTCGTGGCGGGCCCGCGCGGTCGGCTCGGGCAGGGACACCCAAAAACCGGTCACGCCGGGCGGATGGATATCAGCAAAGTTTGAGGAGTCGGACACTTTATTCGGATGGATGGCGAGCCGCAGCCAGCTTAGACCGTGATGACAGGGGGCCGGTCAAGGCGCGCCGGCGGCCGGCCCCTGTTACGGTTGCTGGTGGCCACCGATCTGCCGCAGCGTCCTACTTCAAGGCTGGAAATCGGGGGACGATCTCGAGCGTGGGGTCACTCGCTAGAGTGGGGTATTCCTTTGCATCATTTGCGAGCCAGGTCCTTCACATGTACTCGTCCATGCCTCAGCCATCGGCGCCTTCGGGTCAGCCGCCCTCCTTCCCGCATCCGGCGGGAGGCGATACGTTTGATTTGCGCGAGCGGCTCTACCTGCTGTTCTCTGAGCATGGCCAGGTACACAGGCTCGAGCTGTTGCGGGCCGATCAAAACGGGCAGAGGCGTTTTTTGTGTTTTGTGCGCATGCGCAATGAACAGGAAAACCAGGCGCTGGCACAGGCCCTGGGGCTGGGTCGTTTTGGCGGTGATCTGGTGATGCTCATTGCACCCGATGCGGACAGCCCGATCAATCCGCCTTGGTTGTCGGCCCTGCCGGGCTCGGCCCGCTCTTCGCTGAGCCGACCCTGGGCGGCCGAGGGGGCCTAGGGGTGTCGCAGCAGCTTTAGTGCAATTGCAGTTTGAACACGGCGCGTCGGCCGCCCACCGCCTGGCCCTTGACGCTGCTCAGGACCGAAGCACGCCAGGGCTCAAGCGCTTTGCGCTGCGCGTCGTTGAGCCAGCCCAGCTGGTCCATCACCGCCACTGAGGCTGCGAACAAGGCTGGCTTGCTGCCGTCGCTGATCTTGATGGCCAGTCCCTGGCCGCGGCTAAGGTTCCCGATGGCCTGCACCCCGTCCGCGCCCACTTTGCTGACCCAGTCTCCGCCACCGATGCGCATGAAGGCCTCGTCGTTGCGGGCCGTGCCCGACACCAGGTCTGGATGGGCTCGCATGGCTTGCGATAGCTTGGCCAGGCTCTCACCCATCACCGGGCTGGCGGTACCGGCCGCCAGCCGGGCATAGCCCAGAGCCAGATGCGACAGCGGCACCGCATAGTTGGGTGCCGAGCAGCCGTCAGTCCCCGCAACCATTTGGGTGTCACTGAGGTCCAGCGCCTGCTTCAAATGGCTGACGATGGCTTGTTGCAGCCGATGGTCTGGCGACAGGTAGTTGTCCAGCGGCAAGCCGTGTTGCACGCAGTAGGCCAGGAAGCCGGCATGCTTGCCGCTGCAATTGTGGTGTCGCTCGTCATAGGGACCGGGCGGTCCCTTGACGCCCAGCTCGACAAAGTAGGGCGTGTGGCAGCCGCACTGCAGGCGCTTGTAGCCCAGCCGGGTGGCGGCCAGCAGACGGTCGACTTGCACCAGATGCCGGTCCTCTCCGTTGTGCGAGGCGCACAGCAGGGCCAGCTGGCTCGAATCGAGTTGGAAGTGTTCGACGCCGCCCTGTTGCACAAAGGGCAGGGCCTGGACGGGCTTGAGGGTCGATCGGGTGAAGGTCATGAGCGACGGGTTGCCCGCGCTGGCCAGCAGCTGCCCCTGGGCGTTGACCACGGCCACGGCACCAAAGTGCACGCACTCGGCCAGACCACCGCGGTCGGTTTGAATGAGAGGCGTCCAGTCCATAGGATCGATTGTGCGTGAACCTTATCGCCGCGAGGGCGCGGCTCCCAAAAAGTCCGGGGCCTTGCAGCCCTTCAGCAAGGTCTCGTGATTGAGAGGAGGAGTGGGAGCGCCGCCCTCGGCGCGATCGGACCTCAGTCTGCCCTTGGATTCAAAAGCGCGGCAAATCCGGATGCTTGATCTGCCCAGCCCGTACCAGCATCCGGCCGTATTCGGCGCAGCGGTTAAGGGTGGGAATGACCTTGCCGGGATTGAGCAGCCCCTGCGGGTCGAAGGCGCGTTTGATGCCGAACATCTGCTCGTTTTCTTCGGCCGAGAACTGCACGCACATGCTGTTGAGTTTTTCTACCCCGACGCCGTGCTCGCCCGTGACGGTGCCGCCCATGGCCACGCTGGTCTCCAGGATGTCGGCGCCAAACAGCTCGCAGCGCCGAAGCTGGTCGGCATCGTTGGCATCGAACAGGATCAGCGGATGCAAATTGCCATCGCCGGCGTGAAACACGTTGAGGCACTTGAGCCCATACTTGAGCTCCATGTCGGCAATGGCCTGCAGGATGTCGGCCAGGCGCTTGCGCGGAATGGTCGAGTCCATGCACATGTAGTCGGGGCTGATGCGGCCCGAGGCAGGAAAGGCGTTCTTGCGGCCGCTCCAAAATTTGAGCCGCTGGGCTTCATCGCGGCTGACGGCAATTGCAGTGGCGCCGGCGCGGCGCAGCACCTCGCTCATGCGTTCGATTTCCTCGGCCACTTCTTCAGGCGTGCCATCACTTTCGCACAGCAGGATGGCCGCTGCGCTCAGGTCGTAGCCGGCGTGAACGAAGTCCTCGACCGCTGCGGTCATCGGCCCGTCCATCATTTCCAATCCGGCCGGAATGATGCCGGCGGCAATCACTGCAGCGACCGCCTCGCCCGCCTTGCGCACATCATCGAAGCTGGCCATGATGCAGCGCGCCAGCTGCGGTTTGGGTACCAGCTTGACGGTCACCTCGGTAGTGACGGCCAGCATGCCTTCGCTGCCAATGATCAGGCTGAGCAGGTCGTAGCCCGGGGCGTCGAGCGCCGTGCTGCCAAACTCCACCGGTTCGCCCTCCATGGTGTAGCCCTTGACCTTGAGCACGTTGTGCACAGTCAGTCCGTACTTGAGGCAATGCACACCCCCCGAGTTCTCGGCCACGTTGCCACCGATGGTGCAGGCGATCTGGCTCGAGGGGTCGGGTGCGTAATACAGGCCATGGGGGGCGGCAGCCTCGGAGATGGCCAAATTGCGCACCCCGCACTGCACGGTGGCGGTGCGAGCCCGCGGGTCAATCTGCAGGATGCGATTGAATTTGGCCAGCGACAGGGTCACGCCCATCCGATGGGGCATAGCCCCACCCGACAGTCCGGTGCCCGCTCCGCGCGCCACCACCGGCACGCTCAGGCGGTGACAGGCTTTGAGCACAGCCTGTACTTGTTCGGTAGTCTCCGGCAGCGCCACCACCAGCGGCCGTTCGCGGTAGGCGGTCAGGCCATCGCACTCGTAGGGCGTGGTGTCTTCTTGGTGCCATAGCAAGGCATGGCCGGGCAGTGCTTGGCTCAGGGCGGCCACCACTTCAGCTTGGCGCTGGGCGCGCTCAAGTTGCGACTGCTGGACCAGGGCGGTGGGTGCGTTCATAGTGAGCTTACTTTACCGGAGGGCCACAGAGGCGGCGTGAAGTTTTTGACAGAGGCCTTTGAAACCATTGCAGGGGTAGGCGCAGAAAAGGCCTGGGCGGGCATCCGGGCCGGGTCAGGCGGCCTGCCGCAGCCACTGGGCAAAGGCACTGCATTCCCAGCGATCCATGGTGCCGGTGCGCCAGCACAGATAGTGGGCGTGCGGGCTGGGCACCGACTGCTCAAACAGACGCACCAGGGCGCCGTTGTCCAGCCAGGGTGCGCCCAGCTTGAGCCGCACCAGCGCAATGCCCATGCCAGCGGCAGCCGCATCGCACATCAGACCGATGTCGTTGAACTGCGAGCCTTCGGCAGGCTCGGGCCAGTCGAGCTGGCAGGCTGCAAACCAGGTGCGCCAGGGCTCCAGCGGCGATCGCAGCAAGGCCTGTCCTTCCAGATCCTGTGCTGTGTCAAAGGGGCCGTGTTCGCGCACGAAGGCCGGAGAGGCCAGGGGGGTGACCTCGTCCTTCATCAGGCAGTCGTGTTCGACATCGGCATAGCGGCCGCTGCCAAAGCGGATCATCAGATCGGCATCCTCGGCCACTACATCGAGCAAGGGGATGGACACTTGCAGGGTCAGGTCGATCTCTGGATAGGCTTCGGTAAATTGCGACAGGCGCGGGATCAGGATGGCACGCGCAAAAGTGGGCGTGACCGCCACGCGCAGCTTGCGCTTGCCGGGGGTGGCGCTCTGACCGGCCACCCCAGGAAACTTTTGCAGGGTGGCCAGGCCCTCGCGCACATGGGCCAGATATTCAATGCCTTCGGTGGTCAGCGAGAAGTCGGCCCGGCCGAATAACTTGGTGCCCAGAATCTGCTCGAGTTGACGCACCCGGTGGCTGACGGCACTCGGGGTCACAAACAACTCTTCGGCCGCCTGGGTCACGCTGCGCAGTCGCGCCAGAGCCTCGAAGGTCAGCAGGCACTGAATCGGTGGAATGCGCTTGCCGCTGCCGGCGGGGCTGGTCATTGCCTACTTGAAGATCACGGTCTTGTGGCCGTTGAGCAGCACCCGGCGCTCGCTGTGCCATTTGACGGCGCGCGCCAGCACCAGGCTTTCGGTGTCGCGGCCCAGGGCGGTCAGGTCTTCGACGGTCTTGCTGTGCTCGACCCGCGCTACGTCTTGTTCGATGATCGGTCCCTCGTCCAGATCGGAGGTGACATAGTGGGCGGTGGCGCCGATCAGCTTGACGCCACGCGCATGGGCCTGGTGGTAGGGCCGCGCGCCCTTGAAGCTGGGCAAGAAGCTGTGATGGATGTTGATGGCCCGGCCAGCCAGCTTGCGACACAGATCGTCGGAGAGGATTTGCATGTAACGCGCCAGCACCACCAGTTCGGCGCCTTCGCTGGCCATGATTTCATATTGCCGCGCCTCCGCGGCCGCTTTGGTGGCGGCGGTCACCGGGATGTGATGAAACGGCACGTTGTAGCTGGCCGCCAGTTGATAGAAGTCGCGGTGATTGGAGAGGATGGCCCGCACATCGAGCCCGAGCAGTCCCGACTTCCATCTAAACAGCAAATCGTTGAGGCAGTGACCTTCCTTGCTGACCATGATCACCGTTCGCATGGGCTCGCCTGAGGTGTGCAGGCTCCATTGCATATCAAACCCCTGGGCCATCTGGCCCAGCTCTTCGCGCAGGGCCTGCAGCGGCATCTCGCAGGCAAAGGCCACGCGCATGAAAAAAAGACCGGTGGCGTCCTCGTCCTTGTCGTCTGCATACTGGGCCGCGTCGAGGATGTTGCCGCCGCGCTGAAACAAAAACCCGGAGACGGCATGCACGATGCCCGGCCGATCGGGGCAGGACAGGTTGAGGATGTAGGGAGTAAGCATGGTGTTTGATTGTCTCAAATGCCCTCATTGGCTCCGGCTTCTCGTACGCAAACCCGGCGGGCGATGTAAAAATCTTCAGGCTGGCTGGTCGATCTGCCTGCCGGCAGACTACAGGAGATCAGGTGGCCCATCCGGACTTCAACATGGAGCATCAATGGCTCCCCTTCACGCCCAATCGCAGTTTCTTCAGGGATCCGAGGGTGTTTGTCGCAGCCCAGGGCATGTATTTCACCACCCACGACGGACGACAGGTGCTCGATGGTATCTCCAGCCTGTGGTGCGTGGGGGCGGGGCACAACCGCCGACCGATCAACGAGGCCATTACCCGTCAACTGGGCACGCTCGACTACGCCACGGCCTTTCAGGCCAGCAATGACCAGGCCTTTCGTGCGGCGCAGATGATTGCCGACCGCGCCCCTGGCGACCTGAACCGGGTGCTGTTTTGCAACTCGGGGTCAGAAGCGGCCGATACGTCACTCAAGCTCGCCCTGGCCTATCACCGCGCTCGGGGCCAGGGGCATCGGCAGGTCTTTATCGGCCGGGAGAAGGGTTACCACGGCGTCAATTTCGGCGGGATGAGTGTGGGCGGGCTGCCGGCCAATCGCAAGGTGTACGGCGGGCAGCTTTTGCCCCGGGTGGACCATATGCGATTCATCCATGACCCGGTCCATCATGCTTACATCGAGGGCGTCGAGCCGGTCTGGAACGAGGATCCGCTGCTTGAGCTGGAGCAGCGGATTTTGCCTTTGCACGACCCGTCCAATGTGGCGGCGATCATGGTGGAGCCGGTGGCTGGCAGTGCCGGCTGGTACATCCCGCCCAAGGGCTACCTCAAGCGCCTGCGCCAGATTTGTGACAAGCACGGCATCTTGCTGATTTTTGATGAGGTCATTACAGGTTTTGGTCGGCTTGGAGTGAATTTCGGCGCCGATTTCTTCGACGTCGTTCCCGACATGATCAACTTTGCCAAGTGCGTCACCAACGGCGTGATCCCGATGGGTGGGGTGATTTGCTCGGACCGGATTTATGACGCCCTGATGCAGGCCCATGAAGGCAGTCCCGATCACGCCATTGAACTGTTTCATGGCTACACCTACTCGGGGCATCCGGTGGCCTGCGCGGCTGCCATTGCCACCCTGCAACTTTTTGACGATGAAGGCTTGTTTGAACGAGCCGGTCGTATGGGGGCGCTGTTGGGGCGGGCGGTCCATGAGCGCATCAAGGGCTTGCCGCATGTGGTCGGTATTCGAACGCTAGGGTTGGCCGCCGCGGTCGAGCTGGCCCCCGGACCGGTGGCCGGGCAGCGCGCCTACGAAGTTTTCTTGCGCTGCTTCCATCAGGGTGTGCTGGTGCGGCCGGCCGGCGAAAATCTGGTCTTGTGTCCGCCCTACATCGTCGAGCAGGGGCAGATTGAACAGATGGTCGAGGTCCTGGCCGGCTCGATCACCCAGCAGGCCTGATCGGCATTGGCCCTGCTCCCGCGGGCCCTGCTGGCCAGCGGCCTCACGGCCGGGCTGCTGGACGATTTTTGAATTGTTCTCGCAGCGCGGCGCAGTGGTCGCTGGCTGGGGCGGGTTCGGTCAGCCAGAGCGCATCAAACTGCCCGTCGGCCGGATCGACTCCGCGGCCTATAAGTCGCACGCTGCGGCTGGTCAGGTCGGCCGGCAAATGCTGCGGAACCCCTAGCGCCTTGTCGGCGTGCACGCTGCCGCAGATCAGGAGCACAGTTTGTCCTGGCCGTGCAGCCCGAGCTGCCTGGGCGCAGGTGTCGGCCAAGCTGATATCGCGGGCGATCTGCATGCGCGCCATGGGCAGGATCTGGCTTTCGGGCAGCAGCTTGCAGTGTCCCTCGCGCATGAGCTCCATCTGGCGCGCGAGGGCGCTGGGGGACAGGCGCTGATCGAGCTCGCTTCGGTTCATGCTCAGGCGCAGTCGCTCACGCGGCAGATCGCCGCCGAGTACCGGCACCCCGGCTCGCACCGCAGCCCTCACGATCGCCCCGTAGGCCGACCATGGCCAGGCCCGGTCGTCCCAGGCCAGAGCTTGTCGTATTTCTTCGGAATCGGCTACTGGGCGCACGGCAGCGCTGCTGCGGCCCACCGGCAGCATTTCCATCACCAGGCTGGCCAGATGTCCGGTATGGGTCAGTGTCTGCACCACTTCGGCAGCCAGACGCTGATGGTCGGGCGCGTCGTGTTGTTCTCCCAGCAGCAGCACGGCCGCATGGGCAAGCGGATGCAGCCGTGCACTTAAGGAGGAGCCGCTATCGGTCGGCTGTGCGAGCGCCGAGGCTGCCGGCAGGACCAGCAGGGCTCCTGCAGCCGCGGCCAGCAATCGCCGCCGGCCCGATGTCCCGGCCCTCAATGCAGGACCACCGGCGTGTGGGCCAACTGCGCATAGCCCTCCAGCGTGGTTTCGATTTCGTCCTGACTGGGTGCCTTTTCGCGCCAGCGCTGCAGGCTTTCTTCAAAGAGGCGGGCCCAGGACCCCTCCAGAAACACTTCTCTGCCGTGGCGTTTGTCGACGATCTCAAAGCCGTGCCGGACGAGCTGCAGCGGCTCGGGGGTGCCCGGTGTGACAGCTTCATCGGCCACCATGTGCAGGACAACGAAGTCCTCGGAGTCGTAGAGCATCTGCATGGTCATGGGGACAGTCCTAAAACAGGAAAGAGAGCTGGGAATCTGCGGGCGGTCGGCCGGACTTTCAAGAGGTCGCCTGCGATCAAGGTTTCTCGATGTTTGCCAGCAGTTGATCCAGGCGATCCCCGTTGGCTTGGCTGATCGTCAGGCGGACCGGCAAGTAGCCCAGCGCCGGTGCAAACCACAGCTCCAGCGTCTGGTCATGAGGGTGCAGGGGTTCACGTCGCAAGAGCAAGGCCTGGTGCTCGCCGATCGGCAGGCTGAGGTTCTCGCTGCGCATGACGTTGAAGTCCCAGACCACGACCTCACGCGATGCAGCGGTGGGAACGCTGATCTTGGCGCCGGGTACAAAGCGCGCGGGGTCACCGCCCAGAAGTGCAGACAGCTGAAGGATCACGCTGAGGCGGTCCTGGGTCCCGGCTTGCCAGGCCGCCTGCGGACTGTTGTTGCTAAAGACGATTCGGTTTTGCTCAGGCTGGAAGTGAATGGCCACCTCCGTGCGGGCCCGATCTGAAAAGCGTCGGGGGGAAAGCCCTTGCGGTCCTATTTCTCCGACGCTGGTCTGGCTGCGGCTGGGCAGGGGGAAAGCGCTGATGACCACCCGGCTCTGGTAGCGCTGACCGTCGTGCTGCCAGTCCAGTTGGGCGCTGGCTGTGTATTCGAATCCCCTGGCACTCCCGTTGATTTGGTAATTGAGCCTGGTCGGGCCGGGGATTGACAGCGCCACCGGCGCGGCCGATGAGGCGGCGGCCGGCGGCGCGCTGGCCTGTGCCGAAGGTGGTGCTTCGGGGGGCTGCGGCGTCGCAGTGGCCGGCGGGGAAGGTTCGGCTGCTGCCGGTGCGGGCGCTGGTGCTTCGGGGGCGGTGGGCGCAACGGGCGCCGCCGGTGTGGCGTTTGCCTCGGGGGGCGGTGGGTTGGCGGCCGGGGCCTGCGGTGTTGTGGTGGGGGTGTTCGTTCGTGCGGGCGTCGCCGCTGGTGCTTCGACTGCCGCTGGCCCCTGGGGCACCGGTTCAGACGCCGAGGCGCTGGCAGGCAGGCTGGCGATGGTGGCGGCCGGCGCAGGTGCAGGACTTGACTCGGGGCCAGGCGCAGCAGAGGTGGGCGCAGCGGCTGGCGCCGACGGGGAAGCTCTTTCTGCTGCGGGCTCCGTCACTCCTGTCTCGGAGGCTTCTTGGGGTCCCGCTTGGGGTCCCGACGGCCTGTTTGGGCCGGGACGCGGTGGCGTCGGCCTTGGGCTCGTTGCGGTGCTCGCGTTGTACAACAGCGCCGAAGCGTTCAGCGTCGGTCCGGGCATGTCCACCCACTGCTCTGGCGCCGCAGCCAGCATCCACAAGTGGGCCAGACCCACGCCGGCAATCAATGCCAGAGCGACCGGCCAGGTCGGGCCGCTGCGCTTGGGGGTTGAGGCGTTAAGCTTGGGGTTTGAATCCACGATCAAAGCTCTGATCGTTTTGTCCTGCCGGGCTATCCGCCCTTTTGAATCATGAAACTTGCAACTTACAAAGACGGATCACGAGACGGTCAGCTGGTGGTGGTCTCTCGTGATCTGACCATGGCTCATTATGCGACCGCAATCGCAAGCACCTTGCAACAGGTGCTTGACGACTGGAATTTTTTGGCGCCCCAACTGGAAGACCTCTACCAGACGCTCAACCAAGGCAAGGCTCGTCACGCCTTCCCCTTTGAGCCACAGCGCTGCATGGCGCCCTTGCCGCGTGCCTATCAGTGGGCCGACGGCTCGGCTTACATCAACCATGTTGAACTGGTGCGGGCGGCTCGAAACAGTCAGGTGCCCGAGAGCTTCTACACCGATCCCCTGATGTACCAGGGCGGCAGCGATGACTTTTTGGGCCCCTGCGACCCGGTCGTTTGTCCCGATGAAGCCTTCGGCATTGATTTTGAGGCTGAAATTGCAGTGGTCACCGGCGATGTGCCCATGGGCAGCAGTGCCGAGCAGGCGCTCGATGGCATTCGCCTGTTGATGCTCGTCAATGATGTGTCATTGCGCAACCTCATCCCCGATGAGCTGGCCAAGGGCTTTGGGTTTTTCCAGAGCAAGCCCTCTACGGCCTTCAGCCCGGTGGCGGTTACGCCCGATGAGCTGGGGGCGGCCTGGCAAGGCGGGCGGCTGCACCTTGCCTTGCATTCAACTTGGAACGACCGCAAGGTGGGGATGTGCGAGGCGGGTCCTGACATGACCTTTCATTTCGGACAGCTGGTTGCCCATATTTGCAAGACGCGCAATGTCCGCGCCGGCTCTATTGTCGGCAGTGGCACGGTCAGTAACAGGGGCGTCGAGGAAAACGGTCGCAAGACCTGGCCCAAGGGCTATAGCTGCATTGCCGAGAAGCGGGCCATTGAGACCCTGCTCGATGGCAAGCCCACAACTGAATTCATGAAGTTTGGTGACACCATCCGCATCGAGATGAAGGGCAAGGACGGTCAGAGCATCTTCGGCGCCATCGATCAGCGCATCGCCCCCCTGAAATCTTGACGGGAAGGGCTCAGGCGGGCCAGTTTTGCCAAAGCATCTTCAGGCCGCGGATGAACATCTCGACCGAGATGCTCACCAGAATCAGACCCATCAGTCGCTCAAAGGCTGTGATGACTCGCGGGCCAACCAGCCGCTGTAATCGATCGGCCATCAGCAGCACTCCCGCGCAGACGGTCATCGTCAGGCTCAGGGCGGCGACCCATTCCAGGCGCCGTTCGGGTGCCTGACTGACCAGCAGCAGCACAGTGGCCAGCGCCGACGGACCGGCCAAGGCCGGGATGGCCAGTGGCACGATCAGAGGTTCATTTTCAGGCACGGGGCTGTCCGTTGGCGGCGGCGGAAAAATCATGCGCAGCGCAATCAGGAACAACACCGTCGCCCCGCCTATTTGCAGGGACACCTCAGAGAGCTGCATGGCGCGAAGAAAAGCCGGTCCGGCAAACATGAAGGCCAGCAAAACCGAAAAGGCAATCAGCACCTCGCGCAGGATGACCCACTTGCGGCGGTGGTCGGGCACCGCCTTCAGGCTGTTGACGAAAATCGGAATGTTGCCCACCGGATCGGTGATCAGCAGCAGCAAGATGGTGGCCGAAGCCAGGGTGTGCTCCATGAGGCTCGGAAGCATATCAAGGCCGGGGGTACGCCCATCACCTCGTCCGTCAAGAAAAGTCTCTTCCGGCCCCACCACTTCCACTGCCCACAAGCACAGGCTTTGACGGGCTGTGTGGGGCGCGTGACCTTGCGGCCATCCCGACCCTCCTGCGCTCGACAAGCGCGTAGACTGTCACCGGCAACCCATCAGGCGGTTGCTCGGCATCTCTGGAGGTCCTGTCATGAGCAATACCAGCGGTTTTGGCGATTTCGGCAAATGGGTGCCCGGCTTTGAGTTTTTGCAGAGCCTGACTCAGCCCGGTGCGGGAGCGTCAACTGGCCCTTCGGGTTGGGTGGCGCCGACCTTGAGCGTGGAGGAAATCGACAAGCGGGTGCAGGAGCTCAAGCCGGTACTGTTCTGGCTGGAGCAGAACTCGGCTGCGCTCAAGGCCACCATACAGGCGCTGGAGGTGCAGAAGATGACCTTGACCACGCTCAAGGGAATGAATTTGAGTTTGCAGGATATGGCCCAGGCCTTCAGCGTCAAGACGGCGGCGCCTTCCGGCCAGACGGCACAAGCCCCAAGCGCCCCTGCGGCTGCTCAGCGCGCGCCTTCTGCGCGCAAGCCCAGGGCCCGTGCGCGTGCACAGGCCAAGACGCAGGAGGCAGCGCCGGTTGTCGATCCGATGCAATGGTGGGGTGCCTTGACGCAGCAGTTTCAGCAGATTGCCAACGCGGCGATGACGGAGACGCAGGCGGCGATGGCGGCCAAGCCAGACCCCACGAATCATGAGCCCGTCCGTGCGGCGGGCGCTGCGCCCCAAAGCCCTCCGCGGCGCGGTGCGGCCCGCAAGCGCGCTGCCTAGGTCCTGCCATGAGTCTGCGTTTTCCTCACGCGCACGCCACCCATCCGCAGTGGGCCATGGCGGCGGCCCTGGTGCTGGCCCAGCTGCGCGCTCAAATGGCCTTGCCTGGACAAGCGCGTGCACCCTCCTTGGGCCTGCTCTACATCACCGATCACTATGCAGCCCATGCCCGCGAGATTCTGGACCATCTCTGCGATCAATTGCCCGAGGTGGTTGACTGGGCGGGCACGGTCGGGGTTGGCATTGCCTCGAATAATGTGGAGTACTTCGATGAACCAGCTCTGGCGGTCATGCTCTGCGAGCTGCCGCCCGATCAGTACCGTGTTTTTTCTGGAGTGGCGCCGCTCAGCGCCTCAGGGGGCCGGTTTCCGGCGCAGACAGCGCTGGTGCATGCCGATCCCGGTGAGCCTGAGCTGGCCGAGCTGATTGCCGAACTGGCGGCCAGCACCCGGGGCGGCTACCTGTTTGGGGGTCTGGCCGCCAGCCGAGGTGCGGCGGTGCAGTTTGCGCAGAGCGGGCAGGGTCATCTGCGCGGCCAGGGCGCCGCAGGCAGCGTGTTTGTGGGAGGCCTCAGCGGAGTGGCTTTCGGGCCGGAGGTGGAGTTGATTTCGCGCGTGACCCAGGGGTGCCAGCCTCTCGCTGCGGAGCGCACCATCACCGCTTGCGACGGCCATGTGGTGATCGAGCTGGACCATCGTCCGGCCCTGCAGTGCCTGCTCGATGATCTGCAGATCAGTCTGGAGCCGCCGCAGCCGGCGCTGGCCAAAGTGCGGCGCACGTTGGTGGGGCTCAGACCGGCCGGTGCCGACTCGGGACACCGCCGACGTGCTTTGGGCTCTGACGCCCTGGTGCGGCACATCATCGGCCTGGACCCCGCACGTCAGGCGGTGGCAGTGGCGCAAGCGCTGGAGCCCGGCATGCGTCTGAGTTTTTGCGAGCGCCATGTCGAGGCAGCGCGTGGTGATTTGGTGCGCATCTGTGCCGAGATTCGGGAGGAGGTCGAAGCGCCTGAATGGGCGCTCGATGCCCCGTCGCCCGAAGCGCCGGCCTTGCAGCAGACTCAAAGGCAGATCGCCGGGGCGGTGTATATCAGTTGTTCCGGCCGGGGTGGCCCTCACTTTGGCAGCCCGAGCGCCGAAATGCAGATCGTGCGTCGCGCTTTGGGCGATGTACCCCTGGTGGGGTTTTTTGCGGCCGGCGAAATTGCGGGCAGCAGTCTCTATGGCTACACCGGCGTACTGACGGTGTTTGTGGTTTCTTCCTAAGCGGGTTCTGTCATGAAGTTGCATATTGCCAACAAGAACTATTCGTCCTGGTCGCTGCGCCCTTGGGTGCTGATGCGCACCTTGGGTCTGGATTTTCAGGAGTCTCTTCACCCCTTCCCTACCGGAGGTGCGCCGAGCGGCTTTGAGGCGTTTTCGCCCACTGGCAAGGTGCCCTGTCTGGTCGATGGTGATCTGACCGTCTGGGACAGCCTGGCCATCGTGGAGTATCTGTCCGAGCGTTATCCGGCGGTGTGGCCGGCATCGGCCGCGGCGCGGGCCTGGGCGCGCTGCGCCAGTGCCGAGATGCATTCCGGGTTTTCTACCCTGCGCCAGATCTGCTCGATGAGTTGCGGGGTGCGGGTAAGGCTGCGCCCCGAAGCCCTGACGGCGCTGGCCGCTGACCTCGATCGCCTGCAGCGCCTGTGGCGCGAGGGCTTGCAGCGCTTTGGCGGTCCGTTTTTGGCCGGCGATGCCTTCACTGCGGTGGATGCATTCTTCTGTCCGGTGGCCTTTCGGGTGCAGACCTACAGCCCGCCGCTCGATGCGGTATGCAGCGCTTATGTGCAGACCCTGCTCGACCTGCCCGCCATGCGCCAGTGGTACGACGCAGCCCTGAAAGAGCCTTGGATCGAGCCGGCCCATGATGCCGATGTGCTGGCTTGGGGCGAGTTGCTCAGCGATGCCCGGCTTGCAGCGCGCTGAGCTTTTTCAGCTTAGCAGCCGCGCTTACGGTCACTATGAAACTGTTGCACGAAGCTGGAGAAGCGGCCCGCCTCCAGCGCCTGCCGTATCTCGCTCATCAGGTTGAGGTAGTAGTGCAGGTTGTGGATGGTGGTGAGCATGGGGCCGAGCATTTCGCCGCAGCGGTCGAGGTGGTGCAGATAGGCCCGTGAAAAACCTTCGCGACCGCCCTGGTCCCAGGCCAGACCCGATGGACCGGCGCAGGCCATGCAGGTGCAGCTGGGGTCCAGCGGCTGTGGGTCGTCCCGGTGGCGCGCGTTGCGCAGCTTGAGATCGCCATAGCGGGTAAACACCGTGCCGTTGCGGGCATTGCGCGTGGGCATGACGCAGTCGAACATGTCCACCCCATCGGCCACGCCCTGCACCAGATCTTCGGGCGTGCCCACGCCCATCAGGTAGCGCGGCTTGTGCTCGGGCAGCCGGTGCGGCGTGTGCGCCATGATGCGGCGCATTAGGTCTTTGGGTTCGCCCACGCTCACCCCGCCGATGGCATAACCGGGAAACTCCATGCGCACGAGCGCTTCGAGAGATTCTTGCCGCAGGTGTTCGAACATTCCGCCTTGCACGATGCCGAAGAGGGCGTTGGGATTGCCCAGTCGTTCGAATTCCTCGCGGCTGCGTTCGGCCCAGCGCAGACTCATGGCCATACTCTTGCGGGCCTCCTCCTCGGTGGTGAGTCGGCCATCGGTCTCGTAGGGCGTGCACTCATCGAGCTGCATCACGATGTCTGAATTGAGCACGGTCTGGATCTGCATGCTCACCTCGGGCGACATGAACAGTTTGTCGCCATTGACCGGGCTGGCAAAGTGCACGCCCTCTTCGGTGATCTTGCGCATGGCGCCCAGGCTCCAGACCTGAAAGCCGCCCGAGTCAGTCAGGATGGGCTTGTGCCACTGCTCAAAATGGTGCAAGCCGCCAAAGCTTTTCATGATGTCCAGCCCCGGCCGCATCCACAGGTGAAAAGTGTTGCCCAGGATGATTTGCGCGCCCATTTCATGCAAGCTGCGTGGCATGACGCCCTTGACCGTGCCGTAAGTGCCCACCGGCATGAAGATGGGTGTTTGCACTGTGCCGTGGTTGAGGGTGAGCAGGCCGCGCCGGGCATGGCTGGCGCTGTCGCGGCTGAGGATTTGAAATTCAAGCATCGGGGGTCGGTCCTGCGGGGGCGCCTTTCAGGGCAGACGCTGCCGCTGCAGCAGCATCGAGTCGCCGTAGCTGAAAAACCGGTAGCGCTGGGCCACCGCATGACGGTACAGGGCCATGATGTGCGCATGACCGGCGAAGGCGCTGATCAGCATCATCAGCGTGCTGCGTGGCAAGTGGAAGTTGGTGATCAGCAAGTCGACCACCTTAAACTGAAAACCGGGCGTGATGAAGATGTTGGTGTCATCGCAGTCGGGGCCAAAGCGGGCGGCCGACTCCAGTGCCCGCACCGTGGTGGTGCCCACTGCCAGCACCCGTCCCCCATTGGCCTTGCAGCGTGCAATCGCGTCCTGGGTCGAGGCCGGCACTTCAAAACGTTCGTGATGCATCACATGATCGGCAATGCGATCAACCTTGACCGGTTGAAAGGTGCCGGCACCTACATGCAGGGTGATGTGCGCACGCTCGATGCCCCGTGCGTCCAGCGCCTCGAGTACGCCCTGGTCAAAATGCAGCGCGGCGGTGGGTGCGGCGACCGCTCCCGGCTTGGCCGCACAAACTGTTTGGTAGCGCGCCTCATCGTCGGCCGTATCGTCGTGCTTGATGTAGGGCGGCAGCGGCACGTGGCCGTGAGCGGCCATCAGTTTGTAAGGGTCAGCGCTCAATTGCAGCCGGTACAAGGGCCCATCCTCCCGCGGCCAGCGGCCCAGCACCTGCGCAGTAAAGCCACCGTCCATCTCAAGGGTGGAGCCGGCCGGCGCCTTTTTGCTGACCTTCATATGCGCCGCCACGATCCGGTCTTCCAGCACCCGTTCAATTAGCAACTCCAGTTGCCCCCCTGTCTCCTTGCGGCCAAACAGTCGTGCCTTGATGACTTGGGTGTCATTGAAGACCAGCAGGTCACCTGCTTGAAGCAGCGAGGGCAAGTCGCGGAAGGATCGGTCCACCGCCGTCTTTTCGCGGCCATCGAGCAGGCGCGAGGCCGATCGCTGTGCGGCTGGATGCTGCGCGATCAGTTCTTCGGGCAGCTGAAAATCGAAATCGTCCAGGGTCCAATCGCGCGAGGCGTCGGCCGGTACAAAGGGTGGAGTGCTCATGAGGCTTGAGGGCCGGACGGGCCCGTTCCAAGAAAAGCGGCAATTGTGTCATGCGCGATGGCCGCAGTGCAAAATCCGAGGAGATGGTCAAGGATGCTCTCGTTGCAAGTGCAAGCCTGAAGGTTTCGCCCGCCCAAAAAGCCCTGCACAAGCTAGGTCTGAGGGACGCGATCGACCTCGCCTTGCATTTGCCCCTGCGCTATGAGGATGAAACGCGCATCGTCCGTCTGTCCGATGCCCGTGCAGGCGAGGCTGCACAGATCGAGGCCCGGGTGGTGCGCAGCGAGGTCGTGTTCAGCCCTCGTCGACAGCTGCGGGTCGAGGTGGACGATGGCAGCGCGAGCTGCATGCTGCGTTTTCTGAATTTCTACCCCAGCCACCAGAAGACTCTGATGGAGGGGGCGTTGGTGCGGGTGCGCGGTGAGTTGCGCGCCGGCTTGTGGGGATGGGAAATGGTGCACCCCAGTTTCAAGCTTGCAGGCGCGCCGCTGCCCCAGACGCTTACGCCGGTCTATCCCACGGTGGCGCAGTTGCCTCAGGCTTATTTGCGCAAAGCGGTGCTCGGGGGGCTGGCGCGGGCCGATTTGTCGGAGACGCTTCCCACAGGCGTCTGGCCCGCTGATGCGGGGCCTGCCTGGACGCTGCGCCAGGCCCTGGAGCTGCTGCATCAGCCGGGCCCGCAGGTGAGCCTGGCCGAGCTCGAAGACCGAGGCCACCCGGCTTGGCAGCGCTTGAAGGCCGAAGAATTGCTGGCCCAGCAGCTCTCGCAGTGGCAGGCGCGTCGTGCCCGCGATGCGATGCGGGCGCCGGTGCTGCAGCGCAGGTCGGGCGAGGGTTCAGTGGGTGGCCTGCGGCAGCGCCTGCTGCAAGCGCTGCCTTTTCAACTCACTGCGGCGCAGCAGCGGGTGGATGCGCAAATTACAGCGGACCTGGTCCGCGAGCAGCCTATGCACCGCCTGTTGCAGGGCGATGTGGGATCGGGCAAGACGGTGGTGGCCGCGCTGGCGGCGCTGCATTGCATTGAGGCCGGTTGGCAATGCGTGCTGATGGCGCCCACCGAAATCCTGGCTGAGCAGCATTTCGGCAAGCTGGTGAGCTGGCTCGAGCCCTTGGGCGTGCACACCGCCTGGCTGACCGGTAGCCAAAAGGCCGCTGAGAGGCGCAAGGCACTGGCGGCCATTGAGTCGGGGCAGGCGGCGCTGGTGGTGGGCACTCATGCGGTGATCGAGGACAAGGTGCAGTTGCATCGCCTGGGGCTGGTCATCATTGATGAGCAGCACCGCTTTGGTGTGGCCCAGCGCCTGGCGCTGCGCAGCAAGAGCGTGGTGGACGATGCCGGGCAGCGCTTTGAGCCCCACCTGCTCATGATGTCGGCCACCCCGATTCCCCGCACCCTGGCCATGAGTTACTACGCCGATCTGGATGTCTCGACCATCGACGAGTTGCCGCCCGGCCGCAGCCCCATCGTGACCAAGGTGGTGCACGAGCGTCGCCGCGAAGAGATTGTTTCGCGCATTGCGCAACAGCTGGCTCAGGGTCGTCAGGTGTATTGGGTCTGTCCCATGATCGAGGAAAGCGAGGCGCTGGACTTGCGCAATGCCACCGCCACCCATGCCGAGCTGCAGGCGGCCTTGCCCGGCCACACGGTGGCGCTGCTGCATTCGCGTATGCCGGCGGCCGATAAAAAGGCGGTGATGACGGCCTTTGCCAGCGGGCGGACGGCTGTGTTGGTCAGCACCACGGTGATCGAGGTCGGTGTGGATGTGCCAAACGCTTCGCTCATGGTGATTGAGCATGCGGAGCGGTTTGGCCTGTCGCAGCTGCACCAGCTGCGCGGGCGGGTCGGTCGCGGCACAGTGGCTTCGGCCTGTGTGCTGATGTACAGCACCGGCGATCAATCTCGATTGGGCCAGGCCGCTCGCGCACGCTTGCAGGCAATGGCTCAGACGCAGGATGGTTTCGAGATTGCCCGCCGGGATCTGGACATACGCGGACCGGGGGAGTTTTTGGGTGCGCGCCAGTCGGGCGCGGCCTTGCTGCGTTTTGCAGACCTCACGGCCGACGCGCATTGGCTGGAGTGGGCGCGTGCGCTTGCGCCCAAAATGCTTGAGCACCACCCCCGCTTGGCCGAGCGGCATGTGCAGCGCTGGCTGGGTGGACGGTCTGATTTTGTGAAAGCCTGAACGGGCATAAAGCACAATTCGCAGCATGACCCTGACCGAATTGAGATACATCGTGGCAGTGGCGCGGGAGCGCCATTTCGGCAAGGCGGCCGATGCCTGCCATGTCTCGCAGCCCACATTGAGCCTGGCCATCAAGAAGCTCGAAGAGGAGTTGGAGGTCAAGCTTTTTGAGCGCAACGCCACCGAGGTGTCGGTGACTTCGCTGGGCGAAGAAATTGTCAGGCAGGCCCAAGGGGTCTTGGAGCAGGCCGAGGGCATTCGTGAGATTGCCAAGCGGGGCAAGGACCCGCTGGCCGGCCCTTTGCGCTTGGGTGTGATTTACACCATAGGCCCTTATCTTCTGCCTGACCTGGTGCGGCAGGCCATTTCGCGTCATCGGCAGATGCCGCTGATCCTGCAGGAGAACTTCACCGTCAAGCTTCTCGAGCAACTGCGCACGGGCGACATCGATGCAGCCATCCTGGCGGAGCCTTTCCCCGATACCAATCTGGCCATCGCTCCTTTGTATGACGAGCCATTTGTGGCTGCGGTGCCCAGCAGCCATGCCTGGGCGCAGCGCAGCAGTATGAGAGCCGAGGAGCTCAAGCATGAAACCATGCTGCTGCTGGGCAACGGCCATTGCTTTCGCGATCACGTGCTGGAGGTCTGCCCCGAGTTCGCTCGCTTTTCAAGCTCGGCCGAGGGAATACGCAAGAGCTTCGAGGGTTCATCGCTGGAGACCATCAAGCACATGGTGGCCGCCGGCATGGGCATCACCCTGTTGCCGCGCCTGAGTGTGCCCGCCGGTGGCCTGCAGGATTCTGGCGCCGCCAAGCGCAAGCGGGCGGGCGCGGAGGCGGCCAGCTTTGTTCGCTACCTGCCCTTCGAGGGACATGTACCCAGCCGGCGCGTGGTCTTGGCCTGGCGGCGCAGCTTTACCCGCTACGAGGCGATCGCAGCCCTGCGCAATTCCATCTATGCCTGCGAACTGCCCGGCGTGGTGCGCTTGTCCTGATCTGATCGGTTGCCGATGACGGACGCCACCCCCCTTGCTGAACAGCCCGCCCGTTGGCGGCTGTATCTGGACCTGATCCGCTGGGACCGACCGGCGGGCTGGCTGCTGCTTTTGTGGCCCACGCTGTCGGCGCTGTGGCTGGCCGCAGGCGGCTTTCCGGGCTGGCACCTGCTGTTGGTGTTTGTGTTGGGCACGGTCTTGATGCGCAGTGCGGGTTGCTGTGTGAACGATGTGGCCGACCGCAACTTTGACCGCCATGTCAAGCGAACTGCGCAGCGGCCGGTGACTCGGGGGGCCTTGACGGTGGGACAGGCCTTGAGGCTGGGCGCGGTGCTGGCCTTGGCCGCTTTCGTGCTGGTGCTGACCACCCACCCGGCGGCGGTGGCCTGGTCTTTCGCTGCGCTGGCCATTGCCCTGATCTATCCGTATGCCAAGCGGTGGCTGTCCATGCCGCAGGCAGTGCTGGGGGTGGCCTTCAGCTTTGGTATTCCGATGGCGTATGCCGCTGTGCGAGGGGAGGTCCCGGCGCAGGCCTGGGGGCTGCTGTTGGGCAATCTGTTTTGGGTGCTGGCCTATGACACCGAATACGCCATGGTCGATCGCGATGACGATCTGCGCATTGGCATGAAAACCTCGGCCATCACCCTGGCCCGCTTTGATGTCATGGCAGTTGCGGTGTTCTACATCGCCTACTTGTTGTCCTGGGCCTGGTTTCTGGATGTGGCTCAGCGCCCCTTCTGGATGGGGCTCGCGCTGACCTTGGCAGCGGCGCAGGCGGTTTGGCATTTGTGGCTCATCCGCTCACGCGAGCGGAGCCGCTGCTTTCTGGCCTTTCGCATGAACCACTGGTTGGGCCTGACCGTCTTTGTCGGGGTGGCGCTTTCGGTTTGAGCGCTTGGCGCGGCCCATGCCGGCAGCGGTGCTTCGCGTGCCCTAGACGCTGCGCCCGAACTCTTCGCCCAGTTCGCGCGCCCGCTCCTGCGCGGCCACCATGGCAGCGATAAAGTGCGGCTTGAGCCCGGCGGCCTCCATTGCGCTGAGCGCCGCAAAGGTGGTGCCGCCCTTGGAGGTGACTCGGGCGCGCAGCTGTTGCGGCGATTCTTCTGAGCTTTGCGCCAGGGCGGCTGCGCCCCCAAAGGTGGCCAGCGCCAGTTGTCGTGCCTGCTGCGCATCCAGGCCCATGCCGATGCCCGCCTCAATCATGGCTTCGAGAAAGTAAAAGACATAGGCAGGCCCTGAGCCTGAAAGAGCGGTGACCGCGTTCAGACGGTCTTCTTGGTCAAGCCAGATCAGTTCGCCGCTGGGGCCGATGATGAGCTCAATGCGCCTTCGCTCCTCGGCGCTGACGGCCGGCCTTGCGTACAAGCCGGTGATGCCTCGCCCGATCAAGGCTGGCGTGTTGGGCATGGCCCGCACGATGCGCTGGCTGCGCAACCAGGAGGCCATGCTGTCGGTGCTGATGCCAGCAGCCACGCTCAGGTGCAAGGCCTGTGCGGTGTGCGGGGCGGTCTGGGAGGCTGCGTCGGCAAAAATCTGAGGTTTGATGGCCCACACCACCAGCCCTGCGCGGCCGAGGCCGGGGTGGGCTTGAGAGCAGGTTCGAACCCCCCATTGGGTCTGCAGTCGTTGGCGCTGTTCATCCAGCGGCTCGACCACCTCGATCAGATCACCGTCTACCCCCTGGCGCCGCAGCCCACCGATCAGGGCGCTGGCCATATTGCC
>JBEIHE010000021.1:0-30073 GCA_040381515.1 Polaromonas sp.
AGTTTGAGCTCCTGCAGGCACAACAAATCGACCGGTTGTGCAGCCAGCCAGTCCAGCACTTGCGGCAAGCGAACGGCCAAGGAGTTGACGTTCCAGGTGGCGATTTTCATGGCGCTCCCCTTAGGCACAAATCAGGTTTGAGCGTCGTCTGAAATGCGTCGGGCGAGATGCTCATCCCAAGCCTTGCAGAATTGTTCAGTCTTCTCAAAATGCGGCAGCGCCCCGGTCGGGAACACGCGCATCGTCCAGTTGGCCTTGCTCTGCAGAAGGGCCTTTTGTCTGTAGTCGGTGAAGTCACCGCGCACGCCATGGCACATCCAGACCGGCAAACGCAGGCTCTCGTAGACATTGAGGATGTCTCGACTGAAAAGGGCACCGCTGAGAAAGCTCAGCGGCGCATGCTCGGCCCCCGGGGCTTTAGCGGTGTCAACGGCTTGCTCGAACATGAGCTCATCAATATGAGGACCGCCCCAGGTCTTGCGTAGAAAAAAGCGCACGACGCCCGGCCGCGTCAACAGGGCGAACAGACCCGGTCCAAAAAATTGCAGCGCACGGTGCAGTCGCGGCATGGCGGCGGTACTTTCTTTGGGGCCACGCCGCTCAAGTCGTCCGCTCAGTCCTGTGGGGCTGACCAAAGCGAGACTTCTGAAGTGTTGCGGCCTCTCGCTGGCCGCGCGGGCCAGGAATTCGCAGGACAGTGACACGGCCAGCGCATCGATTGGTTGCTCGCCAAACTGCTTGCGGATGTGAGCAACGACGCCGTGCAGTGCATCGGTCATCAATCGAGGGGTGTAGAGCTGGCGCGGCCGTGCGGTGGCTCCGAAGCCGGGGAGATCCGGCGAGAAAACCGTGTGGCTCGACGCATAGTGCTCGTGCAGCGGCCTCACTTCTGCGGCCGAGGCCGCCGCGTTCACGCTATGAATGAGCAGCAGGGGCGGGCCTTGACCGGCCACATGCACCGCGATCGGCCCGGCAGCGCTGGAACATTCCTCGGTGCTGCCACTGAGTTGGGGCCTGAAGAAAGGGAGTTTCCCCGTGTCTTGCATCAGCCCAATGATAGCCTTGTGCTTGATAGGGTGGACGGGGCTGCCCCAACGGCTCGGATGTGCGGGAACTGTCTCCGGTCGGTAGATTGGGTATCCATGACTAACGTGGTCGGGTACTACCCGAATGCTAGGATATTGACTGTCTTAACTACTCTTACAGGGATGTCTATGAAATCCTCAAATCGGCGTGTATTCATGATGCAGGCGGCTGTGGGCGGAACCGCGCTGCTCGCGGTCGGAGCGGCCTCTGCTCAGGCCATGGTCAGTGAGAAAGACCCTCAGGCGGTCTCTCTGGGTTATGTGGCCGATACCACCAAGGTCGACGCCAAGAAGTTCCCCAAGCATGCGGCCGCTCAGAAATGCAGCAATTGCCAGCTCTACACCGGGGCAGCCAATTCCAAGTCCGGCCCTTGCTCGATATTCCCGGGCAAGCAGGTTGCGGCCAATGGCTGGTGCTCGGCCTACGTCAAGAAGGCGTGATGCTTCGTTAGGAGCCGGTGTGTCTTCGAAAAAGCCCGCCTCAGGCGGGCTTTTTTTCCGCCTTGCGGACTCGCTCGACTCATCGGCGCTGCATTGTGAGGCGCCTCCGTCTAGTTCACAATCCATTCATGTCGCAAGCTCTCTTTCCAAGCATCGATGTCCTGAGCCAAGCTCTGCAGCGGATCGGCTACTTTTCTGATCGACGCCTGGCCACTGCGGTGTTTCTGGCGCTTCGCTTGGGGCGACCATTGCTTCTGGAGGGGGAGCCGGGTGTTGGCAAAACCGAACTGGCTAAAGCCCTTGCGGTGGCGCTGGGCCGGGAACTGATTCGCCTTCAGTGCTATGACGGTCTGGAGCAGCGCGAAGCGCTCTATGAATGGAACTACCCCGCGCAACTCTTGCACATGCGTGCGGCCGAGGGCCGAGGGCAGGTGGCAGATCTTGAGCGGGAGGTGTATGCCGGGCATTACCTGATCAAGCGTCCCCTGCTGCAGGCCTTGCAGGCGCCTGAGCCTGGGGCGGTGCTCCTGATCGATGAGGTCGATCGTGCGGATGAGCCGTTTGAGGCCTTCCTGCTGGAGTATCTGGGCGAGTACCAGGTCACCATCCCCGAATTGGGAACGATTGGCGCGGCAGTTGCACCGGTCACCATCCTGACCAGCAACCGCACCCGCGAACTCAACGATGCGATCAAGCGACGCTGTCTTTATCACTGGCTCGATTACCCAGACCGCGATCGTGAACTGGCCATCATTGCAGCCCAGGTACCGCAGGCCAGTGACCAGTTGACGCGGCAGGTGGCTGGATTTGTGAGCCGTCTGAGACAAGCACCTTTCAAGGACGCCTTCCAACGAGCCCCCGGTATTGCCGAAAGCGTGGAGTGGGCCAAGGCCCTGGTGGCGCTGGATACCTTGTCTGTCGATCCTGAGCTTGCTGCCGATACGGCCGGTATTCTGTTCAAGCAACGCGAGGATGTGGCGGCTCTGACCCGCGATCTGGCCACCGAGGTGTTGCAGGCCGATGCGGCGTCTTAAACCGGTGCCGGGTTCGTGGGTAAGCCCTCATCGCCGCGTGGGCGCGGCTCCCACTTCCTGCTGGCCAGAGGAGGTGGGTGTAGGAGGGCCGCACTCGGCTCGCTTGGCAGTTTTTGTGTGAGCGCCGCCCTCGGCGCTAACGGCATGCCCTGGGAAAACCGCTCGGGCTATCGCCTCGATCCTTGACTGAGACCCTCGACGATGCAACTCGGTGACGCACGATCGGGACGGCTGGCCGGCAATCTGGCTGCCTTTGGACGCGCCCTGCGACGCGCCGGCGTACCGGTTGATGCCAGTCGGATCGCGCTGGCGCAGCAGGCCGCTTTGCTGGTCGATATTGGCCAGCGCGAAGACCTGTCCGCTGCCTTGGAGACCGTGCTGGTCGGGCGAGAGCAAGACCGTGCGGTGTTCCGTGAGCTGTTCGAGGTTTTCTTCCGCGACCCCAAGTTGGCGCACAAGTTGCTCGCTCAACTGCTGCCTTCGGCTGAGGGCAAAGCTGACAGCAGCCCACAGCGCGCACGTGTCCGCGATGCCCTGCAGCCCAAGCGGGTGGCCAGGCCGCTGGCCCAGCCGGCCGCTGCAGATCGCGAGTTTGAATTTGACGCCACCATGACGGCCAGTGATTTGCAGCGATTGCAGCACGCCGATTTCAACAGTCTTTCGGCCGACGAGTTTTCCTTGGTGGAGCGCTTGGCTCGCGACATTCCTTTGCCGTTGCCACACTTGCCCTCGCGGCGGTTGCGGCCAGGCTGGCGGGGCGATCGACCGCACTGGCCTGGAGTCATGCGGCAAGCGGCGCGGCACGGCGGCGAGTTGATTGCCTTGCCGCAGCTGCAAAGAAGGTCGGAGAGTCTGCCCCTGCTGGTGCTGGTGGATGTGTCTGGGTCAATGGAGCGATATGCCCGGTTGCTGCTGGCCTTTCTGCATGCGGCCACCCGCCGCCATCGCCGGCGGGAGGTGATGGCCATTGGCATGAACCTGACCGATCTGGCGCCGGCCTTCGCCCACGCCGATACCGATGCCATGTTGACTCATGCCAACCGCCTGATCGCAGATTTCGCTGGCGGCACTCGACTCGGCCAAAGTCTGGAGCAGTTGCGCGCCCGTCATGCCCGGCGCTTGATCGGCCGGCGCACGGTGGTGCTCTTGATCACTGACGGCCTGGATACCGGCGAGCCCGATGAGTTGCGTGCAGGCCTGCACTGGTTGCGCCTGCACAGCCGGCGTTTGCTTTGGCTCAATCCCCTCATGCGATTTGAGGGGTATGCTCCTCTGGCTCGGGGAGCTGCCGTGCTGCATGAGCAGGCGCATGCGATGCTCGCGATCCATAACCTGAGCCGATTGCGCGACTTGGCGGTCAGTCTGGCTCAGCTGCTGGCCCGGTAAGCCCTAAGCCGCGCAGCGGCCCTTGCGGCTGTAGCAAAATCAGGCGTTTTTTGTTCATTCCAAGACTTCAAGGATTTTCATCATGGAGATGCAAGCCACCCGCAGCCTGGCGGTAACCCAGCAGCAAGCCTGGCAAGCCCTCAACGACCCAGAGGTGCTCAAGCTGTGCATACCCGGTTGCGACAAGGTGGAGGCGACTGCTGAAAACGAGTTTGATATTGGCATGGCGCTGCGTATCGGTCCGGTGTCGGCCCGGTTCAAGGGACACATCAGCCTGAGCGACATCGTGCCGCCGTCGAGCTCCCGGATCAGTTTTGAGGGGCAGGGGGGACCGGCCGGTTTCGGCAAGGGCCAGGCCCAGGTGCAATTGGCCCCTGCGGCCGCAGGATGCGAGTTGAGCTATTCGGTCTCGGCCTCGGTGGGCGGCAAGGTGGCGCAACTGGGCCAGCGCTTGATTGACGGTGCGGCCCGTTCACTGGCTGAGGATTTTTTTCGTCGCTTTGACGAAGAAATGCAGCGGCGCCATGGCGATTCGGCGGGGCCTGCTGTGCCCACTGAGGGGGCCGCAGCACCTGCGCCCGGCTTGCCCGAGGTTCTACTGCCCGCCACCGTGACGGCGGCTGCAGGCGCTGTGGTCATGTTGCTCCTCTTGTTCTTGTTCACGCGCTGAAAGTCCGCTTGTGGAAAACCTCGATGTGATGGTGCTGCGCACCCTGCGTGACTGGCGCGCAGCGGGCCGCCGGGCCTTGCTGGCCACGGTGGTGCGCACCTGGGGTTCATCGCCCCGGCCGGTGGGCTCCATCATGGCTTTGTGCGAGGACGGTGCAGTGGTCGGATCGGTCTCCGGCGGTTGTATCGAGGACGACCTGATTTACCAATACACCCAAGCCTACAAGGCGGCGGGGCAGGGCGCTGACGGGCGGGCCATTCCGGTGGGCGCGCCGCGTTTCATCAAGTACGGTGTCAGCGCCGATGAGGCGCATCGTTTTGGTTTGCCCTGCGGCGGCACGCTGGAATTGCTGTTGGAATTCGATCCTTCGGCGCAAGCCCTGGCCACGCTGGTAAAGGCCCTGGAGGCTGGGCAGTTGATGCGACGCACGGTGGCTCTCTCTGACGGCGCGGTGACCTTGTCAAGCACCGACCATCCGGACGAGTTGTCTGTGAGCCAGACTCAGCTCATCAACACCTTTGGGCCTGAATACCGCATGCTGCTGATCGGCGCGGGCCAGCTCACCGAATACTTGGCCACCATGGCGCTGTTTTCGGGTTTTGCGGTAACCGTCTGCGATCCGCGTGAAGAATACCGGGGCGCGTGGTCGGTGGCGGGTGTGCAGATTCGCAGCGAAATGCCCGACGATGTGGTGACTGCTTTTCGGGCCGATCGGCGCAGTTGCGTGATTGCGCTCACCCACGATCCCAAGCTCGATGATCTGGCCTTGCTCGAGGCGCTGGCCAGCGAGGCTTTTTATGTCGGTGCCATCGGCTCGCGGCGTAACAACGAGGCTCGGCACCAGCGTATGAAGGAACACTTTGATTTGACCGACGAGCAGCTCAGGCGCCTGCGCGGCCCGATCGGTATCTACATCGGCAGCAAGACTCCCGCGGAGATTGCCGTGTCCATCATGGCCGAAGTGCTGGCGGTCAAAAATGGGGTCGCCCTACCACGCGACATGCAGGTGGCCCATGCCAAGAATGAGCGCGCGGTGCAGCCCCATGATCCGGGTGTGGTGGTGTGCGGCATTCGGCCGCAGGGCTAAGTGATCAGCCCTGCCACCACGTCACGGTGCGCAGACCCAGAAAGGTCAGCAGCAGGCTGCCCGCCAGATGCAGCCCCGCAGTCAGCAGCGCCATCGCCAAGCGATCTTCGGTGATGAATTGCACCACCTCGGCAGAAAACGCGGAGAAGGTGGTCAGACCTCCCAGGAACCCGGTGATGAGCAGCAGTCGCCAGGCCGGATCGAGATGAGGCAAGGTCTGAAACACGCCGACGGCTACGCCCACCAGATACCCGCCGACCCAATTGGCCGCCAGCGTCCCCCAGGGAATAAGGGCGCCTGGTACCGAGAGCCACAAACCCAGCTGCCAGCGCGCCAGTGCGCCCAGACTGGCGCCGACACAGATCGCAAGGACCATCTGCATGATGCGGCGATTCTAGAGGTGCACCTTTGATTGTCCCGAGGGTGGTGCTCCCACTGCCCGAGTCAAGGCCTGTCTTCGAATTGGTGCGAGCCGCACCCTCGCGGCGATGGTTCTGATGCTTTTCAATACCCCTTAGGCCATCGTCTTGCGCACATGGTCCAGCAGCAGGGTTTCCAGGTCATGTACTGGCCGGCCGGTGGCCTGTGCGACTGCCTGCCGGTAGGGCGGCATGTTGGCGCATTCGAGCACCAGGTGGCGTACGCCAGGATGCCGTTTCACGAGTCTGAGTGCGGCGCTGACCACATCCTGTCGGGCTTGTTCCAGATCCATCTCAGTTTGGTCGTTCAAGATCACTTCCCGCATCTGGCACCCCGGCTCCAGACCTTCTACCGGTGTACCGGCCGGCACCCCTGCGCCCCTGAGCACATCGTCCCTGAGACTGGCGGCATCAAAGGTCACTATGCCAGGTCCATCAAGTGAGCGACAGGCCAGCAGGCCAGAGGTAATCACCGGCACTGATACGGCTGCTTGCAGGGGCTCTTGGTACCGCGCCAGAAAGCCACAGGTGGTGGTGATCAGGCCGGCGCCTGCGTGTTGCAAGGCTCGGGCCGCTTCCACAAAAGGTTGCAGCAAGGAGGGATCGGCCTCGATCACCACCCGGCGCGCGGTCGCGCTGGGGACTCGAAAGAAACGTACCTCGAGTCCGGCTCTCGTGTAGGTCAAGGCCTGCCCGATGTCGCCGGGCGGTCGTGGAAAGTTCGTCTCGAGCAGGATCACGCCTATCTGGGCGCGCGCGGGCAGGTGGGGGCTCATGGGCATTTCGGCTGTGACTATCATCATGACATGATCGCCCATTACCTCGGGGGCTGCGCTGTCAGCCGTGTGTCATGCGGGTAGCCGTGGTCGGCGCCGGCATGGTGGGTGTTTCCTGTGCCTGGGCGCTGCGGCGCCGGGGCCTGGATGTGTGGATGATCGACCCTGGCGAGCCGGGTGGCCAAACCAGCCATGGCAATGCGGGGGTCCTGTCGCCGACCTCCCTCTTGCCCTTCAATCACCCCGGTCTGTGGTCACAGTTGCCCCGATTGCTGCGCGGCAAGAATCCGGGCTTTCGGCTGCAGCCCGGCCATGTGCTGCCGCGTTTTTCTGCCCTGACTGCCTTCCTGGCGCAGGCCCGTCCTTCGGTGCTGAAGGTGACAGCCCAGGCATTGCATCAGCTCATCACCCTGTCGCGGCCCTTGCATCAGCAGTGGATGAGACAAGCCGGTGTGGCTCAGCGCTTTCGTGAGGACGGATGGCTGTTTCTCTACCGCTCCGAACAGGCCTGGCAAACGGCCGCTTGGGCGCGCGATCTTTACAACGAGTTCGGGCTCTCCTGGCAGGTCCTCGATCCGCCGGAGCTGGCCGCACTCGAGCCCGATCTGAGCCGGGGCTTTGCCAAGGCTTTGTGGGTCAGCGGTGCGGCCTCGGTGGACGAGCCGGGCGAGGTGGTACGGGCTCTGGCCCACCATCTGATCGAGGAGGGTGGAGTTCGCTTTGTGCGTGATGCGGTGCTGGGCCTGGATCGGGAGGGACCCATTTGGCATTTGGCCACTGCGGCGGGGCAGCGCTTGCAAGCTGATCGAGTGGTATTGGCTCTGGGGCCCTGGGCTCGCGATTTTCTGCGGGCGCAGTGGGGCTGGAGGCTGCCGATGCTGCATGAGCGCGGCTACCACCTGCACTATGGCTGGACGGGCGCGGGCTTGAGGCGGCCGATCTACGACACTGCCGGTGGCTATGTGCTCTCGCCCATGAGTCCCGGTATGCGTTTGACCACCGGCGTGGAGCTCGACGAGGCCGATGCGCCCGCCCATTCCCGCATGATCGAGGCGGCCGAGGCCGCGGCGCGGCAGGTGCTGCCTTTGGGCGCGCGGATGGAGGCGCCGCTGTGGCTGGGCAGTCGCCCTACCTTGCCCGACAGCCGTCCGATACTCGATGCGGCTCCGGGCCAGCCTGGCGTTTGGCTGGCCCTAGGCCATCAACATATTGGGTTTTCAACGGGCCCCGGCAGCGGCGAACTGATTGCGGCCCTGATGCTGGGAGAGGCTGCGCCGATCGACTCTTCTGCTTTTGCGGCGCTGCGCTGGGGCAAGGGCTGGCTGCGCTGACCGCTTGCCCTGGCGCAGCCGGCTCAGGAGCACTTACATCATCTGTTTGGGCAGCCAAGTCACGATCTGTGGAAAGGCATAGATCAGTGCGACGCCGATCACCATCATGACGAACATGGGCAGAGTGACCTTTGCAACCCATGTCAGCTGACGCCCTGTCATGCCTTGCAGGACGAAAAGATTAAAGCCCACCGGCGGTGTGATTTGCGCCATCTCCACCACCAGCACAACGAAGATGCCAAACCAGATCAGGTCAATGCCGGCCCCTTGTATGGTGGGCAGCAACACACCCATGGTCAGGACCACCATTGAGATGCCATCGAGAAAGCAGCCGAGGATAATGTAGAAAATGGCCAGCACCAGAATCAACTGGCCTGGACTGAGGCCCAAGGAGCCAATCCACTCGGCCAGATGACGGGGCAGCCCGATATAGCCCATCGACAGGGTGAGAAAGGCGGCGCCGGCGAGGATCAGCGCGATCATGCAATACAGCCGGGTGGCGCCCATTAGCGAATCGCGAAAGCTCTGCCAGTTGAGCGAGCCCTGCAGCGCCGAGAGCACGAGCGAGCCCACCACGCCCACCGCTGCAGCTTCGGTGGCGGTTGCGATACCGCTGTAGATCGAACCCAGCACCGCGATGATCAGCAGCACCACCGGAATCAGATGGCGTGAGGCAGCAACTTTCTCCAGGAAGCTCGGACGCGCATCATCGCGCGGGATGGCGCCAGGATTTAGCAGCGACCAGCAGATGATGTAGCCCGAAAACAGCAGCGCCAGCATCAGGCCTGGCAGGACACCTGCGATGAAGAGACGGGCAATCGAGACCTCGGCGGTAACCCCGTAGACGATCATGATGATCGACGGTGGAATCAAAAGCCCCAGGGTACTCGCGCCGGCCAGTGAACCCACCACCAAGTGCTCGGGATAGCCGCGCCGGCCCAGCTCGGGCAGGGTCATCTTGCCGATCGTGGCACAGGTGGCCGCGCTTGAACCCGAGACGGCTGCAAAGATGGTCGAGCCCACCACATTGGTGTGAAGGAGGCGGCCAGGTAGCGCATGCATCCAGGGCGCCAGACCCTTGAACATGTCGCTGCTCAAGCGCGTTCGAAACAAGATTTCCCCCATCCAGATGAACAAGGGCAGGGCGGTCAGCGTCCAGCTCGAGGACGAGCCCCAGATGGTCACTGCCATCGCATCGCCGGCAGGCCGAGTGGAGAAGAGCTCCATCCCGATCCAGGCCACGCCCGAGAGCGTCAGACCTATCCAGACCCCACTGCCGAGGATGAGGAAGAGGGAGACCACCAGCAAGCCGGTAATGGCCAGATCACTCATTGCGCAGCGCCTCCCCGTTCGATTCACCTTTGCGCAGACCGCGCCATTCCAGTACCCATTCATCCAGGCAGGCAATGGTCATCACCACCGCGCCCAGCGCCATGCCCAGCTGGGGGATCCACAAAGGCGTGGCGTCGGTAGAGGTGGAGATGTCGTTGAAGACCCGCGATTGCCAGGCCAGCTTGACGCTGTAGATCGCAAAGAGCAGGCTCAGCAACGTGCCGGCGCCCAGTGCCCACAGCTCAAGGGCGCGGCGCGCCGAACCCTTGAGATGATGCAGGAATAAAGTGACGCGAATATGCTCGCCACGCTTGAGGGTGTGCGCCAGGGCCAGGAAGCCGCAGCCAGCCATCATGTAGCCGGCATAGGCATCGGTGCCCGGTACGTGAAAGCCCAGCTGCCGTCCCAGGATGGACAGCAGCACCATCACCAGCAGGCCCACCATGAAAACGGCTGCGATTGCAGCCGTCGCGCCATAGAGCCCGTCGAGCAATTTGCGCATGAAGACCCGATCAGCGGCGGAAAGCGTCGATCAGCTGCTGTCCTTCAGCTCCGGACTTGCCCAGCCACTCGGTCAGCAGGGTCTCGCCCACCTTCCTCATGTCGGCAGTCAGCTGTGCGGGCGGCGGCAGAATCTGCATGCCGCCTGTGCGCAGGATGTTCAGAGACGCGCCGTTGGCTTTTTTGCTTTCGGCCAGACCGCGCACTTCTGCGTCGGCCGCTGCCTTCATGATGGCGTCTTGCGTCGCTTTATCCAGCGCATTGAAGGCCGCGCGGTTGACGATGACCAGGTTCTTGGGCAGCCAAGCCTGGGTGTCGTACCAGAACTTCACATGCTCATGCAGCTTGGCGTCGGCACCGGTAGAACCGCTGGAGATCATGCTTTCGGCCACGCCGGTGGCAAAAGCCTGGCTCACTTCGGCGGCCTGCACGGTCACTGGCTGCGCGCCCACCAATTCGGCGATGCGGGCGGTAGAGGGGCTGTAGGCGCGCCACTTGATGCCTCTCAGATCGGCGGCGGAGTTGAGGGGTCTCTTGCTGTAGATGCCTTGCGGGGGCCACGGCACGGCGTACAGGGCCATCATGCCTTGCTCGGCCAGTTTCTTGTCGACCAGCGGCTTTTGTACCCGCCACAGCTTCATGGCGTCGTCGTAGCTGGTGGCCATGAAGGGAATGCCATCGGCGCCCCAGATTTGCCATTCATTCTGGAAGTTGACCATCAGGATCTCGCCGATCTGGGCCTGGCCGCCTTGCACGGCACGCTTGATTTCAGGGGCCTTGAACAGAGAGGCGTTGGGGTGCACGGTGATGCGCAGCTTGCCGCCGGAGGCCTTTTCGACGTCGGCAGCAAACTGAACCAAATTGACGGTGTGGAAATTGGTTGCCGGGTAGGCTGCCGGCAGATCCCATTTGGTCTGGGCAAGCGCAGCGGTGCCCAGCGAGAGCGCGGCTGCAGCCACTGCGATGGGGAAGAAGCGTCGTTTCATGGGGAGACTCCTCTGGAGGTTGGGGGTGGAAGGGTCGAGAACGGCGTTCATACAGGGGCCTTGCGTTCGTTGCTTGGCGATGGTGCCGTGTCGATAACAGCCACTGTAGGGGGGAAGCGGCTGTGGAGGATCCGTATTTTCCCTGATCATCGACAATTTATTGGCAATTTGTCGGCGTTGTGGGTAGACTTTCGCCGTGCCGCCCCGTTCCCTTACTCCGCGCAAGGCGCCCGCCGAAAGGCCGGTGGCCAAGCCTATCGTCTCATCGGCCCACCTGGTCTCGCCCGATAGCGCGCAAATGAGCGAGTTCGAGTTCGGTCTGATTGTGGCGGGCAATGCGTTTCATCGTTGGGTGACTCATTGCATGTCGGCTGCCGGGCTCAAAGATCTCACGCCGCTCGATGTGCTGGTGCTGCACCATGTCACGCATCGGGCCCGTGACAAGCGCCTGGCCGATATTTGCTTCATCATGAACATCGAGGACACCCATCTGATCAATTACGCGCTCAAGAAACTTCTGGGCCTGGGCGTTGTGGCTTCGCGCAGGAATGGCAAAGAAGTGACTTATGCGGCGACCGAGTCGGGGCGGCAGTTTGTGGAGCGCTATCGCGAAATTCGCGAGGCATGCCTGATTGCGGCCCTGAAGGCTGATGAGGGGCTTAACCGCGATATTGGTGAATTGGCGCGGCTGCTGCGAGTGCTCTCGGGTATGTACGACCAAGCGGCACGAGCAGCCGCTTCTCTGTGAGGTTCTTCCCATGAACCCCGTCGGTGCGCCATCCCTTTGGCAATTCTGGATCGATCGTGGCGGCACTTTCACCGACATCGTGGCGCGCAGACCCGATGGCCAGTTGTTAACCCACAAGTTGCTCTCAGACAACCCCGAGCAGTACCGTGACGCGGCCGTAGCCGGGATCCGGCATTTGTTGGGCTTGACCTCCAACGCGCCGATCACTCCATAGCAGGTCGAGTGCGTGAAGATGGGCACTACCGTGGCCACCAACGCCCTGCTCGAGAGAAAGGGCGAGCCCACGCTGCTGGTAACCACCCGTGGTTTTCGCGACGCCTTGCGCATTGCCTACCAGAACAGGCCGCGCTTGTTTGATCGCCAGATCGTTCTACCCGAGTTGCTGTATTCGCGCGTCATTGAGGCCCATGAGCGCATGGGGGCGCAGGGTGAAATCATCCAAGCGCTGGACTTGGCCCACCTGCAGCCGCAGCTGCAGCAGGCTTTTGACGCGGGTCTGCGCAGCGTGGCCATTGTGTTCATGCATGGTTACCGCTACACGGACCATGAAAAAGCGGCGGCACGATTGGCGCGCAGTATCGGCTTTACGCAAGTCAGCACCAGTCACCAGACCAGTCCTCTGATGAAGTTTGTCAGCCGTGGGGACACCACGGTGGTGGATGCCTATCTCTCGCCCATTCTTCGCCGTTACGTCGACCAGGTGGCTGCAGAAATGCCAGGCGTGCGTCTGTTCTTCATGCAGTCCTCTGGTGGTCTGGCCGATGCACAGGCTTTCCAGGGCAAGGACGCCATTTTGTCGGGGCCCGCAGGAGGCATTGTGGGCATGGCGCGCACGGCCGCGCTGGCCGGTTGCGAGCGTGTGATCGGTTTTGACATGGGCGGCACCTCCACCGATGTCTCTCATTTCGCTGGCGAATTCGAGCGCGAGTTTGAGACCCAGGTAGCCGGGGTGCGCATGCGGGCCCCCATGATGAGCATACACACCGTGGCCGCCGGCGGCGGCTCGATCCTGAACTTTGACGGCTCGCGCTTTCGGGTCGGGCCGCAAAGTGCCGGCGCCAATCCGGGGCCAGCCAGCTACCGTCGGGGCGGTCCACTGGCCGTCACCGATGCCAATCTGATGCTGGGCAAGATACAGCCGGCCTGGTTTCCCAAGGTGTTTGGCCCCTCCGGTCGCGAGGCGCTTGGCCTGGAGCCGGTGCAAGAGCAGTTCGCCGATCTCGCACGGCGAAGCGGACGCAGCGCCGAGGAGGTGGCTGAAGGCTTTATCCGTATCGCCGTCGAGCAGATGGCCAACGCGATCAAAAAGATTTCGGTGGCCAGAGGCTATGACGTCACCCGCTACACCTTGCAGTGCTTCGGGGGGGCCGGCGGACAGCATGCCTGTCTGGTGGCCGATGCACTGGGCATGACCCGTGTGCTGGTGCATCCCCTGGCGGGCGTGCTCTCAGCCTATGGCATGGGTCTGGCCGATCAGAGCCTCATTCGTGAGCAGTCGGTCGAGAGCCCGCTTGGGGCCGAGGCTTTGCCCGCCTTGCGCACGCAACTCGATGCACTGGCCGATCAGGCCAGCCAGGCGCTCAGGGGTCAACAGTTGGGCCGCGATGGGCTGGAGCTGCGTCGCCGGATTCACTTGCGCTACGAAGGAACCGATACAGCCCTGGTGGTGCCCTTTGGCTCACTGGCTCAGATCGAAGCGGCTTTTGAGTCCGCCTACCGCCAGCGCTTTGCCTTCCTGATGCAGGGCAAGCGTCTGATCGTCGAGGCGGTGTCCGTCGAGGCCGTGCTGCCAGGTCAGGCACCGGGTGAGTCGGCCCAGTCGCTGCACCCAGCCCGGCCTGCACCGGTGCGCGAGACGGTGCGCCTGTACAGCGGCGGCCAGTGGCACTCGGCTGCGCTGGTGGTGCGCGAAGACCTGCGGCCCGGCGACAGCGTGCCGGGTCCGGCCATCATTGCCGAACGCAATGCCACCACAGTCGTCGAGCCGCAATGGCAAGCCCGGGTGACGGAACTGGACCACCTGATGCTCGAGCGCCGCGTGCCTCGTGCCCAGCGCCATGCGGTGGGCACCACGGTTGATCCGGTGCTACTGGAAGTGTTCAACAACCTGTTCATGAATATTGCCGAACAGATGGGACTGCAACTGCAGAACACCGCCTATTCGGTCAATATCAAGGAGCGGCTGGATTTTTCCTGCGCGCTGTTTAACGATCAGGGGCATCTGATTGCCAATGCGCCGCACATGCCGGTGCATCTGGGTTCCATGGGCGAGAGCATCCAGACGGTCATTCAGGAAAACCGTGGGCAGATGCAAGCCGGCGACGTCTATGTTCTTAATGACCCCTACCATGGCGGAACTCACCTGCCCGATGTGACCGTGATCACGCCGGTTTTTCTGTCAGGCCGCTCCGAGCCCGTGTTCTATGTCGGCTCGCGGGGGCATCATGCCGATGTGGGCGGTCTCACGCCGGGCTCGATGCCGCCCTTTTCCACGCACATCGATGAAGAAGGTGTGCAAATCCGCAACTTCAAGCTGGTGGAGGCGGGTCGCCTGCGCGAGGCCGAAATGGTGGCGCTGCTGCGAAGCGGGCCCTATCCAAGTCGCAATCCGCAGCAAAACATGGCTGATCTGAAAGCGCAAATTGCAGCCAATGAAAAGGGCGTGCAAGAGCTCAGGCGCATGGTCGATGAATTCGGCCTTGAGGTGGTGCAGGCCTATATGCGTCATGTGCAGGACAACGCAGAAGAGTCGGTGCGGCGGGTCATCACGCGCCTGCACGATGGCCAGTTCTCCTTGCCGTTGGACAACGGAGCGCAGATTCAGGTGTCGGTGCGGGTGGACAGCAGCGCGCGCAGCGCGGTGATTGATTTCACAGGTACCAGTGCCCAACTGAGCAACAACTTCAATGCCCCGCGCGCGGTGTGCATGGCGGCGGTCCTGTATGTCTTTAGAACGCTGGTCGATGACGACATTCCGCTCAACGCGGGCTGTCTCAAGCCGCTAAGGGTCATCATTCCCGAGGGCTCCATGCTCAACCCGCTGCCGCCCGCCTCGGTGGTGGCCGGCAATGTGGAGACCTCCAGCTGCATCACCAATGCGCTCTTTGGTGCCCTCGGCGTGATGGCAGGCAGTCAGCCCACCATGAACAACTTTACCTTTGGCAGCGACCGTTATCAGTACTACGAGACCATCTCTGGGGGCAGTGGTGCGGGCGGTCGCTTTGACGAGCGGGGCGAACAAGTCGATGGTTTTGACGGTACGGCGGTGGTACAGACCCATATGACCAACTCACGCCTGACCGATCCCGAGGTGCTGGAGTTTCGCTTCCCCGTGCGGCTGGAGAGCTATGAGATTCGTCACGGGTCGGGTGGCGCAGGTCGCTGGCGTGGTGGTGATGGGGGTATTCGGCGCATCCGCTTTCTTGAACCGATGACAGCGGCCATTCTTTCGAATGGTCGCGTTCATCCGGCCTTTGGTGCCGCAGGTGGTGCGCCGGGCGCGGCGGGTATCAATACCGTGATCCGTGCGGACGGCCGTGTGGAGGTGGTGCCGCATATTGGTCAGGTGGAGATGCAGGTCGGTGATGTGTTTGAGATTCAAACCCCAGGCGGCGGTGGGTTTGGTCAGCCGGTCAATTGACCTCATCTCGCTGCGGTAGGGGCGCCGCCCTCGGGCGCGACCAGGCGGGTAAACCTCAGCGACGCCTTGCTTCGTAGGGCTGACCATTGACCGTCAGCCCCTGCGCAGAGAGCCTGGCCGCGCTGGTGGGGCCTATGCCCTTGACCCTTGTCAGCAGGTCCTGCCAGTTCTTGAAGGGTGCTTTGTCGCGCTCACCCAAGATGAGTCTGGTGGTGGCCGGGCCCAGGCCGCTCAGGCCATCAAAGTCGGCCTCAGTGGCCCGGTTGATGTCCAGGGCTGCCAGGGCCATTGCGCCGTGGCCTGCCAGAAAGGCCTCCAGCATGCATCTGGCGATGATGGACACGATCCTTCTCAAAGACCAGGGCCTATCGGACTTCAGCTCTGTAGCGAGAGCCATTGCATGTAGCGGCTTACCCCAGTGGCCACATCCGCGAACTCATGATGGCATCCGATGTGACGCAGACGACTTAGATCAGCCTGGGTGTAGCACTGGTATTTGCCCACCAAGGCTGGCGGGAAATCGATGTACTGCACCAGCTGTTGTGCCACCGCCTCTTGGATATCGGCGGGTGCTCGGTGTCCGTGGTGGGCCTGCATCGCCTGCACCACCGCCAGTGCCACATCGTTGAAGGGTTGGGCGCGTCCTGTGCCCAGGTTGAACAGACCGCTGTGGTCCGGGTGGTCTAGAAACCAGAGATTCACGGCCACGACATCATCGACATGAATGAAGTCGCGCATCTGCTCCCCGGGCCCATAGCCGCCGTAGGCGCCGAACAGTTGCACCCGTCCGTCCTTCCCGAACTGGTGAAACTGATGGAAGGGCACACTGGCCATGCGGCCCTTGTGCTGCTCGCGCGGACCATAGACGTTGAAATAGCGAAAGCCCACCACCTGCGAGGCCGCCCGGGAAAAATCGGCACCCAGCTCTCGCCTCATGCGCTGATCGAACAGCCACTTTGAGTAGCCGTAGACGTTGAGCGGCCTCTCGCAGTCCGGGCTTTCAACGAATCGGTCGGATCCGCCATAGGTGGCGGCCGAGGATGCATAAATCAGGCGGGTGCCCTGCTCCTGGCAGGCATGAAACAACTCACAGGACAGGCTGTAGTTGTTGTCCATCATGTATTTGCCGTTGGTCTCCATGGTGTCACTGCAGGCCCCCTCGTGGAAGACCGCATCCATCTGACCGTAGGCGCCTTCGGCAAACAGTTCGTAAAAGTCGTCGGCATCCACATAGTCCGCAATCTGCAGACCTGCCAGGTTACGGAACTTGTCGCCCTCGGTCAGATCGTCGACGGCAATGATGTCGTCAATGCCGCGCGCATTGAGTCCGGCCACCAGGTTGCTGCCAATGAAACCTGCCGCTCCGGTCACTACAACTCTCATACCGCTCCCCCCGGCGCTGCGCCTGTAAACAGCTCCTCATAGCTCACGCAAGCCGTGCCAAACTTGCCGACCACAATGCCACCTGCACGGTTGGCCACCGGCACCGCCTGTCGCAGTGGGGCGCCGGCGGCCAGCAAAGCGGCCATGGCAGCGATCACCGTATCGCCAGCCCCCGTGACATCAAACACTTCGCGCGCCTGGGCGGGCACATGCAGTTGACCTTGGTCATCGAATAGCGTCATGCCCTCTTCGCTGCGCGTGAGCAACAGGCCCTGCAGTTGCAGTTCTCGGCGCAGTTCCTGAGCCCGGCGCGACAGATCGTCCTCGCTGCTCCAGCGGCCAATCACCTGTTCAAGCTCGGCGCGGTTGGGCGTGATCAGCGTGGCACCTTGATAGCGCGAATAATCCGAGCCCTTGGGGTCGATCAAGATGGGCTGGCCGGCTTGTCTGGCCCGCTCGATCATCAGGGCAATATGGGCCAGACCCCCCTTGCCATAGTCGGAAAACAGGACCGCCTGATGGTCCCTGTGCAATTGATTGAAGCTTTCGGTCTGCGTGGCCAGCAGTTCGCGGTCGGGCGTGTTTTCAAAATCCAGGCGCATCAACTGCTGCTGGCGCCCGATGATGCGCAGCTTGACGGTGGTGCGAAGGGCGGCATCGCGACCAAAGCAGGGCACGATGCCCGTGCGGGCAACCAGCGCTTCCAGTTCGTGACTGGCCTCGTCTTCGCCGACCACGCTCAGCAGGGAGGCCTGCGCCCCCAGACTGACCACGTTATAGGCCACGTTGGCGGCTCCGCCCAGCCTTTCTTCCTGCCGGGTTACGCGTACCACTGGAACCGGTGCTTCCGGTGAGATACGGTCAACCGGGCCGTACCAGTAGCGATCGAGCATGACATCGCCAACCACCAGGACTCGGGCCTGGGCCATTTGTGCAGGGGTAGGGGTGTACAGACTCATAGCTCTTCAATACGGCGGGCCGGATAGCTGTCCCAGGCCTGGCAGCCGGGGCAGTGCCAGAAATGCTGCTTGGCCTCAAAGCCACAGGCTGCGCAGCGATAACGCATCAGGGGCCCGCAGGCCTTCTCGATGGCGCGACCCACGCCCTGAGCCTGCTCTTGGTTCATCAGGGATTCGCCGCTTAGCCAGCGGCTGGCCGCCACCAAGGAGGGCTCGGTCTTCAGGTGCGCCACAAACCACTGCCGGGCTTGTTGCGGATCGGGTTCGAGTTGCGCAATGGCTTGCACCAGATCGATGCTGGGGTGCTGTGCCTGCGCATCGATCAGGATCTGTTGCACCTGAGCGCGCTCACCCGATTGCTCGGCCAGTCCCGCCATCAGGCCGGCCGCCAGCGGCAAGGCCTGCGGCGCAGCCTGACGCAGCCGCAGCAGGGTTTGCAGGGCCGCTTGCGCCTGACCTTGCTGTGACAGCAGTTGCGCCTGCTCGATCAGCGGACGTGGCGATTGCGGCGCCAGATCCTGCGCCCGGACCAGCATTTGCAGCGCGGCTTGCGGCTGTCCTGCTGCCACATGGGCTTGGGCTTGCTCGCACAAGTAATGGGCTTGGCGGACTGCAAAGCTGCCATGGCTGCCACTGTCGAGCCGTGCCGCCACCTCACTGGCCTGCGCCCAATCGCGGGACCGTTCGTAGATGGCCAGCAGGGCCAGGCGGGCATCTTGTTCGTGCGCGGTCCCCTCGAGCTTGTTCAGCGCATTCTCAGCTCGGTCGAGTAGCCCTGCCTTCAGAAAGTCCAGCGCCAGCGCGTGCTGGGCGCGATCGCGTTCGGCCTGCGTGAGATCGCCGCGCGCCAGCAAGTGCTCATGCACCCGCACCGCCCGGTCGTACTCGCCCCTGCGACGGAAGAGATTACCCAGCGCAAAGTGCAATTCCGAGGTATCGGGATCGTTCTGCACCGCCTCGATAAAGGCATCGATCGCCTGGTCCTGTTGTTCATTGAGCAGGAAGTTCAGGCCTCGAAAGTAGGCTTTGGGTGACTGCCGGTTTTCCACCCGCATCTGCTTGAGATCAAGGCGCGAAGCCAGCCAGCCCAGGGCAAAGGCCAGCGGCAAACCCACCAGCAGGGCGGTCAGGTCAAATTCCATGGGGCCTCTGTTCGGGCGCCGCCGTCGCGCTCGGCGCTGATGCGGCTGCAGTCGGACCGGCAGCAGAAGGCTTGGCTTGCTGGGCGGCCTTGCGACTGCGCCACCAGCGCGGCACCATGAACATCACGCCCAAACCCAGCCCTATTGTGAAAGCGATCAGCACCACCAAAACCAGCGGCGCCTGCCATTGTTGACCAAAGAAGAAACGGACAGCGACCTCGTCCTGGTTATTCAGTGCGAAGGCGAACAGGGTGAAGAAAACCGCTGCCTTGAGCAGCCATCCAAGGTATTTCAAGCGCTGGGCTCCTCAGAGGAGCTCAAATTGTAGTCAGGGCGAGCGGCGGTCAAGGGCGGCCTGAGCCGCCGCGCGCAGGGCTTCGGTGCGTGTGTCCACCGCTTCGCGCAAGGCCTTGCCCGGTTTGAAGTGAGGCACCCTCTTCTCGGGAATGGCCACACTCTCGCCCGAGCGAGGGTTGCGCCCCATCCGTGGCGGCCGGCGATTGATGGTAAAGCTGCCAAAGCCCCGGATTTCGATCCGGTGACCCCGCTCCATGGCCTCGCTCATCGCGTCAAGGATGGCCTTGACCGCTGACTCAGCGTCCTTGTGGGTGAGCTGAGGAAAACGAGCGGCAAGCTCTTCGACGAGATCAGATCGGGTCATGGCCTGGGCGGCAGGAAACGACTGATGGAACAGGGGGGACGGGCACTCTTCGAGCGCCGATGCCCAGCCCCTTCTGCGCCAATCGATCAGCTGTTGTCACCGTTGTCGAGCTTTGCACGCAACAGAGCGCCCAAGCTGGTGGTACCGGCGCTGCCGCTGTTTTGCGACAGGCTGGCCATGGCTTCGGCCTGGTCCGCCGTGTCCTTGGCGCGCACCGACAGCTGAATGTTGCGGCTCTTGCGATCCACATTGACCACCACGGCAGTGACTTCGTCGCCTTCCTTGAGGACATTGCGGGCATCTTCCACGCGGTCGCGGCTGATTTCGCTGGCACGCAGGTAACCCACGATGTCGCTGCCCAGGTCGATTTCGGCGCCCTTGGCATCCACAGTCTTGACCTTGCCAGTGACCGTCGCTCCCTTGTCGTTGACCGACACAAAGGTGGTGAAGGGGTCGGAGTCGAGTTGCTTGATGCCCAGCGAAATGCGCTCGCGGTCCACATCGACGGCCAGCACGATGGCCTCGACTTCCTGGCCCTTCTTGTAGTTGCGCACCGCAGTCTCGCCCGGCTCGTTCCAGGACAGGTCCGACAGGTGCACCAGGCCGTCGATGCCGGCGGCCAGACCCACGAAGACGCCAAAGTCGGTGATCGATTTGATCGGGCCTTTCACGCGGTCGCCGCGCTTGGTGTTTTGTGCAAACTCCTGCCAGGGGTTGGCGCGGCACTGCTTCATGCCCAGCGAGATGCGGCGCTTGTCTTCGTCGATCTCCAGCACCATCACTTCAACCTCGTCACCGAGGGACACCAGCTTGCTCGGGGCCACGTTCTTGTTGGTCCAGTCCATCTCGGAGACGTGCACCAGGCCTTCAATGCCTGGCTCGAGCTCGACGAAGGCGCCGTAGTCGGCAATGTTGGTGACCTTGCCGAACAGGCGGGTGGCCTGTGGGTAGCGGCGCGAGACGCCCATCCAGGGGTCATCGCCCATCTGCTTGAGGCCCAGCGACACGCGGTTTTTCTCGGTGTCGAACTTGAGGATCTTGGCCGTGATTTCCTGACCGGCCTGCACCACCTCGCTGGGATGGCGCACGCGGCGCCAGGCCATGTCGGTGATGTGCAGCAGGCCGTCGATGCCGCCCAGATCCACGAAGGCACCGTATTCGGTGATGTTCTTGACCACGCCGCGCACCACGGAACCTTCTTTGAGGGTTTCCATCAGCTTGGCGCGCTCTTCGCCCATCGAGGCCTCCACCACTGCACGGCGCGAGAGCACCACGTTGTTGCGCTTGCGATCGAGCTTGATGACCTTGAATTCCAGGGTCTTGTTCTCGTAGGGGGTCAGATCCTTGATCGGACGGGTATCGATCAGCGAGCCGGGCAGGAAGGCGCGAATGCCGTTGACCAGCACTGTCAGGCCGCCCTTGACCTTGCCGGTGGTCTGGCCGGTCACGAACTCGCCGGACTCCAGGGCTTTTTCGAGGGCCATCCAAGAGGCCAGGCGCTTGGCCTTGTCGCGTGAAAGCAGGGTATCGCCGAAACCGTTTTCGACGGAGTCGATGGCCACCGAGACGAAGTCACCAACTTGCACCTCGATTTCGCCCTGGTCGTTCTTGAACTCCTCGATCGGCACATAGGCCTCGGATTTGAGTCCGGCGTTGACCACCACGTGGTTGTGGTCGATACGGACGACCTCGGCGGTGATCACCTCACCCGAGCGCATTTCAGAGCGCTTGAGCGATTCTTCGAACAGGGCGGCAAAAGATTCAGACATGAAGTTTCCTTTGATCGCCGACAGAACGGCTGCACCGCATCCTTGCGGTTGCACTTGAAAGACTGTCAGCGAAGCGTGTTGCGGCTTTGTCGCCGCGGGGTTAAGTGGATGAACCAGCCGAGCAATGCACTGGACGTGCGACGGGACTCAGATGGGCCTCTTGTCCTGCCACCAACGAAGCACGCAATCGATGGAAGATTCGATCGAGAGCTCGGAGTTGTCGAGCAGCAGGGCGTCTTGAGCCGGCTTCAGGGGTGCGGCGCTGCGGGAAGAATCCCGGGCATCGCGCGCCATGAGGTCCGATTCAATGGCCGCCAGTGTAACCGAATTTCCCTTTGAAATCAGTTGCTTATGGCGTCTTTGGGCGCGCCGCGCGGCGCTGGCCGTCAGGAACACCTTCAGGCGTGCGTCCGGGAAGATCACCGTTCCCATGTCACGCCCATCGGCCACCAGACCGGGCGGGCGGCGAAAGCCGCGCTGCAACTCGACCAAGGCGGTGCGCACCTGCGGGTGGACCGAAACCTGCGAGGCGGCCATGCCGGCTGACTCGGTGCGGATGTCCTCGCTCACATCCTGTCCGGCCAAAAACACCCGGTCCCCTTCAAAGCGGACCGGTAGGCTGCGCGCCACATCGGCTACTGCCGCGCCATTGTCCAGATCGATCCCGGCTCGCGCGGCAGCCAGCGCGGTCAGGCGGTAGAGCGCACCCGAATCGAGGTAATGAAAGCCCAGGCGGGCCGCAGTCAGCGAGGCCAGGGTCCCCTTGCCCGATGCGGTGGGCCCGTCAATGCCGATCACCGGAATCTGATGCACATCGGTTTGGGCCACCGCAAACAGCGTCTCGAAGTAATCGGGAAAGGTCTTGGCCACACAGTGCGGCTCTTCGATGCGCACCGTGCGGCCCGCAGGATTGAAGGCGGCCAGCGAGAAGCACATGGCCATCCGGTGGTCGTCATAGGTGGCAATTGAGGCGCTGTGCCAAACCACCGGTGGCTCGATGCGCAGGCAGTCCGCCCCTTCTTCCACTACTGCGCCAAGCTTGCGCAACTCGGTGGCCATGGCCGTCAGGCGGTCGGTTTCCTTCACGCGCCAACTGGCGATGTTGCGCAAGGTGGTCGGCCCTTGCGCGTAGAGTGCCATCAGGGCCAGCGTCATTGCGGCATCGGGGATGTGGTTGCAATCGAGGTCAATCGCTTTGAGCGGCCAGGCGCCACGCCGCACCCGCATGCTGTTGGGCTTGAGCTCGACTCGGGCGCCCATCTGCTGGGCTGCCTGCACAAAGGCGATGTCGCCTTGAATAGAGCCCGACCCAATGCCCAGAATCTCCAGCGGCTCGCGCGTGGCCGCAATCGCACCGAGGGCTACAAAGTAACTGGCCGAGGACGCATCGCCCTCCACATAAATCTGGCCAGGCGACTGGTAGCGGCTGCCTGCCGGAATGACAAAGCGCTGCCAACCCTGGCGCTGCACGCGGATGCCAAAGCGTTCCAGCAGCCTGAGGGTGATCTCGATGTAGGGCTTGGAAATGAGCTCACCCACCACCTCAATTTGCACATCCTTGTGTGCCACCAGCGGCAAAGCCATCAGCAGTGCCGTGAGAAACTGGCTCGAGACATCGCCGCGCACTCGGATGGGCGCGTCCAGACGCAGTGGCGCGCTGGGCCTCAGGCGCAGTGGCGGGTAGCCCTCGTGTCCCAGGTAGTCGATCTGGCAGCCCAATTGGCGCAGCGCATCGACCAGGTCGCGAATCGGTCGCTCGTGCATGCGCGGCACACCCGAGAGTTCAAAGCGACCGCCCATCAGGGCCAGTGCCGCGGTCAGCGGTCGCATGGCGGTTCCCGCATTGCCCAGGAACAGCTGCGCCCCGTCTTGATGAAGCCGGCCACCCAGGCCGGTGATCACCGCGGTCTGCCCACTTTGTTCGACCTGGCAGCCCAACTGCCTGAGCGCCGTCAGCATGACGGCCGTGTCATCGGAGGCTAGCAAATCGTGCACCACCGTCTCGCCCTGGCTCAGGGCGGCCAGCAGCAGGACCCGGTTTGAAATGCTCTTGGAGCCGGGCAGTCGCACAGAGCCGCCCACGGTTTGCAAGGCGGGGAGGTCTAGAGCGTCAATCTGGAACATGGTGGGCGCAGGCGGCAAAGGCGCTATCTGTATCGGCGATGCGCTACGGTCAGGGTTTTGCGGACGTGCGCTCGAGCTGCCAGCGGCTGCGTCGGCGACTGACCTTTTCGATCAATTGCTTGAGCCCCGCATGATCACGCCGCTGTATCAGTTGTTCGAGCTCGAACAGGCTGTCATGCATGCGCTGGGACTGGCTGAGCACCTCCCGGGCGTTGGCCATCAGGACATCCGCCCACAGCTCGGGATCGCCGGCGGCGATGCGGGTGCTGTCGCGAAAGCCGGCACCGGCTACCGCAAGGAAGTCCTCGCCCTCCGCCTGCTTCATCAGGCTGTCCATGAAGGCAAACGCCATCAGGTGCGGGAAATGGCTGATCGCTGCCAGCGCCCGGTCGTGGGCCTCCGGGCTCAGGGCTTGCACCTGGCAGCCCAGTGCGATCCAGATGGCGCGTGCCTGCTCGATTTGCTCGGGACTGTGTTCTGCCAGCGGGGTGAGGATGACCCTCTGGCCTTGGTACAGCTGGGCATCGGCATGGTCCACTCCAGCGACCTCTTTGCCGCAAATCGGATGGGCAGGCATGAATTGATGAACGCGTGCGCCCAGCGCCCCGCGCGCGGCTTGCGCCACATCAGCTTTGGTGGAGCCTACATCCATCACCAATGCCTTGGCTCCGAGTCCGGGCAGCAGCGCCTGCAGGCTCGAGCCAGTCGAGGCCACGGGCACGGCCAGCAGGACCAAATCGGCCTCGCGCACGGCCTCTGCAGGCGAGGGGGCGATCTCGTGGATGATGCCCAGCTCTCGGGCGCGCAGCGCACTTTTTTCGGAGCGGCTATAGCCGCAAATCTGAGCCACCAGGCCGGCTTGCTGCATGGCCAAGGCAAACGAGCCGCCCATCAGCCCGCATCCGATCAGCGCGAGTCTTTTAAACATGGCGGCCTCTAATCGGACACGGGGTAAGAGCCCAACACCTTGTAGAAGGCGCAAAGATTCTTCAGTTCTTCGAGCGCTGCGGCCACGGGCGCTTGGCTGATATGGCCCTGGATGTCGATGTAGAAGTAGTACTCCCATTGGCCCGACTTGGCCGGTCGCGATTCAAAGCGCGTCATCGACACCCCGTTGGCCTTTAGCGGTACCAGCAGGTCGTGCACCGCGCCGGGTCGATTGGGAACCGACACCACCAAGCTGGTGCAGTCACGGCCCGATGCGGGTGGCGTGGCCAGGGTTTGCGGCAGACAGATCACCGCGAAGCGCGTGCGGTTGTGGGCCTCATCCTGAATGGCATGGCGCACGATGTGCAGGCCGAATTGCGCGGCGGCGCGTTCGCTGGCAACGCCAGCCCAGGCCGGGTTGGTGCTGGCCAGGCGCGCACCCTCGGCATTACTTGAGACCGCCCGGCGTTCGGCTTGCGGCAGGTGCTGGCTGAGCCAAGCCTGGCACTGGGCCAGCGCCTGCGGGTGGGCCATGACCACCTCGATGTCTTGCAGGCTATCGGCGCGGCGCAGCAGGTTGTGCCGCACCATCAGGCTGACCTCGCCCACCACGTGCACGGGCGAGCGCAGGAACAAATCAAGCGAGCGTGCCACCACTCCCTCAGTGGAGTTCTCCATCCCCACCACACCAAAGTGCGCCGTGCCCGCAGCGGTGGCGTGGAACACTTCATCGAAGCTGGCGCAGTAGATCATTTGCGCGGCGCTGCCAAAAAACTCGAGCGCCGCCTGCTCGCAGAAGGTGCCCTGGGGCCCGAGCACCGCCACGCGCTGAGGCGCCTCCAGGGCCAGGCAGGCCGACATGATCTCGCGCCAAATCGCCTGCACGTGCTCGGCCTTCAAGGGCCCCGGATTGGCTTGGGTGATTTTCTCAATCACCTGGGCTACCCGGTCAGGCCGGAAGAAGGCCGAACCTTCGGCACGCTTGATCTCACCGACCTGTTCGGCCACCTGGGCTCGGTCGTTGAGCAGTTGCAGCAACTGTCGGTCGATCGCGTCGATCTGCACCCGCAGCGCGGCCAGGGCGTCCGATTGAACAGGGGTCTGGCTCATGGTCTACTCCCGCTGAAATCCCGATCGCGCCGAGGGCGGCGCTCCCACAAGGATGCAAGCTTCCCCGCGCCCGCAGTCGCCGCGCCGACGCGGCGATGGGTCCGTCTTGCAGCCGCGCTTACGAGGCAACGAGACAGGGTGGGAGCCGCGCCCTCGCGGCGATCGCGCTTTGATCGATTGCTGCCGCCGCACTTGACCCACGACCCGTACATCTCGATCAGGCCTTGCGCTCGAATTCGCGCATGTGGGCCACAAGCGCCTGCACACCTTCGAGCGGCATAGCGTTGTAGAGGCTGGCGCGCATGCCGCCGACCGACTTGTGGCCTTTGAGTTGCAGCAGCCCCGCGGCCTTGGCCTGGTCCAGAAAAGCGGCGTTGCGTGGGTGACCCGGGTCGACCAGAGCCTGCCCATCGTCGCCGCGCAGAAAGAAGGGCACATTCATGCGCGAGCGCACAGCCTTGTCCACAGGATTGAGATAGAGCTGCGAGCCGTCGATGAAATCGTAGAGAAGCTTGGCCTTGGCGATATTGCGCGCCTCCATTGCGGCCACGCCCCCTTGGCTCTTGAGCCACTGGAAGGTCAGCCCCGCCATGTAGATGCCATAAGTGGGCGGGGTGTTGTACATCGACTGGTTCTGAGCCACCAGTTGGTAGTCGAAGGCCGACGGGCAGATCGGCAGGGCGTGGCCTAGAAGATCCTCGCGGACCACCACCAGGGTCAGGCCTGCGGGCCCCAGATTCTTTTGCGCGCCGCCAAAGGCCAAGCCTACACGCGTCCAGTCCACAGGCCGCGAGCACACCTGCGACGAAAAATCCACCACCAGAGGCGCCTCGCACCCCAGGCTGCGCAGATCAGGCAGCTGCTGGAATTCCACGCCGTGTATGGTCTCGTTGCTGCACACATGCACATACTGGGCGTCGTGGCCAATGCGCCAGGACGCAGGGGCCGGAATATGGCAAAACCCTTGCTCCTGCGATGAAGCCGCCACTCGGGCCGCGCCATACTTGCCAGCCTCTTTGTGCGACTTCTGGCTCCAGCTTCCGGTCAGCACAAAGTCCATGGCTCGGCCGCGCGAGAGATTCATCGGGACGATCGCGTTTTCAGCCAGCCCACCGCCTTGCATGAACAAGATCTTGAAATGGGGCGGCACAGCCAGTAGTTCGCGCAGGTCGCGCTCGGCGGCCTCGTAGATCGAGATGAATTCCTTGCCCCGGTGGCTCATCTCCATCACGCCCATGCCGCTGCCGTGCCAGTCGAGCATTTCGCCGGCTGCCGTGCGCAGCACCGCCTCCGGCAAAACCGCCGGGCCGGCAGAAAAGTTATAGGGGCGGCTCATTAATCGCCGGCAGGCTCGGTGCCGGTCTCGCCTTCGCTCTCGGCCTGTGCGTTGGCATCGTTTTCCACGATGCGCTGCAGCCCTGAGAGCTGGGAGCCATCGTCCAGGCTGATCAGGGTCACCCCCTGAGTGGCGCGGCCGAGTTCGCGAATTTCGCTCACGCGTGTGCGCACCAACACACCGCGATCGGTGATCAGCATGATTTCATCGTCCGTATGGACCAACGTAGCGGCCACCACCTTGCCGTTTCGTTCGGATTGTTGGATGGCGATCATGCCCTTGGTGCCTCGACCATGCCGCGTGTACTCGGTAATTGGGGTGCGTTTGCCGTAACCGTTGACGGTGGCGGTCAGCACGCTCTGCTGCTCGTCTTCAGCCACCAGCATGGCAATGACGCTCTGCCCTTCCTCGAGCATCATGCCGCGAACGCCGCGTGCATTGCGCCCCATGGGGCGAACGTCGTTTTCGTCAAAGCGCACCGCTTTGCCGCCATCGCTGAACAGCATCACGTCGTGCTGCCCGTCGGTCAGGGCCGCACCGATAAGGTAATCGCCCTCATCGAGATCCACCGCAATGATGCCGGCCTTGCGCGGATTGCTGAACTCGTCGAGCGCCGTCTTCTTGACCGTACCCATCGAGGTGGACATGAAGACATAGTGATCGGCCGGGAAGCTGCGGAACTGGCCAGTCAGTGGCAGGACCACGGTGATCTTCTCGCCCTCGGTCAGCGGAAACATGTTGACGATCGGCCGCCCGCGCGATCCGCGCGAGCCCGCCGGTACTTCCCAGACTTTGAGCCAATACAGCCGGCCGCGGTTGGAAAAGCACAGGATGTAGTCGTGCGTATTGGCAATGAAGAGCTGGTCGACCCAGTCGTCTTCTTTGGTGGCGGTGGCCTGCTTGCCACGCCCACCGCGTTTTTGGGCCCGGTATTCAGACAGGGGCTGGCTTTTGATATAGCCTTGGTGGGACAGCGTGACCACCATGTCGGTCGGCGTGATCAGGTCCTCGGTGGACAGGTCGACCGAGCTGTGCTCGATCTGGCTGCGTCGCATCCCCAGCTTGGATTGCCCAAACTCCTGGCGGATCACCTTGAGCTCATCGCTGATGATGGTCGACACCCGCTCGGGCTTGGCAAGAATATCGAGCAGATCGTCGATCTCGGCCATGACCTCCTTGTACTCGGCCACGATTTTGTCTTGCTCCAGGCCGGTCAGGCGCTGCAGCCGCATCTGCAGGATTTCCTGCGCCTGCGTGTCCGAAAGCTTATAGAGGCCGTCACTGCCCATGCCAAAACCGCGGGGCAGGCTGTCCGGGCGGTAGTCGTCCGCATTGACCAAGCCGCCGTCGGCACGGGCGCGGGTGAGCATCTGCCTGACCAGCGCACTGTCCCAGGAGCGGGTCATGAGTTCGGCCTTGGCCACCGGCGGCGTGGCCGACTCGCGAATGATGCGAATGAATTCATCAATATTGGCCAAGGCCACAGCCAAGCCTTCGAGCACATGGCCGCGCTCGCGTGCCTTGCGCAAATTGAAGACGGTGCGCCGCGTCACCACTTCGCGGCGGTGCGACAAGAAGACCTCGATCAGGTCTTTCAGGTTGCACAGCTTGGGTTGCCCGTTGACCAGGGCCACCATATTCATGCCAAAGGTGTCCTGCAACTGCGTCTGCTTGTACAGATTGTTGAGCACCACTTCCGGTACTTCGCCGCGCTTGAGCTCGATCACCAGCCGCATACCGGATTTGTCAGACTCGTCCTGGATGTGGCTGATGCCCTCTAGCTTTTTCTCGTGCACCAGCTCGGCCATACGCTCCTGCAGCGTCTTCTTGTTGACCTGATAGGGCAGCTCATCGACGATGATGGCCTGGCGCTGCCCCTTGTCAATATCCTCAAAGTGGCAGCGCGCGCGCATCACGATTCGACCGCGACCGGTGCGATAGCCTTCGCGCACGCCGTTGATGCCGTAGATGATGCCGGCCGTTGGAAAGTCGGGCGCCGGAACGATCTCCATCAAGTCGTCTACTGTGGCCTGCGGATTGGCCAGCAAGTGCAGGCAGGCGTCGACCACCTCATTGAGATTGTGCGGCGGGATGTTCGTGGCCATGCCCACTGCGATGCCCCCCGATCCGTTGACCAGTAAATTGGGCAGGCGGGTGGGCAGCACCAGGGGCTCTTTTTCAGAGCCGTCGTAGTTGGGACCGAAGTCCACCGTTTCTTTTTCCAGATCGGCCAGCAACTCGTGGGCGATCTTGGCCAGCCGGATCTCGGTGTAGCGCATCGCGGCCGCGTTGTCCCCATCGACCGAGCCGAAATTACCCTGCCCGTCCACCAGCATGTGCCGCATGGAAAAGTCTTGCGCCATCCGCACAATGGTGTCGTAAACCGACTGGTCGCCGTGCGGGTGGTACTTACCGATCACGTCGCCGACGATACGGGCCGACTTCTTGTAGGGCCGGTTCCAGTCGTTGCTGAGCTCATGCATGGCATAGAGCACCCGGCGGTGCACCGGCTTGAGACCATCGCGTGCATCGGGCAAGGCGCGCCCCACGATCACGCTCATCGCATAGTCGAGATAGCTGCGGCGCATCTCTTCTTCTAGGCTGATCGGAAGCGTTTCCTTGGCGAATTGAGTCATGGAGCGGGCTGTTTTAGATATCGGTGGCGCCGGGAGGGAGAGGGCTTTGGGAGTCCTGTCTTCCTGGGCCGAATTGCGTAGGCGGCTGAGCGGCAAACGCGCAACGGGCCATTCTAAATCCCCAGGGAGCCGAGGCCGTGGCAGTTGCCGCAGCCGCAAAAAAGGACGGATCGGCGGCGACTGTGGCTATGGAGCAACACCCTTCCCGGGGGGCTGATCAACACCTCGACGTTGGGGTTTTTGTCTCTGCAGATCGCTGTGGCACAATCGGCCGGCCCCGGCTAAGAGGACAGGCTGGGCTCAGTTCTCACCATTTCCACGCAGCCCGGCTGCGGATCTCTAGAGGAAGACCATGAAGAAACTCAATAAAGTGGCAATGTTGTTCGCCTCGGCAGCGATGGCAAGTGCTGCGGGCGCCCAAACCATTGACAACTGGAGAAACGGGACCGGCGATCTCGTCTGGAGAAACGGCACGAACGAACTGTGCTGGCGTGGAGCAAGCTGGACCCCCGCCACCGCCGCCAGGGGTTGTGACGGCGCGATCGTCGCCCAGCCTCCTGCGCCCGCACCGGCGCCCCGCGCCGCTGCTC